>DAOTZV010000208.1:0-55857 GCA_034434235.1 Anaerolineae bacterium
CATCCGCGCGGTCGGGGCAGTGGCGAAATCGGCATACGCAGCAGACTTAAAATCTGCCGGTCGGGAGACCTTGAGGGTTCGACCCCCTCCTGCCCCATCTATCATCGCCTCATACGGGTATCTTCTCAAAACGTAGGGAAGGCGGGGGGCGCAGACCATAGGCATCAAGCTAAGCTTTGAAACAGCTTCCAGCCGGTCTGCGACCGGCGTCGTCGGCCTGCACATGTCGTCTCAGGCGGCCAGACGGGGGTCGCAGACCCCCTGCGAGCGAGAGAAAAGGTGGCGCAAGACGCCATCTTCCTGTTAGCTTGATGCCTATGGGGTCGCAGATCCCCTTTGAGTGAGCTTGCAGCCGGTCTGCCCGCCCTGGCTACGCCACGTGGGCCAGGGCGACCGGCGTCCCCCAGGTTATTGAGAGAATACCGGGATTGGGTATTCAGTCGTTACATAGCGGCGAGAAATGCCTTAACGGCCGCGATGTATGCTTCGAATTGTTCGCGGCGGATGTTGTGGCCCGCGCCGGCGATGTGGACGACGCGGCCCTTGGGCATCAGCCGGGCCGCTTCGGCTGCGACTTCGGGCGTGACGATGGCCCCCTCGGCCGGGTCGGCGGTGATCAGCAGCGCCGGGCAGGCGATGCGCGGCGCGATCTCCCGCCACGGCTCCCGCGGCGCGGTGATGTATTGCGTCACTTCCGGGCTGACCTGCTGCTTGGCGACGATCCAGCCGTCGAACTCCTCGTCGGCCCATTTGGGTTGTTCGCGCTTGCGCTGAGCGATCAGCTCGGCCGTCGGCATGGCCTTTCGGTCGAGGATCTCCTTGCGCCACTCGGCCGCGCGCGCGGCCTGCTCTTCTGGCGACCCCTCGTCCGACCCGGCGCGCCAGGGCGGATCTTCCAGGATCACGCCCGACACCAGATCGGGGTAGAGCGCGGCCGTCGTCGCGGCCACGCCCGCGCCCATCGAGTGGCCGATCAGCACCGGCCGGTCGAGCGCCAGGCCGCGGATCAGGCCGGCCACATCGGCCGCGTGATCCTGCGGCGCGTAGCCGGTGGCGGGCTTATCCGACAGTCCATGCCCGCGCGCGTCGGGCAGGATCATGTCATACTCGGCCCCCAATGCGGCCACCACGCGCGGCCAGCAGAGGCCGGAGTCGGTGATGCCGTGCAACAGGACGAGCGACGGCCAGGGTCGCGTCGCGGCGGTCGGTGCGGTGCGATAGTAATGGATGCGGATGCCGTTGGCCATGATGTCGGCGGAAGTGAGTTGAGACATGGAACTCCTGGTGGATTGATCGGATATCAGATATTGGGGAGATCAAGGATCAAAGGGCCACTGGTGTTCGGCGCGCAGGAGCGGCTCCACGCCCTGGGCTTGCAGGGTGGCCTTCACTTCGTCCGGGGTGCGGCGCCGGCCCGGCCACGGGGCCGCATCGGCGGCCACGCGCAGGACCAGCCGCGCCACGGCCGCGGCTGCCAGCCGGATCGCCTGCACGCTCACCTTGTCGAGGGTGTCGGCCGCGGTGTGTCCCCACCCGCGCGGCCCGTGATCGCCGCTCGTGTGGATGAAGGCCGACGGTATCCCCTGCACGGTGAAGGGAAACTGGTCGGAGAAAGGCACCAGGTGCTCGCCGACGTCCAGGTCGGTCGCCAGCTCCTGCCCCATCTGCCGGAAGAGGGGCGCCAGCTCGCCGCAGTCCTGCAGCGCCAAGCCGACGCGATTGCCCGTGCCCACGCAATCCAGGTTGAACACGAAGCGGAGAGCGTCCAGCTCGGCGTGATGTTGCCGGACGTAGGCGTAGGAGCCGAGCATCCCCAGCTCTTCCGCGCCGAACGCGATGAAGCGCACCGGCGCGAACGGCCATGCGCCTGCCGGGGCATCGGCCAGGGCGCACAGCCGTGCGCCCCTACAGAGGCCGCGGGCGACCTCGGTGATCGCCGCGATGCCCGACGCGTTGTCAATGGCGCCCTGGGCGATGTCGTGGCCGTCCAGGTGGCCGGCGACGATGAACGCGGGCGCCGTTGCGGCCGCGCCCGCCGCGGGGGCCAGATCGCCCACCACGTTCCACGATTCGGCCGGCCACAGCCGGTTCTCCAGGTGCAGGCGCAGGCGGAGCGGCCCGGCCGTCGCGGCCCAGCGCGCCAGATCGCGTCCGGCCTCGTAGGGGATGCCGACGGCCGGCAAGGCCTGGTCGAGCGGCCCATCCGGGACGAAGACCAGACTGCCGGTGGGCGGAAGCATGCCGGGCTGGTCGTCCACGAAGACGAACGCGGCCGCGCCGGCCGCCTTCACGCGCGCGTATTTCTGGAGCCGGTGTTCGGGCTTCATGCCGGGCGGCGCGCCGTTCTGCACCAGCGCGATCTTGCCGCGGAGCGCGTCGCCGGCCCGCTGCACATCGGCCTCCAGCCCGAAGCCCAGATCAAGCGCCTCGGCCTCCAGGTCGCACGCGGGCGCGTAGGGCAACGCCAGGCACGGATAATGGCGCACCGCGGGCGCGACCATGCTGAAAGCGGCGGCCCCGCGGTCCCAGGCCGTGAAGGGGAACGGCTCCAGCCGCACGTGGCTCAGGCCGATGGCGCGCCACCAGCCGGCCACCATCTCGGCCGCGCGGCGGTAATCATCGCTGCCGGCGAAGCGGCCGTTGCACTCCCGGCACAGGCGTTCCAGGTTGCGCGCGGCGGCGTCGTCGGCCCAGATCTCGCCGCAGATGGCGCGGTCGAGCAGTGACAGATCACGTGTCGTCATGTTCACCCCTACCGGATGGTTTGTTGCGGATCGAGCGCATCGCGCAGGCCGTCGCCGAGCAGGTTGAAGCCGAGCACGGTGGTCATGATGGCGAAGCCCGGGAAGAAGACCATGTGCGGATCGGTGCGCAGGAAGGGGATGCCGTCGCTGATCATCGCGCCCCATTCGGGCAGGGGCGGCTGCGCGCCCAGGCCCAGGAAGCCGAGCGCGGCCGCGAAGAGGATCGCGCCGCCGATGCCTAGCGTGGCCTGTACGATCAGGGGCGACAGGCTGTTCGGGAAGATGTGGCGGAGCATGATGCGCCGATCGCGCGTGCCCACCATGCGCGCGGCCACCACGAACTCGCGCTCGCGCAGCGAGAGCACCATCGAGCGCATGACGCGCGCATAGCCCGGAATGCCCACCACGGCCACCGCCAGCATCGTGTTCAGCAGCCCCGGCCCGCGCACGGCCACGATCGCGATGGCCAACAGGATGCCCGGAAAGGCCAACAGCACGTCCATGACGCGCATGATGACCGAATCCACCGAGCCGCCCAGATAGCCCGACAACATGCCCAGGGTGACGCCGACGATGCTGGAGCCGGCGACCACTGCCAGGCCGACTGCGATGGAGATGCGCGCGCCGTGTGCGATGCGCCGCATCATATCGCGGCCCAGCCGGTCGGTGCCGAAGGGATGTTGCCAGGATGGCCCCTGCCGCGCCTCGGCCAGGTTCGAGTCGGTGGTCGGATCGTATGGGCTGAAGATCGGCGCGCCGATGGCGACCAGGACGACGAAGCCGACGACGGCCAGGCCTACGCGGCCGTTCCAACTGGCAAACAGCCGTCGCACGGCATCGCGAAACAGCCCGCGCGAGCGACGGGCGGCCAGTTCGGTGTCGTGAGAGGTGGATGATTGGAAAGTCATGTGTGTCATTGGGTATTATCGGTACCGGATGCGCGGATCCAGGTAGGCATAGGAAATGTCCACGAGCAGGTTCACGAAGACGTAGATGGTGGCGCTGACGAGCACGGCGGCCTGGACGATGGGATAATCGCGAGCCAGGATCGCGCGATAGGTCCACAAGCCCATGCCCGGCCACGAAAAGATCGTCTCGGTCAGGATCGCGCCGCCCAACAGGCCGCCCAACTGAAGGCCGACCACCGTGACCACCGGCAACAGCGCGTTTTTGAGCGCGTGGCGGATGATCACGAACTGTTCGGCCAATCCTTTGGCGCGCGCCGTGCGCACGTAGTCCTGGCGCATCACCTCCAACATGCTGGAGCGCGTCAACCGCGCCAGGATGGGCATGATCGTCGTGCTCAGCACGGCCGAAGGGAGGATCAGGTGCCAGACGGCGTTGGCGAACAGCTTGAGATCGCCCATCAGCAGGGTATCTATCAACATGAAGCCGGTGTGGCGGACAACGGTCAAATCTACGTCGAGGCGGGCGCTCGGCGGAAAGATCTTGCGGTTGACCGCCAGCGCGTAGACCAGCATGAGCGCGAGCCAATAGATCGGCATCGAAACGCCGATGAGGGCCGCGAACATGGTGCCGATGTCGATCCACGAGTTTTGCTTGATGGCCGAGATGATGCCGATGCTCACGCCGACGGTCACGCCGATCAACAGGCCGAAAACCACCATCTCGATGGTGCCCGGCAACCGTTGTTTGAGTTCATCCATGACCGGCGTATAGCCGATGATGGATTTGCCGAGGTCGCCGCGCAGGATGCGGCCCATCCACTCGAAATATTGGATATAGATCGGCCGGTCGAGTCCCATCTCGTGGCGGACGCGCTCGATATCCTCGAGCCGGGCTTTTTCGCCGAGCATGACGACGACCGGATCGCCGGGGATCATCCGAATCAGGAAGAAGACTACCAGAGAAACGCCGATCAGGACCGGGATCAGGGCCAACAAGCGGCGGATGATGTATTGAGCCACAAGTCCACTCCACAAAGGAGATCGGAAGACAGGAAACAGGGATCAGAAGCAGACCTTCGCGCTTCTGATCCCTGATCGTCACGTTGAGAACGTCACAATAGTTACTTCTTCGTCAACCAGATGTGCTCATACCACGAGCGGAAGACCACCGGGATGTAGCCCTTGACCTCGTTGCGCATGACCACCGTGCCCTGCACCCAGACGACCGGGATGCGCGCGACGTCGTTGTGGATCAGCATCTCGGCTTCCTGGTAGAGCTTCTCGCGCTTGGCGATGTCGGCTTCCTTGCGGCCTTCCAGCAGGAGCTGGGCCACCTTGTCGTTGGCGTAGCAGTCTTCCTTCTTGGGCTTGCCGATGTCATGATAGAAGTGCCAACCCAGGTAGTTGTCGGGGTCGCCGTTGTCGGAGCCCCAGCCCAGCATCCACATCGGGAATTTGCCGTTGTTGCGGTCTTCCAGGTAGGCGCCCCAGTCCTTGGTCTTCAGGTTGACCTTGATGCCCACCTTGGCCAGGTCGGCCGCGATGGCTTCGCCGATGGCCTTGGAGTCGGGGAAGTAGCCGCGGATGACCGGGATGTACCAGAAGTCGGTCTCGAAGCCGTTGGGCAACCCGGCCTTGGCCAACAGCTCTTTGGCCTTGGCGGGATTGTACTCATACGGCTTGACATCGGGGTTCGAGCCCAATACGGCCGGCGGCTGGAACGAGCCGGCCAGCTGGCCGTATTCGCCGTAGAACGGCTTGATCAGTGCGGCCCAGTTCACGGCATGGGCAATCGCCTGGCGCACCTCCAGCTTGTCGAACGGCGGGGTGCACTGCTGGAAGGCGATGTAGCCGGTGGAGAGGGCCGGCGTCTTATAGATCGTCAGGTTCGGGTCTTTGGCAGCCGCCGGCAGGTCGGTCTGCGCCAGGTCGGCCTGGAAGACCGTGCCGGCCTTCAGCTCGGCGAAGCGGGCCGAGTTATCGGGGATCGAGCGGAAGATCAGCTTGGCGATGCGCGGGGGACCGCCCCACCACTCGTTGTTGCGCTCCAGGGTGATGTGGTCGTCCTTCACCCACTCGACGAACTTGAAGGGGCCGGTGCCGATCGGCTTGGAGGCCGGCGTGCCGTACTTCTCGCCCTGCTTCATCACTTCCTGCGGATCTACCATCGAAAAGACGCCCGCCAGGGAGAGCTTGGCCAGGAGCACGGCCGACGGCTGCTTGAGGGTGACCTGGACGGTGTACTCGTCAAGGACTTTCACGTCGGTGATGGCCGATTCTTCGCCGAACTCGGCATCGTAATACTCGAAGGTCTTGCCGAAGCGCCACTTGTTGTTCTTATCCCGCCAGCGGTCCATGTTCCACTTGACGACCTCGGCGTTGAACGGATTGCCGTTGTGGAACTTGACGCCCTTGCGCAGATGGAAGATCCAGGTCTGGCTATCCTTGGTCTCCCAGCTTTCGGCCAGCCAGGGGATCGGCTTGGTGCTGGTGCCTTCCAGGCGGATCAGCGGCTCGTTGATCTCGCCGATCACGCGCCACGACTCGCCGTCGGTTTGCGGGCCGACATCCAGGCCCACGGTATCGCCGCCGCGGCCGACGATCATCACGCCGCTCAGCTCGGTGGGCGCGGGTGTGACCGCCGGGGTCACTTCGACCTTGCGCTCGACGATCTTCTCGACGACCTGGGTCGCCACCTTCTCGACGACCTTCTCTTTCTCGACGACGACCGTTTCCTTCACCACCTTCTCCACGACCTGCGGCGTCGGGGCCGCGCAGGTGGTCAGGAGCAGAGAGAGGACGGTGAGGATGCCGATGATGCTGAGTACACGCTTCATGTTCGATCTCCTTCCTCGGGTTGAAGATTGATGGGATGACACGAAGAACGACCGCTGTCTGCTGTGGCTTTGCCGCTGGCCTCCTTTCGCGAGCTGATGCTCGAATTATCACCGAAAATCGCGCTTTGTCAAACAACCTGGTGTGGCGGCGATACGGCGGCAGGCGCCGCTCCCGGCTCAATCCACGCGCAGCCGCGGATCGAGCGCATGAGGAAATCGTTTTTGGCATTGCTCTATTATCGCCCATCCGGCGCTTCTTGTCAAACGGATTTCAGATCACCTCCAGCCCGTCCCGATCGGGCAGGGCGGGGAAGGCCGCGTGGGGCTCGGTCTGATACCAGAACGCGGTGGAGGCGATGTCGTCTTGCAGCGGCAGATAGCGCGATTTGCCCTCGAGCGCCGATCGCCACCCCAGCGCCTGGATCGTTACCCGCAGGTCCTGCTGGAAGCGGATCGGGTCCATGATGTGCCAGCGGTACATGCCGAAGCGCTGTTGGACATGGTAGAGGCCGTCCCCTTTGATCACCTGCGGCAGGCCGGAGTAGGGCGAGCAGAAGACGCAATACTCGCCCTTGGGCTGCTCGAAGTCCCACGCGCCGCCGAAGTAGTCTTCGGTGCCGGTGCCGCAGATGGTGGGCCAGTCGGTGTCGCCGTCTATATAGAACTTGATCTCGCCCTCGCCCCACCAGCCGTTGTTGTGGACGCCCCAGGCGATGTAGGTGCCCACATAGTGGCCCTGGCCCTTCACGCCGTCGAGCAGCGTATGCACCTGCTTGTAGGGCAGGGGATTGCTGCGCCGCCATTGGGCATGGAAATAGGCCCGGTCGGCCGGCACGTCGGTGAGGGTGTAGGTGATCTGATAGTAGAAGCCGCGCACCTCGTCGGGCGTGATGTTCTCGACGGTGATGCGGGCGTGCTTGCGGAACGGCATTTCCCAGTACGAGTTGAAGCCCCCGGCCGGATTGACGCACACCGCCAGCGATTGCACGTTGGCGCGTTGACACCAGCCCATGCAGAAGAAATCGCCCAGGGGCGTCTCGACCGAGGGGGTCGGCTCGTCGTCCCAGTACATGCGCAAGACCAGCCGGCGCCAGAAGTCGGGATGCACGGTGAGCCAGATGTGTTGGATGGCGCCCGGCCCGACGATGTCGGCCAGGGTGAAGGTGCTGTTGCCCGCCAGGTTCACGCTCGGCGAGACCTTCCAGCCCTGGCCCAGCTCGCGGGCGGCGATGGCGCCGGTGCCTTCGGTGGCCATGCCGCCCTGGCCCTTGGCACCGGTGAAGTTCTCCGCGCTGATCGAGCGCGTGACCGCATTGGAGAGCCTGGACAGGTTGCCCAGGCTCATGTCGAGGCCGTTGAATGTCGGTTTCATCGCGTTGCTCCTTGTGAGGTCAATCTGCTTTCAGCCATACCTGCATGGGCCCGGCTTCGCGGTTGGCCCACGCGTAGTAGGGGATCGCCGTGATGGTGATCGGCCGGCCGCGGCGCCGACGGCCCTCCATCGTGATCGGCCGGTAGAGCCGGCCCGCCCAGTGCGCATCGGCCGGCCGCGCCCGGCCCAGGGCCGTCAACGTCACCACGCCGGCCAGGAGGTCGTTGCGCCTGACGACGGCCGGCGCGGCCCAGCGCGGCACGGCGAGATCGCGCAGATCCACGCCCGGGTGATCGGCGCCCTCGACGCAGTAGAGGAGCGGCCCGCGCATGAGCGCCACGCGGCCGGTGTTCTCCAGCGCGTAGGGATGGCTTTGCATGAGGCGGGGCGGCATCGGCAGGTGCAGGCGCACCACGTCGCCCGGCCGCCACAGCCGACGGATCTCGGCGTAGCTGCCCGGCTTGAGGGCCGCGCCGGCCGGCTCGTCGTTCACCGTGATCCTCGCGCCGGCATCGCACCAGCCGGGGATGCGCAGGCGCAGGCCGAACTCGGCCGCGGCGTCCACCGTCAACGTCACGTCGCCGTCCCACGGATAATCCGTCTCCTGGCGCACGCCCACCGGCCGGCCGTCGGGCAACGTCAGCCGGGCCGCGCCGGCCGCGTACAGGTGACACCAGACCGCGTCGGTCGAGACGCTGTAGAAGTACGCGGGCAAGGAGGCCAACAACCGGGCGATGTTGGGCGGGCAACACGCGCAGGCGAACCACGGCTGGCGACGATGCGAGCCGTCGTTGGCCAGCGGGTTGACGTAGAAATAGTGCACGCCGTCGAGCGAGAGGCCGGCCAGGAAGCCGTTGTAGAGGGTCAGCTCCAGGATGTCGGCGTAGGCCGCGTCGCCGTCGAGCGCCAACATGCGCCAGGCCCACATGATCAGCGCGATGGCCGCGCACGTCTCGGTGTAGGCGCGGGCGTTGGGCAGCTCGTAGTCGTCGCCGAACGCCTCGCCCTCGTGCCGCGCTCCTGCGCCGCCGCTGATGTAGAGCTGCCGGGTCGTCAGGTTGCGCCACATGCGCTCCAGCGCGGCCCGCACGGCCTCTTCGCCCGACTCGGCGTACAGGTCGGCCGCGCCGGCGTTGAGATAGAGCGCGCGCACCGCGTGGCCCACCAGGCGGTCGAGCGCGCGGAACGGCTGGTGGTCCTGGTGATAGGGGCTGCCGCCGATGATCCCCTGCCCGCGCACGTCCAGGAAGTATTGCGCCTGGGCCAGGTACTTCTCGTCGCCGGTGGCGCGGGCCAGCTCCACGAGGCCCAGCTCGACCTCGGGATGGCCGCAGGTGCCGGCGCGCTTCGGCGGCGGGCCGAAGACCGCGCAAATGTGGTCGGCCAGGCGTCGGGCGATGTTCAGCAGCCGGTCGCTGCCGGTGGCGCGCGAGTGCGCCACGGCGGCCTGGAACAGGTGGCCGGCGCAATACAGCTCGTGCGCATCCTTCAGGTTCGACCAGCGCTGATCGGCCCGTTCGAGCGCGAAATAGGTGTTGAGGTAGCCGTCGGGCTGTTGCGCGGCCTCGATCTCTGCGATGGCCAGGTCTATCATCTGCTTCAGGGCCGGGTCATCGCGCGCGGCGATGGCCCACGAGGCCGCTTCGATCCATTTGTAGACGTCCGAGTCGTTGAAGAAGTAGCCCTTGAAGGGGGTCGTGGCCGGGTCAACCTTGCCGGATACCCGGCGGAAGTTGTCGAGACGGCCGGTCTCTTCGATGAGCTGGAACTGCGTCGGCAGGGTGGCGCGATACAACCGATCTCGCCGCGGGGCCCAGAACGCGTCGTCCAGCGTCACGGCGGTCAACGGCACGGGCTTGAGCCGCGCGTGCGCGGCGGCCGAGGTGTCCACGACAATGGGAGAGGGATGGGTCATGATCGCTCCTTTCAAATTACAGGGCCAACGTACTTTTTGCTCGTAGGGGGTCGCCGCACGGGCATGAAATGCCCGTGCGGCGTTCGGCGGCAATGTCAGCCCGCCCGCTCCTGTCGAATTATAGCATAAGCGGATACGTTTCTTGCTTATTGCCGTTGTGTGGTTGTACAATTGGCTTTACCCATTCGTGCATTCGTGATCTCATTCGTGGATGGCCCCGCGGCCATCGAACACATCGGGAGTTCGCATCTATGCCGCACGACACCATGACCCCGCGCGAGCGCTGGCTCGCCGTGTTGACTCGTCAGAAGCCCGACCGTGTTCCCATGGATTACTGGGGCACGATCGAGGCCACCGTCAAGCTGATCCGTCACCTGGGCCTGAGCACCGACAGCGAAGCCGCGCTGATCGCCGCGTTCAAGCGCGGGGGCCGCGCGGCGCGGCTGGGCACGCGGCGGGTGGATGCGCTGCGCCGGCAGATGTTCGACCGCCTGCACGTGGACTACGTCGTGACGGTCGCCCCGCGCTACGTCGGCCCTCCGCTCAGGCCGCATACCGATGTATTCGGCTGCCGCTACCGCGATATCGAGTACGGCACGGGCGCATACGGCGAGTGCGTCTATCACCCGCTGGCGCAGTACAACTCGGTCGAAGAGATCGAGCGCAACTACACCTGGCCCGATCCCGACTGGTGGGACTACAGCGAGATCCCGGAACAGATCAAGGGCTGGGCCGACACGCATCCGATCCGGGGCGGCGGCTCCGAGCCGTTCCTGATCTACAAGAACCTGCGCGGCCAGGAACAGGCGTTCATAGACCTCGTCGAACATCCCGACATCGTGCATTACTGCCTGGATAAGCTCTTCGACCTGGCCTACACCAACACCCTGCGCATCTACGAGCAGATCCCGGGCCGGGTGATGATCACCTACGTGGCCGAAGACATGGGCGCGCAGGAGGGCCTGATGTTCTCGCTCAAGCACATCCGCGAGTTCCTCCTGCCGCGCATGAAGCGGATCATTGACCTGGCGCACAGCGCCGGCGCGTTCGTCTTCCACCACAACGACGGCGCCGTCCGCAAGGTCTTGCCCGACATGATCGCCCTGGGCATTGACGTGCTCAATCCGATCCAGTGGCGTTGCAAAGGGATGGAGCGCGAGGGCCTGAAGCGCGACTTCGGCGATAAGCTCGTCTTCCACGGCGCCATGGACAACCAGTACACCCTGCCCTTCGGCACGGTGGAAGAGGTGCGCCAGGAGGTGCTGGACAATCTGCGCATCCTGGGCGCGGGCGGCGGCTATATCCTCGCGCCCTGCCACAACATCCAGGCCGTCAGCCCGCCGGAGAACATCGTGGCGATGTACGAGGCGGGATATGAGAACGGATGGATGTGAAGGGGCAAATCGGTAAACCGGCAAATCGGCAAATCAGCAAAGCGCAACGAAAGGACTACCATGACTAAGTTAGCTTTTATCGGTGCCGGCAGCTTGGGGTTCACGCGCGGGCTTGTCCGCGATGTGCTCACCTTCCCGCTGCTCCAGGATTCGGAAATCGCCCTGATGGACATTGACCCGGAGCGGCTCGACTTCGCCTATCGGGCCGTGAGCCGCATCGTGGAGATGGGCCACTACCCGGCCAGGGTCACCGCGACCCTCAACCGCCAGGAGGCGCTCGCAGGCGCCGATGCGGTGATGGTGACCATCCTGGCCGGCAGCGTAGATGTCTGGCAATACGACATCTTGATCCCTAAAGAATACGGCGTGGACATCAACATCGGCGACACGCGCGGGCCGGCGGGCATCTTCCGCGCGCTGCGCACCATCCCGGTGATGCTCGACATCGCCCACGACATGGAGCGCCTGTGTCCCGACGCCACCATGCTCAACTATACCAACCCGATGGCGATGCTCTGCCGCGCCATGCAGCGCGAGACGAAGATCAAGCTGACCGGCCTGTGCCACAGCGTCCAGGGCACCGCCATGATGTTGGCCCGCTGGATCGGCGCGCCGTACGAGGAGATCACCTACACCTGCGCCGGCATCAATCACATGGCGTGGTACTTGAAGTACGAGTGGAACGGAAAGGACGCGTATCCGCTCATCCGCAAGGCGATCACCGAGAACCCGGACATCTACAACGAAGAACAGGTGCGCAACGAGATGTTCCTGGCGCTCGACTACTACGTCACCGAATCGTCCGGGCACAACTCCGAGTACAACTGGTGGTTCCGCAAGCGGCCCGATCTGATCGAAAAGTACTGCACGCACGGCACCGGCTGGAATCCGGGCGAGTATGCCTACATCCTGAAACACTATCGGGCGCGCGAGGACAGTTGGAAGGAAGAGGCGAAGCAGTGGTTCGCGCGGGAGACGCCGATCTCGTTGGAACGGGGGCACGAGTACGCCGCGTACATCATCAACGCACTGCAGGGCGGCGAGCCGTTCCAGTTCAACGGCAACGTGCCGAATACCGGCCTGGTGACCAACCTGCCGCAGGGTGCGTGCGTCGAAGTGCCGGTGTGGGCCTCGAAGAAGGGCCTGGAGCCGGTGTACGTGGGCGCGCTGCCGCCGCAATGCGCCATGCTCACCAACCTCAGCGCCCAGATCGAGGAGCTGGCCGTCGAGGCCGCGCTCACGGGCAACCCGCGGCTGGTCTACCAGGCCATCGCCCACGATCCGCTGACCGCCGCCGTCCTCTCGCTGGCCGAGATCCGCGAGATGACCGACAAGATGCTGGAACAGAACCGGCCCTATCTGCCGCAGTTCAAGCACTTCAAGTCATGAACCTTCTTTTCCAGAGGAGCAGGCTTGCCTGATTTTCGCGATCGCATCAGCGTGCTGGTCTGGGTCGTGTTGGCCGGGCTGGTCGCACAACAGCTCCTGGTGTTTCCGACGGTGGTGGTGGCCGGGACGGTGTTCGGCTCGCCGATCGCCCTGACGATCACCGCCAACACGGCCCTGGCGCTGATCCTGGCCGCCTTGATGGCCAGCGGCGTCGAAGCGGTGGTGCGCGTCCACCCGTTGAGCCAGCAAGGGGAGCTCGGCCCGCGCTGGCTCTACTGGGGCGTGCCGGTCGCGCTGGTCGGCGTGGCGCTCCTCCTGTTGCCGGGTTCGCCCTCGCGCCTGTATTGGCTGATCGGACTGATCTTGACCGGCGTGGCGCTGGGATTGAGCCTGGTGGGCGTCTACTACACCATTGACCCGTTCGCCACGGGCTATCGCCGCGCCCGGCTTGCCATGAACGCGCTGACCTACGGGGTGGCTTTGGTCCTCTATCTGGTCGTGTATCGCACCCGGGTGCGCAGCATCCTCTCGGCCACCGAGGTGATGCTCGTCAGCGCGCTCCTGGCGCTGGAGCTGTTGCGGGGCAGCCAGCGGCCGACGTTGCAGGTGGGCATCTACGCGGCGATCGTCGGGCTGATCCTGGGCGAGGCGACCTGGGCGCTGAACTATATGCGCCTGCAAAGCCTGACCGGCGGCCTGATCCTGCTGCTCATCTTCTACGATCTGGTGGGGTTGTCACAACACGCGATCCAGGGGCGCATCAGCCGGCGGGTGGTGGTCGAATTCGGTCTGATCACGATCGCCGCGCTGGCCCTGATCTGGGAGTTCGCGCCCCGGATCGCCGGCTGAGGCGGCCGGCCGCGGGGCTTCGGCCGGCCGGAGGAGCAACACGGCGGCCGCGATGCCGGCCATGCCCAGCCATTGGCCCGGCTCCAGCCGCTCGCCGAAGAAGAGGTAGCCGAACGCCGTCGCCACGGCCGGCTCCCAGATCGCCACGATCGCGGCCATGCTCACCGGGATCCATTGCACGCCGATGGTGAACGCCAGGCTGGCGATCAACGTGGGGACGATGCCCATGCCCAGGATCAGCGCGATCGCGCGGGGCGACGCGAAGCCGCGCGCCAGATCGGTGGGCGGGAAAAGCACCAGGAGCACGCCCGCACCGATCAGCAAGCCGTAGGCCTGCACCACCCACGGCGCGTTGCGGCGCACCAGCAGCTTGTTGAAGATGCTGTACAATCCATAGGTGATTCCGGCGCCCAATCCGGCCAGGATCCCCAGGCCGTTCAACCGCAACGCCTCCCAGTCGTAGATGCGCGCCACCAGCGCCGCGCCGGCCAGCGCACAGCCGAGGGCCACCATTCCCCGCCGGCCCAGCCGCTCGCCCATCCAGCGCCACGAGATGAGCGCCACCCACACGGGCGAGGTGTACATCAGCACGGCCGCCACCCCTACGCCCGCCAGATGGATAGCGTTTACATAACAAATAAAGAAGAGGGCCACGCCGACCACGCCGTAGGCCAGGAAGGTGGGCCAATCCCGGCGCGGCACCCGCAGATCGACCCGCAGCGCGAGCAGCGCGAGCAGCAGGAGCAGGCCGCCCACGCTCCCGCGCAGGGTCGCCGCGGTCAATGGCCGCAAGCCGAAATCGTTGATGAGGAACTTGTAGAAGACGCCGAGCGAGGCCCACAGGGTGGCCGCCACCAGCACCATGAGGTAGCCGCGCACGCTCCGGTTCATCGTCGCGATGGATCGCACGGCCGCGCCTCAGGCTTCGCCCAGGTACGCCTTGCGCACGCGCTCGTCGGCCAGCAGTTGCGCGGCCGGGCCGGCCAATACGATGCGTCCCGTTTCCAGCACATAGCCCTTGGTGGCCAGCCGCAGCGCGGCGCGGGCGTTCTGTTCCACCAGCAGGATCGTTACCCCCGCTTCGTTGATCTGCCGGATGGTCTCGAAGATGGCCTTGACGAGCAGCGGCGCCAGGCCCAGAGACGGCTCGTCGAGCAGCAAGATCTTGGGATCCGACATGAGCGCCCGGCCGATGGCGAGCATCTGCTGCTCGCCGCCCGAGAGGGTGCCCGCGAGCTGATTGCGGCGCTCCTTCAGCCGGGGGAAGAGCCGGAAGACGCGCTCCCGGTGCTCTTCGATCGTCTCTTTGGCCCGGCCCAGGCTATACGCGCCCATGTTCAGGTTTTCGTTGACGGTGAGGGTGGTGAAGACGCGACGCCCCTCGGGCGCGTGAGAGACGCCCAGATAGACGATCTCGTGCGCCGGCCGATCGCGCACCGATTGCCCGGCGATCAGGATGTCGCCGGCGCGCGGCCGCACCAGGCCGCTGATGGCGCGCAGGGTGGTGCTCTTGCCGGCGCCGTTCGCGCCGATCAGCGCCACGATCTCGCCGGCCGCCACCTCCAGCGAGATCCCTTTGAGCGCGTGGATGTGGCCGTAGTAAGCGTGCACATCGCGAACTGCGAGGATCGGTTCAGGCATGGTAGCGGATCCTCTCCTCATCTTCCCGGCCCAGGTAGGCCTCGATGACCCGCGGGTCGGCCTGGATTTCGGCCGGCGTGCCCTCGGCGATCTTGCTGCCGTTGTCCAAGACGATCACCCGATCTGAAACCCCCATGACGACCCGCATATCGTGTTCGATCAAGAAGATGGTGATGCCCATGTCGCGAATCTGGCGGATCAGGGCCATCAGGCTGGCGCTCTCCTGTTCGTTCAGGCCGGCGGCCGGCTCGTCCAGGATCAGCAGCCGGGGGTCGGTGGCCAGCGCGCGCGCCACCTCGACGCGGCGCTGATCGCCGTAGGGCAGGTTCTTTGCCAGCTCGTGCCGACAGTGCCAGAGGCCCATGAAGCGCAGTTGGCGCTCGGCCTGGGCCAGGATCTCCTGTTCTTCGGCGCGCTGTTGCGGGGTGCGGAAGAGCGCGGCGATCACCCCGGCCCGGCTGCGGCAGTGCCGGCCCGACATGACGTTCTCCAGGACGGTCAGATTGGGGAAGAGCCGGATGGTCTGAAAGGTGCGGGCGATTCCCTTCTCGGCGATCACGTGCGGACTGAGGCCGATCAGGTCGTGGCCGTCGAAGACGACCGTGCCGCGGTCGGGCCGGTAGATGCCGGTGATCAGGTTGAAGACGGTGGTCTTGCCCGCGCCGTTCGGGCCGATCATGCCCATGATCTGGCCCGACTCGATGGCGATGTCCACGTTGTGCACGGCCATCAGGCCGCCGAAGGATTTGGTCAATCCCTTCGCTTCCAGTAATGCCATGTGGTTGGCTCCCTTTGCGTCTAGCCGCGGCCCTCGAGAGCCGGCTCCTCGATCTCCTCGCCCACCAGCTCGGCCGCCACGCGGCGGCTGGGCCACAGGCCGGCCGGCCGGAAGATCATCATCAGGACCATCGCCAGGCCCACCAGGCCGTCGCGCCAGTCCTTGACGAAGCGGAAGAGCTCGGGCAGGACGACCATGCCGAAGGTGCCCAGGAAGACGCCCGGCAGCGAGCCGGTGCCGCCGAGCACCACGATGCAGAAGATGATCACCGACTCGAGAAAGCGGCCCACGTCGGGCGAGATCACGGTGATGCGGCTGGCGTAGAGCACGCCCGCCAGTCCCGCCAGCGCCGAGCCCAACACGAAGGCGATCGCCTTGACATGCACCGTATCCACGCCCATCGCCTCGGCCGCCAGCTCGTCTTCGCGCACATACGTCCAGGCGCGGCCCAGCCGCGAGTTCTCCAGCCGACGCACGCCGATGATGGTGAGCACGACGAAGAAGACCACCAGATAATAGTTCTTGATGATCGAATCGAACGTGAAGCCGAAGAGGCTGAGTTGCGCGATGCCCGAGAGGCCGTTCGCGCCGCCGGTGATGCCGAACAGGTTGTTCACCAGCAACATGCGGACGATCTCGCCGAACGCGATAGTGACGATGGCAAGGTAGTCCCCGCGCAGATGGAGGATCGGCCGGCTGACCAGGTAGCCCAGCACGCCGGCCAGGACGACCGCCACCGGCAACCCCAGGATGATCGGCACGCCGAGGTACAGGTTGAGGATGGCGACGGTGTAGGCGCCGATGGCGTAGAACGCGGCCTGGCCGAGCTGAAAGAGCCCGGCATAGCCGACGATGATCGTCAGGCCGAGCGCCAGCAAGACGTAGATGCCGGCCTGCCAGAGCACGGCCAACAGGTAGTTGTCCAGGAAGAGAGGCAAGATCAGGGCGATGACCAGAAAGCCCGGCGCGAGCCAGGAGGCCGGCACGCGCCGCAGGCGAACGAGCAGATCATTCATGGCATCTCTCGGTTTCCGTTGATGCTGCTTTACGTGCCAGGCACCTGGAAGGGTGCCTGGCACGTCCGGCGGACGTTTTTCGGGTTCGGGCCCCGCGCGTGACAACGCCGGGACCTCACAGCTTCTCGGCCACCCGTTCGCCCAGCAGGCCGGTGGGCCGCACCAGCAGGATGAGCACCAACAGGACGTAGGCGATCACGTCCTTCCATTGCGGCGAGATGTAGCCCGCGCCCAGGCTCTCCACGATGCCCAGGATCATGCCGCCGAGCATGGCGCCCGGGATGTTGCCGATGCCGCCCAGGATGGCCGCGATGAACGCCTTCAACCCGAACGTCCAGCCCAGGGTGAAGTCGAACGAGCCGTAGCGCACCGCCACCATCAGGCCGGCCGCGCCGCCGAGCGCCGGGCCGATCAGAAAGACCAGGGTGATGATGCGGTTGACGTCGATCCCCATCAGCCGCGAGGTGTCGTGGTCGAGCGAGACCGCGCGCATCGCCGTGCCGACCTGGGTGTAGTTCACGAAGGCGTAGAGCACGGCCATCAGCAGGAGCGACATCACCAGCGCGATGACCTGCATGAGCCCCATCGTGACGCTGCCCACCACCGTGAAGCTGCCCGCCACTTCGGCCCAGCCGGGATACGTCTTGTAGCTGGCCCCGAAGAGGTTGCGCGCCAGGCTTTCCAGGATGAACGCCGCGCCCAGGGCCGACACGATCGGCGGCAGACGGCCCGCGCTGCGCAACGGCCGATAGGCCGTGCGCTCGATCAGCGCGCCGAACAGCGCCACGGTGACCATCACCAGGACGATGATCGGCACGAGCGCCCAGACGCCCGGCGGCAGGCCGAGCAACATCACCAGGCTCAACCCCACCCATCCCAGATACGCGCCCCACATGAACAGGTCGCCGTGGGCGAAGTTGATCAGCTTCAGCACGCCGTACACCATGGTGTAGCCCAACGCCACCAGGGCGTAAAACGCGCCGACCGTCAGTCCGTTGATGAGGTTTTGGACGAGCAGTTCCATGTTACGGCTGCTTCGGATTCGGCACGAACTCGCCCTTCTCGTTGATCACGTACGCCTTGTGGATGGTGCCCAGCCGGTCCCCTTTCTCGTCGAAGCCCAGGATCGGGCCGGTGATGCCGGGGAAGTTCTTGAAGTCCTTGTGCAGGTATTCCGCCAGCTTCTTCGGATCGGTGGACTTGGTGGCCTTGATGGCCTGTTCGATCACCCGATAGGCATCCGCGGCCATGACGGTCCAGACGCTCTCCGGTTCGCTGCCGTATTTGGCCTTGTAGTCGGCGATGAACTTCTTCGCCTCGGGATAGTCCAGGTCGCCGGGCAACGGCTCGGTCGTCACATAGACCCCCTTGGCGTTCTCGATCCCGGCGATCTTGATCAGGTCGGGGTTGTTCATCGCGTTGCCGCCGATCCACTGCACCTTCAGGCCCACCTGCGGCGCCTGCTTCAGCAGCAGGCCGCCCTGGGCGTAGTAGCCGGTGAAGTAGATCACATCGGGATTGGCCGCCTTGATCTTGGTCAACGTGGCCGTGAAGTCGGTATCCTTCGGATTGATGGCATCGTAGAACACGACGTTGGCCTTGCGCTCTTCCAGGTACTTCTTGGTCCATTCGGCCAGGCCCTGGGCGTAGGTGGAGTTGTCGTGCAACAGGGCGATCGCCTTGGCGTTCAGGACCTTGGTCATGAACTCGGCCGCGAAGAGGCCCTGGCGATCATCCAGGAAGGCCGTGCGGAAGAAGTTCTGATAGCCCTTTTGCGTCAGGCGGGTGGCAGTGGAGGAAGGCGTGATGTGCAGGATGCCCTCGCGATTGTAGATCGCCGAGGCCGGTTCGGTGGCGCTGGAGTTGTACGCGCCGATCACCGCGATGATCTTCTTGGCGGCCAGCCGGTCGGCGACGAGCGAGGCCTCTTTCGGATCCCCTTTGTCGTCTTCGACCAGGAGCTCGACCTTTTGGCCGTTGATGCCGCCCGCGGCATTGGTCTGCTCGACCAGGAGTTTGACCGCCTTCTCAAACCCCTGGCCTTCCAGGGCGTAATCGCCCGTCATCGGCCCTTGCAGGCCGATCTTGATCGTGCCGCCGGCCGCGACGCAGCCGGACAGCAACAACCCGCCGATGAGACACAGAGACAGGAACAGGACAAAGTGTTTCATGGGTCTCTCCGTTCTGAGATTGGTGAAGAACCGACGCGAAATTTGGCGTTACGCTGCCTTGTGATGTATAATCGCTTCGTAATTCGCCCCCATAGCTCAGTGGATAGAGCGCCGGCCTCCGGAGCCGGGTGCGCAGGTTCGAGTCCTGCTGGGGGTACTGTCATCTCGAAAGCGACCCTCCCGAGGAGGGGGTCGCTTTTTCATTTGTAAACGCAACCTCCAAGCCCGCTTCAGCGGGCGCCGCCCGGGTCGCACGGGCATTTCATGGCCGTGCGCTCCATCATGCCCCTATGGCCCCACATGTGCGCGCGGCGCGCCTCCCTCTACGGCAACCTCACTCCGGCCGCCGCGGCCGATACTGGAGCGCCTCGGCGATGTGGGCCGGCTGGATGCGGTCCGAGCCGGCCAGGTCGGCGATGGTGCGCGCCAGCTTGAGCACGCGGTGATAGGCCCGCGCGCTCAGGTTGAGCTGGCGCATGGCGGTGGCCAGGAGCTGACGGCCGGTCTCGTCCACCTGACAATAATCGCGCACCTGCGTAGGCCCCATGTCCGCGTTGCACGTCAGCTTCGTGCCCGCGAAGCGCCGCGTCTGGCGCTCGCGCGCGGCCTCGACGCGCGCCCGGATCGTCGCCGATGGCTCTCCGCGACGCTCGTCGCTCAGCTTCTGAAACGGCACGCGCGGCACCTCCACATGGATATCAATGCGGTCGAGCAGCGGCCCGGAGAGCCGCTTCTGGTACCGGCTGATCAACGTCATGCTGCACGTGCATTCGTGATCGGGATCGCCGTACCAGCCGCATGGACACGGATTCATCGCGCCGACCAGCATGAAGTTGGCGGGGAAGGTGAGGCTCCCCTCGGCGCGGGAGATGGTCACCACCTTGTCTTCCAGCGGCTGGCGGAGCACCTCCAGTCCGTGTTGGCCGAACTCGGGCAGCTCGTCCAGAAAGAGCACGCCCCGATGCGCCAGGCTGATCTCGCCGGGCCGCGGCCAGTGGCCGCCCCCCACCAGCCCCGCGTGCGAGATGGTATGGTGCGGCGCGCGGAACGGCCGCTGGCGAATCAGCGGAGTGTCGGCCGGCAACATGTCGGCCACCGAGTAGATGCGCGTCACATCCAGCGCCTCGGAGAGGGTCATGCGGGGCAGGATGGACGGCAGAGAGCGGGCAAGCAGCGTCTTGCCCGAGCCGGGCGGCCCGCTCATCAGGACGTTGTGGCCGCCGGCCGCGGCCACCTCCAGGGCGCGCTTGACGTGTTCTTGTCCCTTGATGTCCTGGAAATCGGCCGCATAGGTCGGCGGATCGGCGTCGAGATCCAGGGTGGCGCGGTACGGCTCGATGGGGTGATAGTCGCGCAGGTGGGCCACCAGCCGGCCGAGGGTGTCCACCGGATAGACGGTGATCCCTTCGATCAGGGCGGCCTCGGGCGCATCGGCCTGCGGCACGAAGAGGGATTTGAACCCCTGCTCGTGCGCCAGGTGCGCCATCGGCAGGACGCCGTTGACGTGGCGCACCGAGCCATCGAGCGACAGCTCGCCGAGGAAGAGCGCGCCTTCCAGGTCGGAGGGCACCTGCTCGGCCAGGATCAACAGGGCGACGGCGATCGGCAGATCGTAGGCCGGGCCTTCTTTGCGCAGGTCGGCCGGGGCCAGGTTGACCGTCAGCCGGCCGCGCGGATAGCTCAGCCCGGAGTTGAAGATGGCGGCCCGCACGCGCTCGGTGGACTCCTTGACGGCCGTGTCGGGCAGTCCGACGATGGTGACCGAGGGCAACGAGCGCGGGTTCAGGTCGGCTTCCACCTCTACCACGGCGCCTTCCAGGCCGATCAGCGCGCAACTGAAGACTTTGGCGAGCATGGTCACATCTCCGGCAGAAGAGATGGCCGATGAAGACGGGATGGCTCCTGCCAGACCCCGGCGCATCGTTTCGCATCGTTCGGATGCGCGGGGCACGGATCGCCGCGTAGTGTACCACAAGGCGCGCGAGCTGGCAAACGAGACGGATCAGGCCGCAACGGCCAGATCGTGATCTGGCAGGATCGTCTCGGCGTGGCGGATCGCGGGCACAGTATAGGCGATCACAGGCACCAGCAGGCAGAGCACGCCGCAGAAGAAAATCACCAGGCCCATGCCCCGGCCCCGTTGGCGAATTGGCGATTCAGACTTTAGGTTAAATTTATTGCCATTTCCTCATTTGCCAGTTGACATTTGGGAAAAAGGGTGGTATAGTAAACCATATAGCGGAATTTCATGGAATAAATTGGGATATCATCCCAACAGGCCGCTGTGAACGAACGGAGATGCGCTGCCATGTTCTCGGGCGAATATGAGCACACGATGGACGACAAGGGCCGCGTCTCGTTGCCCGCCCGTCATCGCGAGGAGCTGGGAGCCGTCGTGATGATCGGCCGGGGCACGCGCGGCCAGGTCAACGTGTTGCCGCTTGCCCTGTGGCAGAGCATGGCCGAACGCGCGCGCCAGGCCAGCCAGGATCGCGGCGACATAGACGACACCGTCCGCTTCCTCTTCTCCTACAACGAGGCCGAGATAGACCGCCAGGGTCGCATCGTCATCCCCCCTGCGCTGCGGCGTCACGCCGAACTCGGCACCGATGTCACGATCCTGGGCAACGGCGATCGGGTCGAGATCTGGAGCCGCGAGCGCTGGCAGGCTCGCTGCGAGCAGGTGGTCGTCGAGCGGCAGGCGCGGGCAACCGGCGACGATCCGTCGAAGGTGAACGCCCTGGCGCTTAACTTGTGAACATGACGCACGTTCCGGTCTTGCTGCGCGAGGTGCTCCACGGATTGGCTCTGCGGAGCGGCGCGGCGTGCGTGGACGCGACGTTGGGCGGGGCCGGCCATGCCGAGGCGATCTTGCAGGCCACGGCGCCCGACGGCCGGCTCCTCGGTCTCGACGCCGATCCCGAGGCGGTCGAGCGGGCGCGCATCCGGCTGGCGCCCTTCGGGTCGCGCGCCACCCTCGTGCACGCGAATTTCCGTGATCTGGCCGCAGTGGCGGCCGACCACGGCTTCGCCGACGTGGATGCGGTGTTGCTCGACCTGGGAGTGTCGTCGTTTCAACTGGCCGGCGATGCGCGCGGGTTCAGCTTTCTGGTCGCCGGACCGCTGGACATGCGCATGGATCCGCGTTCGCCGCTGACGGCCGACGAGATCGTCAACCGCTGGCCGCAGGAGAAGCTGGCCGAGATCATCTATCGTTACGGCGAAGAGCCGGCATCCCGGCGCATCGCCCGGGCCATCGTTGCCGGCCGACCGGTGCGCACCACGGCCGAGCTGGCCGAGATCGTCGCTCGGGCGGTTGGCGGCCGCGGGGAACGCCGCATCCATCCGGCGACCCGCACGTTCCAGGCGCTCAGGATCGCGGTGAACGATGAACTGGGTGCGCTCGAAGCCGTCTTGCCGCAGGCGGTCGCCCTTCTGGCGCGGAGGGGGCGACTTGCCGTGATCGCGTTTCACTCGCTCGAGGATCGGATCGTGAAGCAGTTCATGCAGCGCGAAGCGCGCGATTGCCTGTGCCCGGCCGACCTGCCGGTGTGTCGGTGCGGCCATCGGGCCACGCTTCGCCTGGTGACCCGCAAGCCGATCCAGCCGACCGGGGAAGAGGTGGTCGCGAATCCGCGCAGCCGCAGCGCCAAACTCCGCATCGCCGAACGCCTGTGAGCGGCGCGGATGGGCTGATGCCACCAGCCCGGCCGCAGAAATCATCGCCGAGTTCAACCAGGAGGGACGATGTTGCACCGCACTACGGTCGCCAGACCATTGGGAGGCGCGAGCTGGGGTCCGCTGCAACGCGGCCTGGCATCTGTCCCCAGCGCCTGGCTCATCCAGCTTGCATTGCTCTTCGCTGCTGTTTGCCTGTTGGCCTGTATCTATCTGTGGCAGTCCAGCATCGTCGCCGAGATCCAGAAAGATACCGCGCGCACTGAAGCGGCCATCGTCCGCCTGGAGCGCGAGAACGCCGCGCTGATGGTGCAGGTTGCGCGCTGGAACCATCCCGCCTACATCGAAGAGCAGGCGCGCAAACAGGGCCTGGTGCCGGCCTCTGCCCCCGTCGTCCTGGAGGTGCCGGTCCCGGCGCAGGTCCCGGCCGATCGTTCGTCCGTTTCCAGCTCTCTGCTATCCGCCTGGCGTCAGTTCGTGGACCGCCTGCCGCAACCGGCCGCGTCCATCGCATCCATCGCCGCCCGGATTCGCTGAGCCGATTCGTCGCGCAGAAAGCCGCCCATGGACGAAACGCCGCGGTGGAGACGCCGATCAGTTGCCAGCTCTCGCCCATCCGCTTCCCCGGCCGAGGCGAGCGCCGGCGCGGCGCGGCCCGCGCAAGATGTCCAGCCGACGGAGGGCGCGCCGGTGCCGCCGTGGCGCGTCTGGCTGGTGATGGCCTTCTTCGTCATCGTCATCCTGGCGATCATCGCCCGAACGGCCTATTGGGCTTTGGCCGGCGCTCCCCTGCCCGGCGATCCGCCGGCGCAGGCGCAAGACGTGCCGCGCAGCCGCATCGTGGATCGCAACGGCCTGTTGCTTGCCACCGACACCTTCGCGTGGGAGGTTTATGCCCGGCCGCAGGAGATCAGGAAGGACGAGCAGCGCGACCGGCTGATCGCCGACGTGGCCCGCATCCTCGACCGGGACGTGGCCGCCATCCAGGCCAGTCTCGCAGTGACCTATCCGCTGGTCATCCTGGCGCGGGGGGTGGACGAGAAGCCGGCGCGCGAGCTGAACGCACTCGGCCGGCCCGACGCAGTGTGGGCCGACGATCGCCGCGCGCGCACCTATCCGCTGGCCGGCCTCGCCGCGCATCTGATCGGCTTCACCAATTACGACCGCCAGGGGCTTTACGGGGTAGAGGCCAGCTACGATAGCTGGCTGATGGGCCGCACCGAACTGCCGGCCGGGCAGATCGGCCGCAAGCCGCAGCCCCTCCCCGACGAGTGGCGCATTTATCTGCCCTCTCCGGGCCGCCACGACCTGGTCCTGCACCTGGACGCGGCCCTCCAGCACGTCGTGGAGCGCCACCTGGCCGAGGCCGTGGCGGCCTACAAGGCCACCGGCGGCACCATCATCGTCATGGACCCGCGCAACGGCGGCATCCTGGCGCTGGCCAACTACCCGGCCTACGACCCGAACCGCTATTCGGCCGCCGATCCCGCATGGTGGGCGAACGCGGCCATCAGCGGCCGCTACGAGCCCGGCTCGGTGTTCAAGCTGGTGACGATGGCCGCCGCGCTCGATGCCGGCCAGGTGACGCCGGAACAGACCTTCACGGATACCGGCCTCTTGATGGTAGACGGCCAGCCGATCCGCAACGCGGAAAACAAGACGTACGGCACCGTCACGGTGCAGTACGCGCTCGCCAAATCCATCAACGTCGTCACCGCGCGCATCTGCCTCGACATGGGGGCCGACACGTTCTATCGCTATGTGCGACAGTTCGGCTTCGGCAGCCTGACCGAGGTAGACTTGAATCTGGAAGACGCCGGCTTCTTGAAGGAACCCGGCAACCCTTATTGGAGTCGTTTCGATCAGGCGACCAATTCGTTCGGCCAGGCGCTGATGGCCACGCCGCTCCAGATGATCAACGCGGTGGCAACGATCGCCAACGGCGGCACGCGCTATCAGCCGCGCGTGGCCCGGGCCCTGGTGCAGGACGGCCAGATCTACGAGCTGCCGGCCCGCGTCCTGGGCTATCCGATCCGGCCGGAGACGGCTAAGGCGCTTGCCCGCATGATGGTGTACAATGTGGAGAGCGCGTCGTACCGCGGGTTCGTGCCGGGCTACAAGGTGGCCGGCAAGACGGGCACGGCCGAGATCTCGACCGCGAGCGGCTACACCAGCCCCGACACGATCACCAGCTTCGCGGGCTTCCTGCCCGCAGCCGACCCGCAGGTGGTCATCCTGGTCAAGCTCGACCGACCCAAGACCTCGCGCTGGGCCGAGCAGGTGGCCGTGCCGGTGTTCGGCAAGGTCGCGCAGGACGCGGTGCGCATCCTGCGCATCCCGGCCGACGCGCGCGATCCATGAGCAGGGGTTCGACGGCGCAAGCATTTCGCGAGACGATGGACGGGACAGCGATGTTGCAGCTTTCAGACATCTGGCAGGCCCTGATCGGCGAGACGCCCCCGGCGCCCGCCGAGCTGGCCGGCCGGGCCATCCACAACGTGGTCATTGACTCGCGCGTGGTCCAGGAGGGGGATCTGTTCGTGGCCCTGCGCGGGGAGAAGACGGACGGCCATCTCTACCTGGCCGACGCGTTCGCGCGCGGCGCGCGGGCCGCCCTGGCCGGGCCGAAGGCCCTGGAGATGGGGTTGGTCGGCACGTTCCTCCTGCCCGATGGCGCCGTGCGCCGGCCCGAAGGCGCGGGGAGCGCCGGCCCCTATCTCTTCATCGTAGACGACACCCTGGCCGCGTTGCAGAAGCTGGCCGGTTGGTGGCGCAGGCGGATGCCCGCCATCGCGATCGGCGTGACCGGCAGCGTGGGCAAGACGACCACCAAAGAGATCATCGCCAACGTCCTGGCGCAGCGCTTCGTCACCCTGCGCAGCGAGGGCAACCTGAACAACGAGATCGGCCTTCCGCTCACCCTGTTGAAGTTGACCCCGCGCCACGAGCGGGTGGTGCTGGAGATGGGCATGTACGCGCTGGGCGAGATCGCCAACCTGTGCCGGCTCGCGCGGCCGCGCATCGGCGTGGTGACGAACGTCGGCCCGACCCACCTGGAGCGGCTGGGCACCATCGAGCGCATCGCCCAGGCGAAGGCCGAGCTGGTGCAGGCGCTCCCGCCGGCCGACGAAGGGGGCGTGGCCATCCTGAACGCCGACGATCCGCTGGTGAGCGCCATGGCCGGCCGCACCGCGGCGCGCGTCTTCACCTACGGCCTGGACGACACGAGCGACCTGTGGGCCGACGAGATCAGGAGCGAAGGGCTGGAGGGGATCCGTTTCCGCTTCCACTACGGCAGGGAGGTCTTGCACGTCCACCTGCCGATGTTGGGCCGCCACAGCGTGCATACCGCGCTGCGCGGGGCCGCGGTGGGCCTGGTGGAAGGCCTGAGCTGGAGCGAGATCATCAAGGGCCTGCAACAGCAGCGCGGCCAGTTGCGCCTGATGGTGGTGCGGGGATTGCGCGGCTCCATGCTCATAGACGACACCTACAACGCCAGCCCGGCCTCGATGCTGGCGGCGCTCAACCTGCTCGACGACCTGTGCAACGACACGCATCGGGCGATTGCCGTGTTGGGCGACATGTTGGAGCTCGGCTCCTACGAGGAGGCCGGCCATCGGCTGGTGGGCGGCCGCGCCGCCCAGGTGGCCGACAAGCTGATCACGGTCGGCGAGCGGGCGCGCTGGATCGCCGATGAGGCGCTGGCGGTCGGGATGCCGCGCACCCACATCTACACGACGGCCAACAAAGACGACGCCATCGCGATCCTGTTGGGCCTGTTGCGCGAGGGCGACATCGTCCTGATCAAAGGCTCGCGGGCGCTGGCGATGGAGGACATCGTGGAGGCGCTGGCGCAGCCGGCCGAAAGCGAGAGCTGAGCTATCATGCAACAAGCGCACCCTGTTTCGTTTGCCCTGGCCCTGGCCACCGTCTCGTTCCTGATGGCGGTGGTGTGGGGCCGGCCGCTCATCAGCGAACTGAAGCGCCGGGGGATCGGCAAGAAGATCCACATCGAAGAGCCCGGCGGCCATCAGGTGAAGACCGGCACGCCCACCATCGGCGGCATCCTCTTCCTGGTGCCGGTCTTCCTCATCACCGTGGTGCTCAACCTGGCGAACCTGCTGAGCGGCCTGACGTGGGGCAAGGCGATCCTGCGCATCTTCAACTTCGCGGAGGGAAGTCCGCTCATCGGCAAGAGCATCCTCTTCCCGCTGGTGGTCATCGCGGCGTTCGGCTATCTGGGCGCGCGCGATGACCTGGCCGGCATCCGGGGCAACCGCAACGATGGCCAGGGCATGATCGCGCGGGTCAAGGCCTCCTATCAGACGATCCTGGCGCTGGCGATCGCCTGCGGGCTTTATTTCGTGCTCGACATCCACAGCGTCGCCATTCCCGGGGTGCAACAGAAGATCGACCTGGGGTTGCTCTACATTCCGATCGCGACGTTCATCATCGTCAGCATGACCAATGCGGTCAACCTGACGGACGGGCTGGACGGCTTGGCCGCGTCCACTTCGGCTGTGGCGTTCGCGGCGTTCGGCGTCATCGCCATCTTGCAGGAGCAGTACCCGCTGATGTCCTTTTGCTTCACGATGGCCGGCGCGCTCTTCGCGTTCCTGTGGTACAACGCGTATCCCGCCCAGCTCTTCATGGGCGATGCCGGCGCGCTGGCGTTGGGCGCGGCGTTGGCCGTCGTGGCGCTGATGACCGGCCAGTGGCTGCTGTTGCCCGTGATCGGCGTCGTGTTCGTGGCCGAGACCCTCTCGGTGAGCTTGCAGGTGCTCTATTTCAAGTGGACCAAACGGCGCACCGGCCAGGGCCGACGCATCTTCAAGATGGCGCCGCTGCACTATCACTTCGAGCTGTTGGGCTGGTCGGAAACGCACGTGATGTTTCGCTTTTTCATCGTCAGCATGTTGGCGGCCATGTTGGGAATCGCGTTGGCGCTGCTTTAGCGGGGGTGATATGTCCGAGATCATGCACTTTCGCGGCATCCTGCCTCCGGCCGGCCAGGAGTTCGCCCCGCCGCCGAGCCAGGCCAGTCCGGGCGGCCTGATCCTGCGCGTGCTCCATCCGCTGCGCGGCGATCTGGCCGCGGCGCTGGCCCAGGGCGATCAGGGCCGCGCCCTGCGCATCGCCTACACGGCGCTCGGCCAGGTGGCCGATGCGCTGGCCGGCCTGCGCGGCGCGCGCCTCGGCTCCGATCAGGCGCGCATCCATCTGCTGCTGGTGCAACTGACGTGGTTGCCGCTGGAGGTGCATGCCGACGGGACGTTGAGCGAAGCCGGCACGTTGGTCGAGGTGCACTACCGCGATTGGGTGGTGCCGCGGGCCGATGCGCAGGCGTACGCCGACCGACTGATGGCGCGCTTTCAGGCGCTCTGGCCGGGCGCGTGGGTGGTGGTCTCGGACTGATGGGTGGTGAGAGATGAGCGTGGCGGTGCAGTATTCGGCTTCAGCCCAAGCCAACGGGCATGGTTCGCAGCGCGGGCCGGCCGGCCGGCGGGTCGTCATCCTGGGCGCGGCGCGGCAGGGCACGGCCGCGGCGCGTTTCTTCCTGGCGGCCGGCGCGCATGTGACCCTCAGCGACGTGCGGCCCGCCTCGGAGCTGGCCGGGGTGGCGGCCGCGCTCGAGGCGTTCGCCGCGGCCCAGGCGAGCCGCCCCACGCTGCGCTGTGTGTTCGGCGGCCATCCGTCGAGCCTGTTGGACGAAGCCGATCTGCTCTGCCTCAGCGGCGGCGTCTCGCCGGCGATCCCGATCGTGCAGGAGGCCGTGGCGCGCGGCATCCCGCTCACCAACGACGCCGCGCTCACCTTGCGCTATTGTCGGGCGCCGATCGTGGGCATCACCGGCTCGGCCGGCAAGACGACCACCACCACCCTCACCGGCCTGATGTTGGAGGCCGCCGGCGATACCGTGCATGTCGGCGGCAACATCGGCACGCCCCTGCTCGACCGGCTCGATCAGGTGGGGCCGGGCGACAAGGTCGTCATGGAGCTGTCGAGCTTTCAACTGGAGCTGTTCGACCGCAGTCCGGCCATCGCCGGCATCCTGAACATCACGCCGAACCATCTGGACCGTCATCCGTCCATGAGCCATTATGCCGCGGCGAAGGCCAACATCTTGCGCTTCCAGGGCGCCGGCGATTTTTGCGTGCTCAACGCCGACGACGGCTACACCGGGCCCTGGTTGCGCTCGGGCCGCTGCCAGATCGCGGCCGGCGAGGGCCAGGAGGCCGTCTATTTCCCGTTGCGGGCCGGCCGGCTCGGCTTCAGCCTGGAGGCCGAGGTGGAGGCGGGCGCGTTTCTGGGCCGGGCCGGCGCGTCGGCCGTGCTGATCTGGCGCCAGGCGGGCCAACCCGATGCGCTCATCTGTCGGGCCGAGGAGGTGCGCCTGCGCGGCCGCCACAACCTGGCGAACATCCTGGCGGCCTGTTGCCTGGCGGGATTGGCCGGCGCGCCCGCGGCCGCCATGCGCCAGGTGGCGATCACCTTCGGGGGCGTGCCGCATCGGCTGGAGATCGTGCGCGAGCGCGAGGGGGTGACCTGGGTCAACGATTCGATCGCGACCGCGCCCGAACGCACCATGGCCGCGCTGCGCGCCTTTGCGGAGCCGATCGCCGGCCGGCCGACCGACCAGGCCGCGGCCCCGCGACGGATCGTGTTGTTGGCCGGCGGCCGCGATAAGCACCTGCCCTGGGACGAGTGCGCGGCGGCCATCCATGAGCATGTGCGCCACGTGATCCTGTTCGGCGAGGCGGCCGGGCTGATCCAGGCCGCGCTGGAGAAGTTCGCGGCCGATCACGGCCGCGAACCGGTGGCGATGACCCGCTGCAACGATCTGGCGCAGGCGGTGGCCGCGGCCGCGCGGGTGGCGATGCCGGGCGACGTGGTGTTGTTGTCGCCGGGCGGCACCAGCTTCGATGCGTATCGGGATTTTGCAGCGCGCGGAGAGCATTTTCGGGCGTTGGTGGAGGCGTTGCCATGAGCGGACGTTCGGCGTCGTCATCGGATCGTGCCGGCCGTTCGGGCCGGCCGACCGCAACGCCGCGGCCGGCGTCGCGCGCCTACAAGACGGTCGCGGCCGCGCCGGCCGCGTCGCGGGCGCGCGGCGGCACGGTTGTAGCGCGCGCCGCGGCCGGCCAGTGGGATTATCCGTTGCTCGCCATCTTGGCCATGCTCCTGGCGTTCGGCCTGGTGATGGTGTTCAGCGCGACGTATTATCGCGCCGGCGTGTATTATTTCCAGCGGCAGCTCGGCTGGGTGGTGGCCGGCCTGGTGATCATGGTGATCTTTGCGCGCCTGCCGCTCGACTGGTGGCCGAAGCTGGCCATTCCGCTCATGATCACCGCGCTGATCTCGTTGGCGGCGGTCTATCTCTTCGGCGATGAACGGTTCGGTTCGCGCCGTACCTTTTTCGGCAGCATCCAGCCGAGCGAATTCGCCAAGCTGGCGGTGGTGGTCTACGTTTCGGCCTGGGTCGCGTCGAAGGGCCGCCAGCTCGCGGACGTGCGCGGCGGGCTGATCCCCTTCGCGATCCTGATGGGGCTGGTGGCGTCCCTGATCATGATCGAGCCGAACCTGAGCACGGCCCTGGTCGTGCTGACGATCGGCTGCGTCATCTTCTTCGTGGGCGGCGCCGACATCAAGCAGCTCATGGCGGTGGTCGCGATCGGGGCCGTGATGTTCGTCCTGGTGCTCTGGCAATCGCCGTATGCGTTGGAGCGGATCACCGGCTGGTGGAACATGCTTTCCGATCCCAGCATGGCGCCGGAAAACGTCCGCCGCGCCATCGAGCTGATGCGTCGTCGCGATGGCCTGTTGCCCGATGCCAGCGTCTGGAATCAAAAGCTGTCGGTGGCGCTCCTGTGGAGCGATTTCCTGTTCGCCAACATCGGCGCGGACCTGGGACCGGTGGGGCAACTGGCGGTGGTGGCGCTTTATGCGGCGGTGGGCTATCGCGGGTTGGGCATCGCGCTCGGCGCGGCCGACCGTTTCAGCACCTTGCTGGCGCTCGGCGTGACGACCTGGATCTTGACCCAGGCCTCGATTCACATCGGCACCTCGCTGGCGCTGATCCCGGCCACCGGCCAGGCGCTGCCGTTCATGAGCTATGGCGGCTCGGCGATGGTTTCGTCGCTGGCGGGGATCGGCCTGCTGTTGGCCGTGGCCCGCGGCAAAGCGGAAAAGAGGACATCGGATGAGGATCTTGTTGTCGGGGGGCGGGACGGGCGGACACGTGTACCCGATCCTGGCCGTGGTGGACGCGCTGAAGCAGGACGCCGGCCGGCAGAGCCCGCCGGGGGCACTCGCCGCGGCACGCGGCGCTGAGGCCGTCGGGGAGCCGGTCGAGTTCTGTTACGTGGGCGCGGCGGCCGGGGTCGAGGAAGAGCTGGCCGGCCGGGCGGGCATTCCGTTTCGAGCCATCGAGACCGGCCAGGTGCGCGGCCAGGCGCTGGGACCGGCCCTCCGGAGCCTGTGGCGGATGCGCCGCGGCGCGGCCCGTTGTCGGTCCATCCTGGCCGATTTCCGGCCCGATGTGGTTTTTCTGACGGGCGGCTACGTGGCCGCGCCGGTGGCCTGGGCCGCCTGGCGGATGCGCGTGCCCATCCTGATCTATCTGCCCGACGTGACGCCCGGGCAGGCGATCCGCCTGACCAGCTACCTGGCGACGCGGGTGGCCGTCTCGTTTCCCGAGGTGGCGCGTTACTTCGGCCAGAAGGCGGTGGTGACCGGCTATCCGGTGCGCCGCGAGCTGTTGACGGCCGATCGGGCCGCGGCCCGGGCCGCGTTGGGCCTGACGGCCGATCTGCCCGTGTTGCTGGTGATGGGCGGCAGTCGCGGGGCGCGCAGCATCAATCGGGCGCTGCTCGCCGGGCTGAGCACGTTGTTGGAGCGCTGTCAGGTGGTGCATGTGAGCGGGCCGTTGAATTGGGACGAGGTCGCGCGGGCCGCGGCTGCTTTGCCCGCGGCCGCGGCCGGCCGCTACCACCCTTATCCGTACCTGCACGAGATGCCGTTGGCGCTGGCGGCCGCCGACCTGGCGGTGGCGCGCGCCGGCGCCGCGACGCTGGGCGAGTTTCCGGCCGTCGGGTTGCCGGCCATCCTGGTGCCCTATCCCTATTCCGGCCAACATCAGGAGGCCAACGCGGCCTACCTGGCCGACCGGGGGGCGGCGCTGGTGGTCAAGGACGGCGAGCTGGCCGGCCGGCTGGTGGAGACGGTCTTGGGGCTGTTGGCTGCGCCCGAACGGATGGCCGCGATGGCGCGGGCCAGCCGGTCGCTGGCGCAACCCGCTGCCGCGGCCAATATCGCCGCGCAGTTGCGCGCGTTGGCCGGCACGCGATCGCAGCCCACGAGGTGAGCCGGCGATGATCCTGTTCATTGTGCTGTTGATCGCCATTACGATGACGGCCTTCGGGCTGATCGGCTTCCTGCGCGTGCCGCGCGGCTCTATTTTGACCCTGGTCATCTTTTTGGCCGGCCTGGTGGTGTTGCGCGCGTTCGGCCCGAAGCTGGTCACGATCGCCAACCGTCTGTGGGTCTTTTTCGCGGCCGGCGGCCTTGAGGCCCTGGCATCGGCCGATTCGGCCAAAGCATTGGGCGAGGTGTTCGGCAAGTCGAGCAAAGGGCTCATAGATCCGACGCGACCGGCCTTTTTCTACCTGGTCGTCTTCTATTTCTTCGTGCTGGTCGGGGTGCTCGTCGGCTCGCTGCAACGCTTCAGGCTCAGCGGCCGCTTCTCGTTCACCGGCCTGCTCCTGGGCCTGGTGAACGGCTACCTGGTCATCGCGTACACGTTGGCCGTGCTCGTGCCGGAGCTGGCGATCCTGCCGACGCCGCTGGGGATCAAGGGCATGACGCCGACGGCGCCGCCGGCGGCCGTGGCGGCCACCGGCAACGTTGCGGCCGTCGAAGGCGAGATATTGCGCTTGTTGCGCGATCTGGGCAACCACCCGTCGGCGCACTTCTTCATCGCCGGCCTGATCGTGGTGTTCATCTTCATGGCCGCGCGGCTGAGCGCCAGGAAAGGGTAGCGCATGGGCCCGGTGGAGATCGTCTTCGTCACGGTGTGGGTCGTCTTCGGCCTGATCGGCGTGGCGCGCGGCATCTGGCGCGAGCTGGGCGCGACGACCATGTTGCTGATCACGCTGATGGTAGTCCAATTGCTCACCCAGCCGACCGCGCCCGGCTACAAGTATTGGATGATGCTGATGGCGTTCTTCGCCAGCGAGCCGGCCGCGGTGCAACTGCTCAGCAACGCGATGGCGACCGTGTTCACGCTGGTGATGACGTTTATCAGCTACGAGGGGGAAACCCTCACCTTTCCCGGCAAGGGCTCCAACTGGCTCTTCAGCCTGGGGACCGGCCTGTTGAACGGCTACCTGTTCGCCGGCAGCATCTGGTTCTACCTGGACAAGGCGGGTTGGCCCGGCGGCCTGATCCGCCAGCCGTTCACCGACTTCTACACGACCATGCTGAAGCTGTTGCCGCCGGCCGTCCTGCCGTGGTGGCTGTTGGTTATCCTGGTGGTGTTCATGATGATCATGCGGGTGCTCAAATGAGCGAGACGATATCTTCCGGCCGGTCGCAACCGCCGGCCTGGGCGGCTCTCTTGAACGTGCCGTCGGCCGAACGTCGGCGCACGCACATCCATCTCGTCGGCATCGGCGGGACGGGCCTCTCGGCGATTGCCGAGCTGTTGCTGCAAAGGGGCTACACGGTTTCGGGGTCGGATCAGCGGCCCAACGAGGTGACCGCGGAGCTGGCGAAGCACGGCGCAACGGTCTATCACGGGCACCGCGGGGAGAACATCGCGGGCGCGCATCTGGTGCTCATCTCTTCCGCGGTGCCTGAAGACAATCCCGAGGTCGTGGCCGCGCACGCGGCCGGCATTCCGGTCGTCAAGCGATTCGATTTCCTCGGCCCCCTGATGGTCGGACAACACGGCATCGGCGTCGCCGGCAGCCACGGCAAGACGACGACCACCGGCCTGATCGCCATCATCCTGATGCGCGCCGGCCTCGATCCGAGCTTCATCATCGGCGGCCGGGTGATGGTGGGCCCGGCCGAGGGGCTTCCCAGCGGCGCGGTGTCGGCGCACGCGGGCCAGGGGCCGTTCGTCATCGAGGCCGATGAGTACGACCGCATGTTCCTGGGCCTCGAGCTGGAGACGGCCGTGGTGACCAACGTGGAGTGGGATCACGTGGATTGCTACCCCACGCCGCAGGCGTTCGTCGAGGCGTTTCGCGCGTTCGTCGGCCGGCTGCCGGAATGGGGCTTCTTGCTGTTGTGCGCCGACGACGCCGGCAGCGCGGGCCTGAGCGATGCCGTCCGGCCGGGCGTGACGGTGCGCACCTACGGCCTGTCGCCGGAGGCGAACTGGCAGGCGCGCAACCTCACGCCGAACGCGCGCGGGGGCCTCGACGCCGAGGTCTGGTTGGACGGCGTCCAGGTGGCATCCCTTTCGCTGGCGATTCCCGGTCCACACAACGTGCGCAATGCGCTGGCGGCTATAGCGGCGGCGCACTGGCACGGCGTGAAGCCCGCGTGGGCCGCGGCCATGTTGCGCGATTTCACGGGCGCGGGCCGGCGTTTCGAGGTGATCGGCGAGGCGGCCGGAGTGGTGGTCATTGACGACTACGGCCATCACCCGACCGAGATCGCCGCTACCCTTGCCGCGGCGCGCATCCGCTACGGCAGCCGGCGCATCTGGGCGGTATTTCAGCCGCATACCTTCAGCCGCACGCGCGCCCTCTTGAACGACTTCGCGCGCTGCTTCGATGACGCGGATCAGGTGTTGTTGCTCGACATCTATCCGGCGCGCGAGAAGATAGACCTGGGGATCCACAGCACGCACCTGTTGACGCGCATGGATCACCCGGCCGTGCATTATGTAGGCGCCATCCCCGCGGCAGCCGACTACCTGCTGGCCCACGTCGAGCCGGACGATGTCGTCGTCACGCTGAGCGCGGGCGACGGCAATCAGGTGGGGCAGTTGCTGTTGGCGGGTTTGCGCGCACGGGAGTTGGGGACACGGTGACACGGCGACACGGCGATTCAGATGTGTGGCAGTTTGACACTTCGCCGTGTCACCGTGTCGTTATCCCTGCGCCGCCGGCCTTCTACGAGGCGGTGGAGGCGCTGGGGATCACGATGGCCGCCGACGAGCCGTTGGCGCGCCATACCACTTTTCATATCGGCGGCCCGGCCGATCTCTACGCGGCGGTGGATGATCTCGCCCGGCTGGAGCGGCTGGCCGAAACGGCCGCGGCCCATGCGGTTCCGTTCACGGTGCTGGGCGGCGGAAGCAATATCCTGGTGAGCGATTGCGGCATTCGGGGCCTGGTGATTGCCAACCAGGCGCGCGAGTTCAGGTTGGCCTCGGCCGACGAGGCCGAGGCCGCAGGGGCGCACGCCGGGCGCCCAGGACCGCTGGTCATCGCGGAGGCGGGCGCGGCGTTGGCCGGCCTGGCCCGCTGGACGGTGAAACAGGGGTTGGCCGGGCTGGAATGGGCCGTGAGCATTCCGGGCACGGTGGGCGGCGCGGTGATCGGCAACGCGGGCGCGCACGGCGGCGACATCGCCGGCAACCTGGCGTGGGCGCTGGTGTGGTATCCCGACCGGGGCCGCGTGCGGCTGACGGCCGAAGAGCTGGCGTTCGCCTATCGTACCAGCGTGCTGAAGCAGCAGCTCGGTGCTGGCGGTCGGCCGCCGGTGGTGTTGGCCGCGGCGTTTCGGCTCACGCCGGGGGACGCGGCCGAGATCGCGGCTCGGGCCGACGCGTTTCTGGCCCGACGCCGGGCGACCCAGCCGACCGAGCCGAGCGCCGGCAGCATCTTCCGCAACCCGCCGGGAGATCACGCCGGCCGGTTGATCGAGGCGGCCGGGCTGAAGGGCTATCGCATCGGCGGCGCGCAGATCTCGCCCCGCCACGCGAACTTCATCGTGAACGTGGCGCACGCCGCCGCGGCCGATGTGGTGGCGCTCATTGATCTGTGTCGGCAGCGGGTTTTCGAGCAGTTCGGGGTGGAACTGACGCCGGAGATTCAGTTTCTGGGCGACTGGCCGGTTCAACCTCCGTACAAATCACTATTTACAAGATAATATAGTTCCCATAAAATAATGTAACACAAGCTTCCGGCTTGTATTCGTTTCGTGTGCCGCAAGCCGCCGGCTTGCGGCATGGGCACATTCGTATTTGGTTATGTGCAATGTAATCTTATTCGCATAGAATGGCAACGCATTGCGTTTGGAGCAGCAGATGTCTTCCCGATTGCGCGTGGGCGTGATTTTCGGCGGTCGCTCTGGCGAGCACGAGGTCTCGTTGGCTTCGGCGCGCTCGGTGATGGCCGCGTTGGACCCCGCGAAGTACGAGGTGGTGCCGATCGGCATCACGCACGCGGGCCGGTGGTTGACAGAGGGCGATCCGCTGGCGCGGCTGGTCGCGGGCGAAGACGCCGCGCCGGCCGGGTCGGCGCTTGTTGGGCCGTCGGCCGGCCGCCGCGAGCTGGTGCCGGGGGCCACCGGCGAGCGCTTCCCTCAGCTCGACGTGATCTTTCCGGTGTTGCACGGGCCCTTCGGCGAGGACGGCACGGTCCAGGGCCTGTTCGAGCTGGCGGGGGTGCCCTACGTGGGTTGCGGCGTGCTGGCGAGCGCGGCCGGCATGGACAAGATCGCCAGCAAGATGCTCTTCGCGGCCGCGGGGTTGCCCCAAACGCGCTACCTGGCGTTCACCCGCCGCGAATGGGAACAGCGGCCCGCGGAGGTCGTGGCGCGCATCGAGGCCGGGCTGCGCTATCCGTTGTTCGTGAAGCCGGCCAACCTGGGTTCGAGCATCGGCGTCTCCAAGGTCAAGGATGCCGGCGCATTGGCGTCGGCGCTGGCCGAGGCGGCGCGTTACGATCGCCGCCTGGTGGTCGAAGAGGCGGTGCCTCACGCGCGCGAGATCGAGTGCAGCGTGCTCGGCAACGAAGAGCCGATCGCCTCGGTGCCGGGGGAGGTGGTTCCCTCCAACGAGTTTTACGATTACGCGGCCAAGTACATTGACGGCAAATCGGCGCTGTTGATCCCGGCGCCGTTGCCGGCCGCGCTGGCCGAACGGGTGCGCGAGCTGGCCGTGCGGGCCTTCAAGGCGATTGACGGCGCGGGCCTGGCACGCGTGGATTTCCTGCTGAACGGCGTGACCGAGGAGCTGTTCGTCAACGAGGTCAACACCATGCCCGGTTTCACGACCATCAGCATGTATCCGAAGCTGTGGGAGGCCAGTGGATTGAGCTATTCGGAGCTGTGCGATCGGCTGATCGCGCTGGCGTTGGAGCGCCACCGCGATCGAGCGCGCTCGTTGACTTCTTACGCGGGCGCCATGAAGCCGGACGTCGGCGCCTGAATCACGGAACTGCCATGTCAGCGCGCCGCCGCATGCGAGAGCAAAAGAAGGAGGATGAGCCGTTCATTCCGGCCGAGCCGTGGTGGCGCCGGCGGGGGCGCCTCTCTCCCTCCTCTGGCGCCCCCATCTCCCCCATTTTGGGGGTCGGGGGGCGGGGACGGGGGAGCAGGTATCCGCTTTCCCTCAACCCTTTCCCTGCGAGGGGAGGGGAGCACCTCTCCCCCGGCCCCTCCCCTGCCAGGGGAGGGGCGCACCTCTCCCCCGGCCCCTCCCCTGCGAGGGGAGGGGAGTCCTTCTCCCCCTTCCCTGCCAGGGAAGGGGGACGGGGGGTTAGGTACAATTCCTCTCCCGCGAGGGGAGGGGCCAGGTGGGCGGAGTGGGCCGCCGTGCGCCTGACTTTGCGCAGGGGCGCGGCCCTGGTCGTGGCCGCGGCGGTGGTGGCGGGCCTGGCCTTCCTGGTGACGACCGATCGGCTGGCCGTGACGCGCGACGACATGCTCATCCAGGGCGTCGAGCGCATCCCGGCCGATGAGATCTACGCCGCCAGCGCGATCGAGGGGGTGAACATCTTTCAGATTCACGCGGGCCACCTGGCAGAGCGGATCCGGCAGGTGCCCGGCGTGGCCGATGCGGCGGTATACCTGCGCCTGCCGCACGAGGTGACCATCGTCGTCCGAGAGGAGCCGCCGGTGGTGATCTGGCGGCGCGGGGAGACGACGGTCTGGGTGGGGGCGAACGGCGCGGCGGTGCCGGCCCGCGGCCCGGCGCCGGCCCTCAGCCTGGTGGATCCGATGGGGGCGGCCGGGGAGGAAGGTCGGCTGCGGCCGCAGGTGTTGGCCAATCTGAAGGCATTGCAGGAAGCCGGATTAGAGGTCGCTGATGTATACTACGGCGTGCAGGAGGGATTCTACTTCCGCTCGCCGGACGGTTGGACGGTGTATCTGGGACACGAGGGCCCGATGGCTGAAAAACTGGCTGCCTTTCGGCAGTTGCGGTCGAGCCCGGCGGCGCGCAATGCGGCCCGACGGATCGTGGATCTGCGCGTGAGCGGCCGCGCGCAGATCAGATGAAACAGTATCTTCTCAAAAAGCCGGGGCGACGGGGATCGCAGACCCCCTTTGAGCGAGCTTGCAGCCGGTCTGCGACCGGCGTCCCCCGAGCGATTGAGAGGATACGATGAAACAAGTGATGCGATGAAACTATTCGGTTTGGGGTCCAACCTGGCGAGGGGCGATGAAGCTCCTGTGTCGAACGAGCTGATCTGCGCGCTGGATGTGGGCACGACCAAGATCTGCGCCCTGATCGCCGAGCTGGACGCGGACGGCAACCTGTGCGTCGTCGGCGCGGGCCGGGTGCCGGCGCAGGGGTTGCGTCGCGGGGTGGTCATCAACGCGAAAGAAGCGACCACCGCCATCGGTCAGGCCGTCGGGCTGGCCGAGCAGATGGCCGGCCGCAAGATGCAGCCGGTCGTGGTGGGCATTTCGGGCAACCACATCAACGCGATGAGCAGCAAGGGCGCGGTCTCGGTCGGCCGGAACAGCCGCACCATCACCGTCGAGGACACCCAGCGCGCGCTCGATCAGGCCCGGAACATCGCGTTGGCGCATAATCGGGAGATCATCCACGTGGTGCCGCGCATGTACAGCGTGGACGATCAGAAGGGGATCGCGGATCCGGTGGGGATGTTCGGCTATCGCCTGGAGGTGGACGCCAGCGTCATCACCGGCGCGTCGTCGGCGATTGCGAACCTGGTGGCGTGCGTGCAGGAGAACGGCCTGGAGATCCAGGACCTGGTGCTGGAGCCGCTGGCATCGGCGTTGGCCGTCTTGACCGATGACGAGCGGCGCCTGGGCGTGGCGGTGGTGGACGTGGGGGGCGGTACGTCCGATCTGGCGATCTACCTGGAGAACGCGCCGTGGCACACGGTGATCCTCGACGTGGGCGGCGATCACTTCATCCGCGATGTGGCCATGGGCCTGCGCATGCCCTATGCCAAGGCCGAGGCGCTGATCAAGCAGTTCGGCCACGCCATTCCCGAGCGCGTGCCGGCCGATGCCGAAGTGCGCAGCGGCGCGTTCGGCGAGGAGGGCTCGCAGGTGATCAGCCGCCGCGCGCTGGCCGAGATCCTGCATGCGCGCGCGCTGGATGTGATCGAGCTGATCCTGCGGGAGGTCAAGCGCAGCGGTTACGATGGGTTGTTGCCGGCCGGCATCGTTCTGACCGGCGGCGTGGCGCAACTGTCCGGCTTTGCCGAATTGAGCCGGGAACAATTGCAATGGCCGGTGCGGGTGGGCCGGCCGCAAGGGGTTTTCACTTCGGTCACGGATCTGAGCAGCCCGGAATATGCGACCGCGGTCGGCCTGCTCTTGTGGGGCCAACAGAACGACCGCATGCCGGCCGTCGTCGAGCCACAGCCGGGCGTGCTCGAACGCATTCTTCGGTGGTTACAGAATTTTCTGCCACAGTAACAAGCCGATATCGGCGCGTCACGTGCCGGGCACTCTGCAAGATGTCTGGCGCGTGACGGCGATTTTCAGGTTAGTCGGGTGGATATCCAGTCACATCGGGAGCGAGGGGAAAATGGCACCGACAAATCCAAGATCACAGCAGCCGACCTATGTGGAGAATCCGGCCCAGATCAAAGTCTTGGGCGTAGGCGGCGGCGGCTCCAATGCCGTGAATCGCATGATCGAGCAGGGCATCCAGGGGGTGGAGTTCATCGCCATCAACACCGACGCGCAGGCCTTGATGTTGTCGAATGCGCCGCAGCGGCTGCGCATCGGCGACAAGCTGACCAAGGGGCTCGGTTCGGGCGGCCACCCGGAGATCGGCGAGAAGGCCGCGCAGGAGTCGGCCGAGGAGATCAAGGCGCTGCTCAAGGGCGCGGACATGGTGTTCGTCACGTGCGGCATGGGCGGCGGCACCGGCACGGGCGCAGCGCCGGTCATTGCGAAGCTGGCCCGCGAGGCCGGCGCGCTGACCATCGGCGTCGTCACCAAGCCCTTCACGTTCGAGGGCGCGCGGCGCCGGCGGGTGGCCGAAGATGGCATCAACCGTCTCAAGGAAGGGGTGGATACCCTCATCGTCATCCCCAACGACCGCCTGCTCCAGGTGGTGGACAAGAAGGCCAGCATTCAGCAGGCGTTCCGCGTGGCCGACGACGTGCTCCGCCAGGGCATCCAGGGCATCTCCGAGTTGATCACCATCCCCGGGCTGATCAACCTGGACTTCGCGGACGTGCGCAGCGTGATGGAGGCCGGCGGCTCGGCCCTGATGGCGATCGGCCAGGCGAACGGCGACAACCGGGCGCAGCAGGCCGCGGAACAGGCCATCCACAGCTCGCTGCTCGATGTGAGCATTGACGGCGCCCAGGGGATCCTCTTCAACATCACCGGCGGCCCGGACCTGAGCCTGTACGAGGTGAACGAAGCGGCCGAGATCATCCGCCGCACGGCCGACCCGGATGCCAACATCATCTTCGGCGCGGTGGTGGATCCGAACATGAAGGACGGCATCCGCATCACGGTGATCGCGACCGGCTTCGATCAGCTCAAGGAACAGCAGGCGCCCGTTCGCGAGGAGGCCGGCAAGACGCTGGAATTCCCGAAGCGGACCTATGACCGCGACGATCTGGAGATCCCGGCGTTTCTGCGCCGCGCGGCCCGACAATAAACACAAACGCGTGAACACATGAACACATGAACACGTGTTCATGTGTTCACGCGTCTGCCTTCCCCTCTCCGCTTTTCGTGTCGAGAACTCGACCTTAAAGTTAGAGCGATTTTGCGCCATGGCCGTATCCGGTTGGCCGGGGTGTGGTATACTTTGGCCTGGCGATGGGGCTATATATTGTAGGTATACATAACTTAGATACTACAGGTTGTGCTTACGGCGTCAGTAAGCGCACATCGGAGGTGACACTATGCAGTGTCCGCATTGCGGCCATGCCGATTCGCGGGTGGTAGACACCCGCACGACCAGCGACGGCATTCGGCGGCGCCGGGAGTGCCTGGCCTGTCGCAAGCGCTTCACTACCTACGAGCAGATCTCGGAGGCGCTGATCGTCGTCAAGCGCGACGGCCGGCGGGAGCCGTTCGACCGCTACAAGCTCTTGCAGGGCATTCGCATTGCCTGCGCCAAACGGCCCATCGCCATGGCCGACATCGAGCGCGCCGTGGATCAGATCGAAGAGCACCTCTTCAGCCTGGGCAAGGCCGAGGTGCGCAGCGAGATGATCGGCGAGATGGTATTGGCCAAGCTGAAGGAGCTCGATCCGTTGGCCTATATCCGCTATGCCATTGTATACATGGAAATGGAAGACGTAGAATCGCTGCAGCGCGAACTGGATCGCCTGCGGGCCGAACGAAAATGATGATTGGAGCATACCGATGACCGAAGCAAAAGGCAAGCCTTTTGAGCCGATGATTCCCGCGCCGGCCGAGATCGTCCTGTCGCAGAACGGCCGCCAGGTGCTCGAACGGCGCTATCTGCGCCGGGGGCTGGACGGCAAGCCGGCCGAGACGATCGAGGGGATGTTTCGCCGCGTGGCGCGCGCGGTGGCCGAGCCGGATGCGGCCTACGGCTACGATGTGAACAGCACCGAAGATGCCTTTTACGGCCTGTTGACCAGCCGGCGCTTCTTCCCCAACTCTCCCACCTTCACCGGCGCCGGCACGCCGCTGGGGCAGCTGGCGGCATGTTTCGTGCTCCCTATTTCCGACGACCTGGGCAAGCAGCCCGACGGCATCTTCCAGACCCTGCGCGACGCCGCGTTGATCCAGCAGACCGGCGGCGGCAACGGCTTCTCCTTCTCGCGGCTGCGGCCCAAGGGGGACAAGGTGGCCTCCAGCGCGGGGGTGGCCACCGGGCCGGTCGGCTTCCTGCGCGTGTACGACACGGCCTTCGGCGAGGTGGCGCAAGGCGGGACAAGGCGTGGCGCCAACATGGCCGTGCTCCGGGTAGACCACCCCGACATCGAGGAGTTCATCTCCTGTAAGGCGCAAGAGGGGCAGATCACCAACTTCAATATCTCGGTCGGCATCACCGACGCGTTCATGCGGGCCGTCGAGGAGGACGCCGATTTCCCGCTGGTGAACCCGCGCGATGGCACGGTGTGGCGCACGGTGCGGGCGCGCGAGCTATTCGACAAGATGGTCACCTTCGCCCACCACAACGGCGAGCCGGGCGCGCTCTTCCTGGACGCGGCCAATCGCAGCAATCCTGTGCCGCATCTGTATGAGTTAGAGGCCACCAATCCGTGCGGAGAGCAATGGTTAGGGCCATACGAGAATTGTTGCTTGGGCTCCATCAACCTGGCGCAGCACATCACGGCCGACAATCGGGTGGACTGGGATAAGCTGCGCGAGACCACCATCGCGGCCACTCGCTTCCTCGACAACGTGGTGGACGCCAACAAGTATGTGCCGGCCGTGCCGCAACTGCGCGAAGCGGCCCTGCGCGCCCGGCGCATCGGCCTGGGCATCATGGGCCTGGGCGACATCATGTACGCGCTGGGCGTGCGCTACGGCTCGGAGGAAGGGCAGGAGTTCGCGGCCCAGATCATGGAGTTCATCCGTTACCACTGCATGTTGACCAGCATCGAGCTGGCCCGCGAGCGTGGCCCCTTCCCCGCCATCAAGGGGAGCATCTACGATCCCGACGACCTGAAGTGGCGGCCGCCCACGCCGCTGGTTCCCTATCGCCGCGATTGGGGCCGGCCCGCCGTGGATTGGGAGCGGGTCGTCGCCGGCATCAGGCAACACGGCATCCGCAACGCGGCCCAAACCACCGTCGCGCCTACGGGCACCATCGGCACGGTCACCGGCTGCGAGGGCTACGGTTGCGAGCCGGTCTTTGCCCTGGCCTACACCCGCACCGTCAAGGACGGCGACAAAGACCTGAAACTGACCTATACCAGCCCGCTCTTCGAGAAGGCCCTGCTCGAGGCCGGCCTCGATGAAGCCACCCGGCAGCGCATCAGCGAGCAGGTGAGCGTCACCGGCAGTTGTCAGGATGTGCTCGAAGTGCCCGAGGCGATCCGCCGCGTGTTCGTCGTCGCCCAGGACATCACCGCCGAGGAACACGTGCGCATGCAGGCCGCGATCCAGGCGTTTGTAGATAACAGCATCTCAAAGACGATTAACTTTATGTCAACTGCCACCGTCGAAGATGTGGCTGCGGCTTACAGGTTGGCCTGGAAGCTGGGATGCAAGGGGTTGACCGTCTATGTGGCCGGCAGCCGCCAGGAGGTCGTGTTGGAAACGAAAGCGATCAGTGCACAGAAGGGCAAGGAAAGCGCCGCGCCCGCGGGCCAGGAGAAGGCCGGCGCGGAGCCGCGACCGGCGGCCGCCTCCACGGAGCCGCGACCGATGGCCGCGCCCGCGGAACCGGCCTATCCCGCGCAGCGCCGGCCGCGGCCGGCCGCCCTGCCGGGCATGACCTATCGCAAGGAGACGCCGCTCGGTACGGCCTTTATCACCGTCAACGTCAACGGCCATGCGCAGCCGTTCGAAGTGTTCCTCAATGTCGGCAAGGCCGGCTCGGACGTGGCCTCGGTGTCCGAGGCGTTGGGCCGGCTGATCTCGCTGGTGTTGCGGTTGCCGTCGCCGCTCGATCCGGTCGAACGGCTCAAGCTGGTCATTGACCAGTTGGCGGGGATCGGCGGCGGCCGCACGTTGGGCTTCGGCGCGAATCGGGTGCGTTCGTTGCCCGATGCGATCGCCCAGGTGTTGCGCGAGCACCTGAACGGCCACTTCGAGGCCCTGGGGCAGATGGCCGAGGCGGCCGAGCCGGCGGCCGAGCAGCTCGCCCTTCCCATCGCCGACCGACCGATCGGCGATCTGTGCCCGGATTGCGGCCAGGCGACCTTCATCGCCACGGAAGGATGCCGCAAGTGCTACGCGTGCGGTTATAGCGAATGTTAGAGCCGGCCAGATCTTGCGCGTTTTCCCGGTGTCTTTGTGCCTTTGTGTGAGATGAATATGCCGCCGCGGCCGTAGGGCGAACTCAAGTTCGCCCTACTTCGCAGTACATAGCAAAAAGCCGCCGATCGGTAATGACCGATCGGCGGCCCTTTCACAGGGTAGGACGAACTTAAGTTCGTCCTACCTCCTTGCCGCTTTCGCTGTAGGGCGAACTTAAGTTCGCCCTACAGTTTCGATGAGCCGCACAGGACTCGAACCTGTAACCCGCTGATTAAGAGTCAGCTGCTCTGCCGAATTGAGCTAGCGGCCCGCAGGTCGCCTCGCATTCAACGTTCGCGAAGCATATACTATTCTATCCAGAAAGCCGGTTTGGTCAAATTCGGGCCGGGGTGTTTTCGCGGGGCCGGATCGATCCGGTCCTGCGACTTGGCAGAACGACCCTCCCATGCTATAGTGGCCTGGTTTGTGAGCCTCTGTTGGGGGTTTCGTGCATGACGACGGCTACAGGCGGCCCGCCGCCGCGTCTTCTGGAGATCCTGGGCGCCTGGTTCGCGATCGGGCTTCAGTCGTTCGGCGGCGGATCCACCACCCTCTATCTCATTCACCAGGCCTGCGTCGCGCGCGGCTGGTTGACCGAGGCCGAATTCGCGAAGGCCTGGGCGCTGGTGCAGATCTCGCCGGGCATCAACCTGCTCAAGCTGACCGGCGTGATCGGCTTCCAGTTGCGCGGTTGGCCCGGCCTGATCGCGGCGTTGGCCGGGCTCCTGTTGCCCAGCGCCACGATCACCGTGCTGATGACGGCCGGCTTCACCGCGATCCGCGATCTCCCCGCGATGAAGGCCGCCATGCGGGGCATTGCGCCGGCCACCGTCGGCCTGAGCCTGAGCCTGGCGGCGCAGATGGCGCAATCGCCGCTGGCCCGCGCCCGCCGCGAGGGGCGCTTCAGCGTGGCGCTGCATCTGGCGCTCATGGGGGGTGCCGCCTTGCTCCTCGTCGCGGCTCGCGTCTCTCCGGTGCTCGTGTTGCTGCTGGCGGGCCTGACGGCCGCGCTCGGGCTCGGCGATCCGCCGGCTGTCGTGCGTTGGTGGCGCGGGAGGTCCGGCCGATGAATCCGCTGCTCTATTTCTGGCTTTTTCTGAAGGGTTCTCTGTTTTCGACCGGCGGACTGGGCAACCTGCCCTTCCTCCACCAGGATCTGCTGGCGCTTGGCTGGGCCCGCGAGAGCGACTTCCTGACCGCCATTGCCGTTGGCCAGCTCAGCCCGGGGCCCACCGGCCTGTGGACGATCAGCCTGGGCTATCTGACCTTCGGCTGGCCGGGCTCGGCCCTGGCGCTGATCGCCATCACCCTGCCGACCCTGCTGGCGCTGGTCGTTGTCGCGTTGCATCGCCGCGTCGAGGCGCGGCCGGCCGTCCAGAACTTCACGCGCGGCATCACGCTGGGGGTCATCGGCCTGACGCTGGGCGTGGCCTGGACCCTTTTTCGGAGCGCAGTGACCGATTGGCCCGGCGCGGCCATCACGGCGGCTGCGTTCGGGCTGGCGCTCAGCCGCCGCGTGCCGGTCGTCGTCGTGCTCGCTCTGGCCGCGCTGGCCGGATGGCTGGTATACGCCGCACCCTAGAGGCGTACGCTGTGCGCCCCTAACTGCAGACGCCGCGCGGGCGTTCAAATCGGATGGCTATCCTGATTAAGGTCATGGACGGCTGCCGACGATGCGGGTAAAGTGAACACCAGTGATTATGGATAGATCCTCTCGCGCCGTCGGCGAGGCCGGTCGGCATGATTTCCAGGAGGGCACGGTGAATCAGATCGAAGCCATCTATCAGGCAGTCTTGGACGGAAACGCGCCAGCCGCAAAGGCTGGTGTGGAGAAGGCATTGGCCGAAGGGATCGCGCCGGATGTGATCCTCAAAGAAGGTTTGATCGCGGCGATGGGCGAGGTCGGTCGCCTCTTCGAGGAAAACGAGTACTTCGTGCCCGAGATGTTGGTCTCGGCGCGCGCGATGCAGAACGGCCTGAGCGTGCTGAAGCCGTACCTGGCGGAAGCCGGCGCCAAACCCACCGGCAAGGTGGTCATCGGCACCGTCAAGGGCGACCTGCACGACATCGGCAAGAACCTGGTCGCGATGATGCTGGAGGGCGCCGGCTTCGAGATCGTGGACCTGGGCACCGATGTCAGCCCCGAGAAGTTCGTCAAGGCCGTGCTGGAACAGAAGCCCCAGCTCGTCGGCATGTCGGCCCTGTTGACCACGACCATGCCTTCGATGGGCACGACCGTCAAGGCACTCGTCGAGGCGGGCGTGCGCGAGCAGGTCAAGGTGATGATCGGCGGCGCGCCGGTCACCGATGCCTTTGCCAAACAGATCGGCGCGGACGGCTACGCGCCGGATGCCAGCTCGGCCGTGCGCCTGGCGAAGTCGCTCGTCGGCGTGGCATAAAACCGTACGCATTGCGAGGCGCAGAAGCCCGGTTTCGCCTTTGTGCGCCGGGCTTCTTGCGTTTGTAGGGCGAGCTTGAGCTCGTCCGTTGCTCGTTGTCGGTGCGAGCTGAAGCTCGCAGTACAGGTGTAGGGCGAGCTTGAGCTCGTCCGCACATTGATCGGAGGTGACTATGGCTTTTGCCGAACGTGTGGCCCTCTTGCGGGCTGAGGGCGCATATTACATGTTGGCACGGGCCCAGGCGCTCGAAGCCGAGGGCCGACGCATCATCCACCTCGAGATCGGCCAACCCGACGGCCCCACCTTCGAAAACATCGTGGAGGCCGGCGTGCGGGCCTTGCGCCAGGGCCGCACGCGCTATACGCCCGCGGCCGGCATTCGCCCCTTGCGCCAGGCGATCGCCGAACAGGCCGGACGGCAGCGCGGCATGACCATCCGTCCGACGCAGGTCGTCGTGGGGCCGGGCGCCAAGCCCGCGCTCTTCTTCCCGACCCTCGCCCTGGTGCAACCCGGCGACGAGGTGATCTATCCCGATCCCGGCTTTCCCACCTACGAGGCGATGATCCGCGTGGCCGGCGGCGTGCCCGTGCCCGTGCCCTTGCGCGAAGAGAACGATTTCTCTTTCGACCTCGACGCCTTCGATGCCGCGCTGAGCGACCGCACGCGGCTGGTGGTCATCAACTCGCCGGGCAATCCGACCGGCGGCGTGATGCCGTTGTCCGTCCTGGAGCACATTGCCGCGGCCGCGCAGCGTCGCGATTTCTGGGTGCTCTCCGACGAGATCTATGCCCGCCTGATCTACGACGCCGATTCCGTCCCCAGCATCGCCGCGTTGCCCGGCATGGCCGAACGCACGATCATCTGCGATGGTTTTTCCAAGACCTATGCCATGACCGGCTGGCGGCTCGGATATGGCATCATGCCCGAGGCGTTGGCCGAGCGGGTCGAGCTGCTGTTGAACCACGCGGTCGGCTGCACGGCCGATTTCACGCAATGGGCCGGGCTGGAGGCGCTCACCGGGCCGCAGGAGGCAGCGGCGGCCGTGGTGGCCGAATATCGTCGGCGCCGCGATGTGTTGGTAGCAGGGTTGAACGCCATCCCGGGGGTGCGCTGCCGGACGCCGCAAGGCGCGTTCTACGCGTTCCCCAATGTGTCCTCGTTCGGCAAGCCGTCGGACTGGCTGGCCGATTATCTGCTGGAGGAAGCCGGCGTCGCGCTGTTGCCAGGCACGGCCTTCGGCCGGTACGGCGAGGGGTATCTGCGGCTCTGCTTCGCCAACTCGCTCGCAGCGCTCCAGGAGGCGGTTGAGCGCATCGCGGACGCGCTGGCACGCTTGTAATTTGCGAGCTCCGTGCGCAAGCCGCCGGCTTGCAGTGCGCGGGTAGGGGGCTTTTTCCCATGATCGAAGCGAGGTCAGACCTGTGGGCCGACCTGGTGGCGGCGGCCGCGGGCGTGATGGCGGTGGAGGATGTGACCGACGGCGTGGCGCCCGGCAACTCGATCCGGTTGCGGGGCCGGCTCTTGTTGCCGGCCGAAGAAGCCTACGACATCCTGGCCGAACGGATGCGGCCCCTCGGCCGCACGCCTCTCTTGCGCAAGAGCCAGGACGGCGAGCGCGAAGAAGTGCTGGCATTGCCGGTCACCTTTGCCCGCGCCCGGCCGCGCGTGGCCCTGGCGCTCGTCCTGTTCGGCTTGACCGTGCTCTCGTGCTTGTTTGTCGGCGCGCAGATGTGGGAGGGGGTGGCCGCTTCAGATCGCCCTAACCTCAACCTGCTGGACGGCGTGCCCTTTGCGGCCAGCTTGCTGGCCATCCTGGCCGCGCACGAATTCGGCCACTATCTGACCGCGCGGCGCCTGGGCGGCTCGACCAGTCTCCCCTATTTCATCCCCATGCCGTTCGGGCCGTTCGGCACGCTGGGCGCGTTCATCAGCATGTCCGTGCCCCCGCGCAATCGGCGGCATCTGTTGGCGGTGGGCGCGGCCGGGCCGTTGGCCGGCCTGATCGTGGCGGTGCCGCTCTTATGGCTCGGCCTGAATCTGAGCCACGTCCAGCCGTTGCCGGCCGGCGGCTATCAGATGGAGGGCAACTCGCTCCTCTATGCCCTCATGAAGTACCTGGTCTTCGGCAAGTTCTTGCCTTCGGGGGGCGAGGATGTCTTCATTCATCCGGTGGCGTTTGCGGCCTGGGCCGGGCTGCTGGTGACCGGCCTGAACCTGATCCCGGCCGGACAGCTCGACGGCGGGCATATCGTCTATGCGCTGCTCGGCCCGAAGGGCGCGCGCACGGTCACCTGGATCGTGCTTGCGGGGCTGGCGGGGCTGTCGTTCCTCTGGAGCGGCTGGCTGCTCTGGTTGGGCCTGGTCTTCTTCTTCGGCCGCATGCAGGATATGCCGCTCGATGAGCTGACCCTTCTGACGCAGCGCGAACGGGCTTTGGCCGTTCTCATGCTGGTGGTGTTCATCCTGGTCTTTACCCCGATTCCCCTGACGATCGTGCCGTAACGGCCGCTCTACGGCGTGGGCGCCCGGCCGTGTGGGCGCACGCCGTGCGCCCCTGCAGCGGCCGTGACCGGCGGGGCTTCCACGTGCGAGGTCAACTTGCGGTCAGGTCGGCCAGACGGCCGCCGAGCACGCGCAACAGGCCTTCGACTTCGACGATAATGCCCACGCCCACCTTGCCGGCGCTGATCTCGATGCGGTCGAAGAGGATAGCCGTCTCGTCCACGAAGATCGGCCATCCCCGGTCGAGGAGCGCCAGGGGCGAGATGCCGCCTTTTTCCAGGCCGGTCAAACGCTCGGCCTCGCGCTGAGGCGCCATCTGTACCTTCTTTTCGCCCGCGGCGGCCGCCAGCTTCTTCAGGTCGAGCTGGCTGTTGCCGGGCACCAGCGCCAGGATGGGCCGGCCGGATGGCCGCTCCGGCAGGACGACGAGGGTCTTGAAGGTCTGTTCGGCCGGAAAGCCGATGGCGGCCGCCACCTGGTCGGCCGATAGATGATCTATCACTTCATAGTAAACGGGCGTGTAAGGCACCTGATGGGTTTCCAGCACGCGCATGGCAAGGGTCTTGATCGGCCTGGATGCGGACATCGGTTCAACGCTCCTCTGGCCGGCCGGAAGTCCGGCCGTTTTTAGCGCATTGTACCACAGGCCGGATCTCGGGTGGTGGGTTTGTTGGCCCTTTGGCGCGTGTGTTATAATTTGAACTCAAGTTGCTCCATTGCTCTTCACGTGCCGGGCACCCGGGAGGGTGCCTGGCACGTCAGGCGATAAAATCGTTCTCGTCGTACGGAGAGGAACAAAGCGTTCGGCGCCTTCGTCAGAAGATGATGGCGCTCTTTCCATTTCATCTTCACACATAAGGAGGTAGTATCATGCGACATTCCTTCTGGCGGATGGCGTTGTGCGCGCTGGCGCTGATCGTCTTGAGCTTGCCCCCGGCGCCGGCTGTTCCCGTGGACGTAGCGCACGCCGAACCGGCCGCGCCGGCCGGCTACCGTCACGATCAGGTCGTTACCCTCAGCACGGCCGGGCAGATCATCGTGACCGACGTGGTCCCCCAGCCCGGCATGGTGGTCGCCAACTGGAATTCGGGCAGCGATACCGGTTGGGAGTACATCGCGGCCGGCTCTTTCAAAGGAGATGGCCACGAGTCCATCGCGGCGATCGGCGGCAACCGGCTCAAGGTGTTCGATCCGTTTCCTCAGCCGGGCCAGACACCGGTGACCTTCGAGCGCACCCTGGAGGCGGGCTACTACGAGCGGATCGCCACGGGCGACTTCAACCGCGACGGCTACGATGACATCGCCGTCACCGTGGGGATCTCCAACCCTTATCGCAATCGCCTTTACGTCTACGATGTCAAGAACAACGCTCAGCTCTATTACGAGGAATTCGGCGCGACCTGGCAGGCCATCGCGACCGGCGACTTCAACAGCGACGGCGCCGATGATCTGGCGATGGTACGCAATCCGACCGGCGCTTCGCCGTTGCTCAAGGTTTACAACGGGCTGAATTGGTCCACCCTGGCCGAAGCCACTTTCAGTTTCCCCTGGGTCACCCTGGCCGCGGGCCGGCTCTCCTCGCCCAATCTGCCCGACCAGTTGGCCCTGTTGCGCACAGGGGTCGGCGCGAATCTGGATTCCCTCATCATGTTGAATGTTTCCGCGGGCGCGTTCTCCGATGTGTTCCCGGGCCAATATGGGAATTTCAAATACTACCCGAATTTCACCTCCCTGGCGCTCGGCGACCTGGCCGGCAACGGCTATCACGAGATCTTCATGTTGCGCGATCCGGTGGACGTCGGCCGGGTGGGCCTGTTGATGGTGAGCCCGGCGATCACGCCTCCGCGCTGGATCGAGATCGTGTTGGAGACCGGCGCCAATGCCTGGAAGCAGGTGCGCACGGGCGATCTGAACGGCGATGGCCGCGATGAGGTGGTGATCCTGCGCGGGGATCGCTTCCGGGCCTACACCCAGATGTGGCAGAACGATACGTACGTCGAGGTGACCGGCAGCTTTCGCGTGCCGCCGGCCGGCACCGATTGGCCGGTGATGGTGCTGGCGAACCTGGATGGCCCGGGCATCCCGGCCGGTCCGACCCTCAGCGTTTCTCCGACCTCGCTCGCTTTTGATCTGAACTACGGCGAGCCTTCTCCGACGAGGACGTTGAGCATCACGAACGCCGGCACGACCGCCGCGCTTCAGTGGCAGGCGCAGGTCATCTCGGGGAGCCAGTGGCTGCGGCTTGACAAGACGCAGGGCACCACGCCGGATCAGTTGGGGGTGAGCGTGGTCCCGACCGTCGCGCCGGGGACGTACAACGGCACCATTCGGATCACGGCCACCGACGGCGCGGTGCGGAATAGCCCCGTGGATGTGAGCGTCAGCTTCCGGTTGACCGGCGTGGGGCTGCTGGTCAGTCCCACGATCCTCGACTTCGATGTGGCCTGGGGCGATCCGGGGCCATCGCAGCCGGTGGCCATCAATGCCGGCGGCGCGAGCGCGGTGGGCTGGACGGCCGAGATCTTGAGCGGCTCCGGCTGGTTGCGGATCAATACGACCGCGGGGACCACCCCCTCTACGCTCTACGTGTCGGTCAACACGGTGGCGGCCGGGCCGGGCACGCACCAGGGGGTGATCAAGATTGCCGCGACCGATCCTCAGGTGGCCAATTCGCCGCAGTACGTGACGGTCAACCTGACGGTGCCCGATCCGGGGTTTGTCCTCTATCCGTCGCAGGTGAACCTCTGGCAACAGATCGGCGCGGGGACGATGGTCACGAAGGAAATCCAGGTGTTGCGGCCGCTGACGCCGACGCAGTGGGTGGCGACGGCGCTGCCGCTGGAGGCCGCGGCGGGCTTGCAGGAGAAGTTCGCCAGCGGCGCGGCCCGGCTCGACGCGCGGGGCCTGGTGGTGGACGGCCAACCGTTGACCGCGCCCGACTGGCTGGTGTTCGCGCCGCAAGCGGGCACGACCCCTTCGGCGATCACGGTCAACGTCAGCCCCACCCTCACCGCGCCCGGCGTTTACCGTGCGGTGATCATCGCGGCGGCGCAGGATGCAACGGTGGAAGAGCCTGTGCAATTTGCGATCGTGAACGCGGTGCTGGCGGATCGGTTTTACTACACTTATTTGCCGGCGGTGCTCAGATAACGGCTGGTGTAGGGTGAGCTTCAGCTCGCCCGTCACGGATGGCGAGCTCAAGCTTGCCGTACGCTTGTAGCGTGAGCTTCAGCTCGCCCGTCACGGGATGCGAGCTAAAGCTCGCAGTACATGCTTGCAGTAATGCGTAGGGGCGCACGCCGTGCGCCTCTACGTCGTTAATGCCTGCAGCAGGCGGGCGAGCGCGTAGGGGGCCGCGTAGGGATCGGTCAGATCGGCCACATCGAGCGCGATGGCCGCGATGGCGGCCGGTGTGGCGCATGGCTTGAGCCGCAGGGGGAGGAGCTGGCGGCGCCAGGCGGCCGGATCGGCCGTGCGGGCCGCCAGCGTCTCGAGCGCCTGCCATTCGCCGGCCACGTATGCGGGCGTCAACACCGCGATCGTGTGTCGGCTGTTCGCCACGGCCCAGGCAATGGCATCGGCGCGGCTGCTGCCGGCCGGAAAGTCGCGCACGTCCACGATGACGCGGTGGCCAGCCTGCTCGATCTGCGGCAACAGGGTGTCGAGGACCCATTGCCGATCGGCCGGCGCGTAGCTGATGAAAGCGGCGTAAGCGGGTTCCTGTTTCACGTGCGGGGCATCCTGTTGAGGCGTACGCTGTGCGTCCAGGGATGCGTCCTCTGGCCCCTGCTCCTCTGGCTCCCACACCCCCAGCTCTCGCCCCTCCGGCCCCCGCCCCTCCGGCCCCCGCCCCCCCGGCCCCCCAACTTTGGGGGGAGCGGGGGGCGAAGCGGGGGGCGAAGCGGGGGGCACATGCGCCCCGACCCGCGTGTCGCTCTGTCGCGACGCCAGATCGAAGATGCGGCCGTCGGTCGCGCGCATGAAGAGCACCGGAGCGGCCCACGCGTCCGCCTCGCCTTCGGCGAACAGGGCCTTGCGCGCCTCGGCGACCGCGGCATCCACGGCGTAGCCGTCGGCGAGCGCGGCATAGAACTCGTGGGCGAAGGCCACCGCGGCCTCGTCGCGGATGGCCGTCCGCATCGCGACGACGGCCGGAATGGCCTGTTGCACCAGCCGGCCGGCGACGCTGGCGAAGGGATGGCCGGCCGCAGCCGTCGCGCCGCGACAGGCGTTGAGCACGACCAGGCGCAGCGTCCGTTGATCGCCCAGGAGGGCGGCGAGCGCGTGGCCGGCGATCGGCCGGCCGCGGCCGTCGCGATCCTCCATCACCAGGAAGCCCTCGCCGCTATCGGGATCCACATCGCCATGCCCCAGGAAGTGGAGGATGTGATAGGACCGCCGACGGAGCGTCGCGCGCAGGTCGGCCACCGTGGCCGGGACCCGTGGCTCGATCTCGATCAGGCCTGCGGCGAGCAGGTCGTCCAGGCCGCGCCGCAGGAGCGCCAGCTCTCCCGCGCGGTCGAGGGCCGGCAGATCCCGCGGACTGGCCATCACCGGCAGGATGCGCAGCGGCGGTGTCGCCTTGAGCGGCTCGATGGCTTCGGGGAGATCGAGGTAGCGGACGATCGGCGTTTCGGCGGAAAGCGTCAGGAAGCGCCCTCGTTCGGGATCGTAGAGCGCCTCCCAGGGCAGATCGGCCAGCTCGGCCGCGTCGGCCAGGCGCAGGCGGATGCGCAATCCGGCGCGCCGGCGGCCGGCCCGGTCGAGGCTACGGCGCAACGCCGTGAGCACCTCGCCGGAAAAGGCTGCTTCGAAGAGGCGCCGGCCGGCCTCGGCGATCGCGGCATCTTGCGGGATGGCCAGGGCGAATTCGGCGTTGGCCTCGCCGACGGGCGAGGCGATCACCGCGGCCCGATAGCGCGGCGTTCCGTCGGCCGCCGCAGCCCGGCGCTCGATGCGCAGATCGAAGTTCTCGTAAGTCCAATCGGCCATAGGGCGCTCCCTCATGTGCCAGGCATCTGGCTCGCGAAGCCGCGATCGTTTTCATCATGCGCTGCGCACCGTTGAAAGCACGGCCGGTCCGCCGCGAGCGTCAGTTCTGCGCGACCTGGGGCAGCAGTCGCTCCAGCGCCTCGATCAGCGTGTCGGCGTCGGCCTGGTCATTGTAGGCCTGGAACGAGACGCGCATGCGCACCTGGCCCTTCCAGAGACCCACCGGCACCTCGATGCGGTATTCATCCCACAGCCGTTGGCGCAGCAGGTCGGCGTTGACATTGGGCAGAAGTGCGGAAAACATCTGGCAGAACCACGCGTCGGGCCGGGGAACGGGCGCGCCTTCGGCGGGCAGCTCCGGGTCCGGACAGATGGTCGGCAGGCCCGAAAGCGCGTGGATGCGGCGGCGGGTCTCGATGGCCAGCGCATGACAGCGCCGCTGGACGGCATCCCAATCGTGTTCCTGGCGGAAGGCGAGCGCGGCCGGGACGGCCAGGAAGGGCGACAGATCGCGCGTGCCTTGCCATTGGTGCCAATCCACATAGCGTGAAGGGCCGGGATGATCGCTCTCCCAGCCGAAACTGACCACGAGCGGCTCGATCCATCCTTGCACCTCGGGCCGCGCATACAGAAAGGCGCATCCCTTCGGCGTCGAGAGCCATTTGTGGCACGCGCCGGTGTAGATATCGGCGCCCAGCTCGGCCAGGTTGAGTGGGATCTGGCCGATGGCGTGCGCGCCGTCCACGATCGTCAGGATGCCCGCGGCGCGGGCGCGGCGGCAGATCTCGGCCAGGGGGAAGATCAGCGCGCTGGGGCTGGTGATGTGGCTGATGAAGATGACGCGCGTGCGGTCGGTGACGCCGGCCCAGAAGTGTTCGACGAACGCGGCCTGGGTGGTGACGGGCAACGGCACCGCGCGTTGCACCAGTCGCGCGCCGGTGCGATAGCAGACGTAGCGCCAGGTGCGTTCCATGGCGCCGTATTCGTGATCGGTGGTCAGGATCTCATCGCCCGGCTTCAGGCGCAGGGGCGGCCGCAATCCGCTATCGTGGCCGTTGCGGGCCGAGTAGTCGTCGGCCAGGCTGCGGGCGACGGCGTTGATGGCGGTCGTCGGATTGGTGAAATAGACGATATCGTCGGCGTTCACGCCGAGAAACCCGGCCAGGGCGGCCCGGCTGGCATCCAACAGCTCGTGGGCCCGGCCGCCGAAGAAGCGGGTGGGCAGGCGTTCCAGCTCGCGCTGATACTCCTGGCACGCTTCCAGCACCGGCCGCGGGCAGGCGCCGAACGAGCCGTGGTTCAAGAAGATCACGTCGGGATCGAGCAGAAACTGCGATTTCAGTGAAGCGGACAAAGCTGCGCTCCTCATTTGCGAAATGGTCGGTGCCCACACGCAAACGCCGGGTTCCCTTGCGGAAACCCGGCGGCCATCGCGGTCGTCTCAGTTGCGTGTGCGACACCTGAAAAGAAGTATAGCAGCGTCCGCGGAGGAGGTCAAGAAATCGCGGCGATTAAAATCGCGGCTAAGGGGCGCGCCGGCGCCGCGATGCCCACCTCCGTGGGCGTGCACCGTCGGCGCAGGCCGACGCCCAGCGTGGGGGCGATTGAAATCGCGGCTAAGGGGCGCGCCGGCGCCGCGATGCCCACCTCCGTGGGCGTGCACCGTCGGCGCAGGCCGACGCCCAAACGTGGGGGCGATTGAAATCGCGGCTAAGGGGCGCGCCGGCGCCGCGATGCCCACCTTCGTGGGCGTGCACCGTCGGCGCAGGCCGACGCTCAGCCGCAGGCTTCTTAGCCGCGACCTCGGTCGCCCCAAAGGAGTAGGGCGATTGAAATCGCGGCTAAGGGGCGCGCCGGCGCCGCGATGTCCACCTTCGTGGGCGTGCACGCGTCGGCGCAGGCCGACGCCCAGCCGCAGGCT
>DAOTZV010000209.1:0-7582 GCA_034434235.1 Anaerolineae bacterium
CGCTACGAAGACCAGGGGCACGGATCCCTCCGCCAGGCCGGAGCCGGCGGCGTCGCGCTCGATCTCGCTGAACTGGTCCCACCAGCCGCGATCTCTGGCGAGCTGGCGCATTTCGTCATCGTCGGGCCGACGGATCTGGCCATCGGGTTCAACTACGCCCCACTCGCCGGCGCGCAGCACCTGCGTCTGTTCGCGGCGCAGGGCGGTCAGGCGGGCCGCGCCGGCGAAAAGACGCACCACCGTCGGCCCGCCCCGCGCCGGCTGGGCGATCATCAGCAGCGTGCCCGCGAGCACGATGCGCGCGGTGGCCGGATCGCCGACCGTGATCTCCACGCCGGCGCCCGCGGCCGGCGCCATGCCGACCAGCGTCGCGCCCTGGCCGAGCGCCAGTTTGACGGCGGCCGGAGTCACGTCATCGGCGTGCAGGGTCGTGTCATCGTAGAGGCGCAGCCACAGATCGGCGAACTTCAGCAGCGCCCGGCCCTGGCTTTGCGTCCACACTTCATCGCCGACCGCAACGCCGCGGGTCGCACCCGATGCCACCTCCTGCGCGGGTTGGCCGCCCCCGCGCCAAAACACCTGGCTGCGTTCGTTCAGCAGGCGGGCCACCACGGCCGGGGTCGGAACCGGCGCACAGCTCGCCAGGAGCACGCTCAACAAGAACAGGCTGGCCCAATGCTTCATCCTTTTCATCGTCCTCGATCTCCTCGTAAAGACGCAGCCGCTTCACTGCCGATCAACCAGCCGCCGACCAGGCCCGCGGCGACAAGTGCGCCCGATACGGCATATTGCAAGATCGTAGAGATCAGATCGCCCGCGGAGGTCAGGTTCGGCAATCCGATCTGGCCGGTAGTCCAGTTCAGCGCGCCGATCAGCGCGCCGGCCACGGTCGCGCCGATGACCGCCGCCGCCAGGACCGCAGAGCGGCCGCGGCCATGCCCGCCCCGCGCGAACCCGACCCCGATCCCCAGGCCCATCAGCCCGCCGCCGACGAGGTAACGGCCGATCAGGCCGGGCGGGTCGGGCAGGAAGTTGCTGGCATAGGCCAGCTCGGCGGGCAGAGCGACGGCCTGGCCGATGACGAAGCCGAGCGCAACGCCGATGACGAGCTGCCCGGCCGGCCGGGCCGGTTCGGCCGGCCGCGGCGCGGGCGCGATGAACCGCGCGACCAGCACCGTGATGCCGCCCAGGAGAAAGCCCAGGCTCGCCGAGCTGAGCCCGGCCGCGAGCGCCAGCAGATACGGGTGCGCGGCCGGCGGCGGAGCAATCAAAAACACCATCACCGTGCGCAATACGTACGCCAGCCCCGCGCCGAGCGCCGCGCCGAGCGCTTCGATCGCGACCCCCCGCCAGCCGACGCGCATGCGCGCCATCCGGTCGCCGATCGTCACCGCGATGCGCAGCCACAGAGACGGCAATTCGGGCAGGCGACACCCCGCCGCGCGCATGGCCGCCAACGCCTGGGCCAGGCGCCAGCTCTCGGCCGGCGAACGGCGGCCGCCCTCCGGCCAAAGCGCCTGCGCGACGGCCTCGGCGCCCAGGCCGGCCAGCGCCCACGCGGCCGCGCGGCGCACATCGCCGGATGCCGGGCCGATCACGGTCCGACCGAGCGGGTTCGGTCCGGCATCGGCGCTGCCGATGCCGAGCACGCGGGCAAACTGTCCGGCCGGCCGATCGCGTTCGGCTGCCGGGCCCCCGCGCTGGAGATCGGCCACGACGCGCCGCGCGGCCTCATCGCCGGCCAGGGCGGCGATCCAGGGCGCGGCGTCGGCGTCCGCGGCCGCCGCACTGCGCAGCAACAGCGCATGTTGCCCGGGCTCGATCTTCAGCCGACCGCGCACGACCGCGAGATCCGCGAGCCGCGTGGCGCTCAGGAGAGGAGCCGGCCGATCGCGCGTCGGCCCTGTAGAGACGTTGCCTGCAACATCTCTACCACCGACGTCTCGATGCGGATCGTTCAGCCGATCCCACGCCAGCCAATCGTACCAGGCGCGGTCGAGCGCGTCCTGCGCACAGCGGGCTTCCGCTTCTTCAGGATCGAGCCAGCTCAATACGGTCTCGATCATCGTCGGGTGCGCCAGGCTGAAGGTCTGCTCGGTGCGGCTGGCGATCAACGAGCGACGCATGAGCGTCTCCAGCACGTCCAGGACGACGTGTGGCGGTTGGCCGGTCTGTTCGGCCGCGGCCGTCAGGGAAAGCGCAACGGGCTCGCCGGAAGGGGACGCCATGGCCTTGAGCAGCCGCCGCGCCAGCTCGTAGCGGCCCGGGTCGGGGAACTCTTCGCTCAGTGTGCGCGCCACATAACCGCCGAGCGTGCCGCGCTTGCCGCCCAGGGCCTCGTACAGATCGGCGTTGATGAACTGTTGGCCGCGCGCCCGCGCCTCGTCGTACAGCGCCTTGCACACGATCTGCAGATGGGGCGGCTCAATGGCGCCGTCCTCGCGGCCGACCGCGGCCAGATCGGGCAACAGGCGCCTGTCCAGGAACTCCGGATCGAAGACCATGGGCGGCTGCAAGCCAGCGAGCGGGGCCAGGATGGCGCGCCGCGCCTGGTCGGGCAAGAGGAGGTCGAGCGCCACGACGTGATGAAAGATGTCGGGCACGGCGGGTTGAAAGTAGGCCAGCTGGCCCTGGGCCTGCTGGCGGATGCTGATGACGAGGGATGCCGGGTAACGGAACGTGGCCGTGCGAAAGTCGGCGAGCATCTCGCGGAAGCGTTCGCGGCCGGCGGCGTTCAGGCGGGGTTCGGAGAAGAAGGACTCGAAGTGCTCCAGGATGACGATCACGGGGCGGTCGAGGCTGGATTGCGCGGCCCGCACGATCCCCACCAGGTCGGTCGCCTGGCTCAGATCCACCTGGAGCTGATCGCGGGCCTGCTCCAGGCCGCTGCGCAGAACGGCAATCGGGTCGGCATATGCCTGGACGGCCAACACCAGGTAGCCGCGCGCCAACACTCGCGGGGTCAACCCGGCCCGCAGGAGCGACGTCTTGCCCGCGCCGACCGGCCCCTGCAACACGACCAGCCGATGCGCCAGCACTTCGCCCTCCAGGCGATCCACATCGGCCTCCCGGCCGGCGTAGATGCTGGCGTCGAACAGGTCGTAGCTGTCCAGGAAGCGATAGGGCGCGCGTCGTTGATCGCGATAGGCGCGCCAGTCGGGCGGACCGGTGGCCGCGCGCAACAGGTAGACGTTCGTCTCGTACTTGTTGCCGCCGAACACATCGGCGCGGATATTGGTGTTATCGCCGAACGTGAACTGCGTCGTCCCTCCCGGCGATGACGGCAAATCGGGGCACATGGCAGACCTCCGCGCCGGCCACAGCACACCCCCGGCTCTCATCCGATGCCACAAACCAGACACGAATAGTATACCACATAATTACGTGCCGGGCACCCTTCCAGGTGCCTGCCACGTGACGGCTGTTTTTCCGGTTGGTCAAGGCCCTGACCTGTGCTATACTGGCCTCCACAGCAGAGCATCAACCCCTGGAGGCATCGAAGCTGGTGAATAGACCGATTCACTTCGTGTTGAACGGCCGGCCGGTGACCGTCACAACCGATCCGGCCCGGCCGCTCCTGAAGGTGTTGCGCGATGACCTGGGCCTCACCGGCGTCAAGCAAAGCTGCGACATGGAAGGAGAGTGCGGCGCGTGCACCGTTATCGTGGACGGCGAAGCGCAGCGCTCCTGCTTGCTGTTGGCGGCCGAGGTCGCCGGCCGCTCGGTGACGACGGTCGAAGGGCTGGGCACCCCGGAAAACCCGCATCCGCTCCAGGTGGCCTTCCTGGAGGCCGGCGCGGTGCAATGCGGCTACTGCACGCCCGGCATGTTGCTCTCGGCCAAGGCGCTGCTCGATCGCAACCCGCACCCGACCCGCGACGAAATCGTCGCGGCGCTGGCGGGCAACATCTGCCGTTGCACCGGCTATGTGCGGATCATCGCTGCAGTCGAGCGCGCCGCGGCCCTTGGAGTCACCTCTCCCCCACCCCCTCCCCTACCAGGGGAAGGGAGGGGAGACGAAGCTCCCCCTTCCCTCGCAGGGAAGGGGGCCGGGGGGTTAGGTGCAACATCATCCCCCGCCCCTCGCCCTCTGTCCTCCCCTGATTTGGGGGAACGGGAGGACCGGCCAACAACAAAAGAGAAAACGGGCATCATCGGCGGCGACCTGACGCGGCACAACGGCTGGGGGCGGGTCAGCGGCGAAACGCGCTATGCCGGCGACATCGTCATGCCCGACATGCACCACGTGGCGTTCGTGCGCAGCCCCCATTTTCACGCGCAGGTGCTGAGCATAGACCCCGCGCCGGCGCTCGCCATCCCGGATGTCGTCGCGGTGATCACCGCGGCCGACGTGCCCGGCGAGAACATCGGCCTGGGCGGCTATTCGCAGGACGAGCACCTGCTGGCGCCGGTCGGCGGCAAAGTGCGCATGTTGGGCGACCCGATTGCCCTGGTGGTGGGCCGGACGGCCGAGGCCGCCGAGGCGGGCGCCGAAGCGGTCCGGGTCGAATTCGCGGCATTGCCGCACACTTTCGACGTCGCCGACGCGCTCGCGGCCGATGCGATCCGCGTCCACGAGAGCAACCTGCTGGCCGCGTTCGAGGCGCATACCGGCGACGCTGCGGCCGCCCTGGCCGCCTCCGACGCGGTCGTGACCGCGACCTATCGCACGACCTTCCAGGCGCACATGGCCATGGAGCGCGAGGCGGCCGTGGCGTATTGGGACGAAGCCGGCGCACACGATCATACCCCCGTCCTGACGGTCATCTGCGGAAGCCACGAGCCGCACTGGAACCGCCAGTATCTGGCGACGATCCTGGGCCTGCCGGTCGAACGCCTGCGCGTGATCAACCCGCCGATGGGCGGCAGCTTCGGCGGCCGCCAGGACGTCTATCCGATGGCCGCGGCCGCGCTCGCGGCCTATCACGTGCGCAAGCCGGTGAAGATGGTCTACAGCCGCCGCGAGGTGATGGATGCCGCGCCGAAGCGCCATCCCTACACGATCCGCGGGACGGTCGGCGCGCGGTGGGCGACGGCCGACGATGGCCGGCGCACGGCCGTCTTGACCGGCCTGCAGGTGGAGATCGACGCGAATACCGGCGCCTACGACTCGGCCGGCCGCTACATCGCCGAGTATGCCGTCGTGGCCAGCGTCGGGCCGTACCGGTGGCAGGGCGTGGATGCGCGGGCGCGGGTGTTGTACAGCAACGGACCGAAGGCCGGCCAGTTTCGCGGCTTCGGAACGCCCCAGGCGGTCTTCGCCACCGAATGCCTGTTGGACGAGTTGTGCCAGCAGATCGGCGCCGATCCGCTGGAGTTCCGCCTGCACAATCTGCTCGCCGACGGCGACCGCACCGGCGCCGGCCTCCCCATCGGCGAGACGCTGGGCATTCGTCAGGTATTGGAGGCGTTGCGCGACGATTATCGCGCGATGACGGAGCGAGCGACGGCCTTCAACGCCGATCCCGCGCGCGGGCCGCGGCGCCGCGGGGTGGGATTGGCCGCCATGATGTATCGTTTCGGCAAGTACGGCGCGGCGCGCAGCCAGGCCGAGGCCGAACTGGGATCGGACGGTCGCTTCACGATCTACGCGTCCGCGGCCGAATTCGGCCAGGGGATCGAGACGGTCTTCACCCAGCTCGCGGCCGAGACGCTGGGCGTCTCGCGTGCGGCCATTCGCCTGGTCAACGCGGATACGGCGCATACCCTCGACGGCGATGTGACCGGCGCCTCGCGCGCCACCTATTGGGTGGGCAGCGCGGTCGTGGATGCGGCGCGACGGCTGCGGGCCGCGATCCTGGCCACGGCCGCCGAGCTGCTCGACCGGCCGCCCGACGACCTGGCGCTGAGCGATGAGACGGTTTACAGCCGATCCGACGGCCGTACGGCATTGCCCCTGGCCCAGGTGGCCGAAGAGATGACGCGCACGGGCCAGAGCCGTCGGATCCGCGGGGCCATCGACCTGACGGCGCGCTACCCGGACGACCGGGGATCCGACTATCTGCCGTTCTTCCTCACCGCGGCGCACCTGGCCGAAGTGGAAGTGGACCTGGAGACCGGCAAGCCGACGGTGAAGCTGATCGTGGCAGCACACGACGTGGGCCGGGCCATCAATCCGCGCGACGCGGCGGGCCAGGTCGAGGGCGGCGTGGTGATGGGAATGGGATCGGCGCTGTTCGAGGAGTTCATACCGGGCGTAAGTCGGGGCTTTTCCACCTATGCACTTCCCACCATTACGTCCGTGCCGGAGATCCGGGTGCATCTGGTAGAGGTGCCGGGCCGCCATGCCGCGTTCGGCGTGAAGGGTCTGGGCGAAGCGACTTTCCTGCCCACGCCGCCCGCGATCATCAATGCGGTCTCGCGCGCTATCGGCCGCCGCATTCGCCAGACGCCGGCGACCCCAGAGCGCATCTTGTGGACTGTAGGACGAACTTAAGTTCGTCCTACCTCCGCGATGATTGCAGGATGAATTTAAGTTTGCCCCACAAGGGTTATAGAAAAGAATCCGTAGTCATAGACCCTGGGGAAATGTGCATAACTCCGCAGCGGACGTCTTTTCGTCCCTGTATCTTGGGGTGTGCGTGCGTAAGGAGGCCATAGTTCGTCGGTCGGACGAGAGAGGGGATGTGGATGAATTGTGGAAGCGCGCCGCACGGCGCAATGTCCGGCGCGAAACGAGACAAAGCGACACCGGTAGTTTGGATACGCCATTTAGGGTTCGCGATGCCCGGCGACCGATATGTTGTGTCAGCGATGCGGAACGGACGCGAGGGAGCGTGAAGGGAAGGCGGTGGGGGTGTGGATAAACAGGCGGTTATCCACAGGGATATTCACAGGGAGCTGTGAACGACGACGGAGTGACGCCGATGGATCAGACGACCGAGGTCGCAGCTAACGGGCCGTTGGCCGGGCGTCCCTCTGCAGGGACGCGCCGGTCGGCGCAGGCCGACCTGGCGGCGAACGCGCCCCTTCGCCCCGAATTCATTCGGCGGCCGGGCCAGCAGCCGGGCGACCGAGGTCGCAGCTAACGGGCCGTTGGCCGGGCGTCCCTCTCCAGGGACGCCATCGCATGGGCCGCGCGGTCGGCGCAGGCCAACCTGACAGCGAACGCGCCCCTTCGCCCCGAATTCATTCGGTGGCCACCGGGCGCCGCACCAGCAGTCGGGCGACCGAGGTCTAACGGGCCGTTGGCCGGGCGTCCCTCTGCAGGGACGCCATCGCATGGGCCGCGCGGTCGGCGCAGGCCGACCTGGCGGCGAACGCGCCCCTTCGCCCCGAATTCATTCGGCGGCCACCGGGCGACGCACCAGCAGCCGGGCGACCTAACGGGCCGTTGGCCGGGCGTCCCTCTCCAGGAACGCCATTCGCATGGGCCGCGCGGTCGGCGCAGGCCGACCTGGCGGCGAACGCGCTCCTTCGCCCCGAATTCATTCGGCGGCCACCGGGCGACGCTTCGCCCCGAATTCATTCGGCCTTTTAGAGGAACTGTCTCATGCTCTATCGCGTTGAGGTTTCCACCAAACCCGATTTTCCCGATGCCCGCGGGGAAAGCCTGCGCCGCCAGGCCGAAGCCCTGGGCATC
>DAOTZV010000210.1:0-12905 GCA_034434235.1 Anaerolineae bacterium
GCGGGGATGGGGCTCTTCCTGACCGCCAACTGGGCGCAGGCGAACCGCCTGGCCCCCGCGGCCGAGGCGGGCAAATACCTGGGATTGACCAACCTGGCCACGGCCGGCGCGGGCGCGCTGGCGCGGCTGGAAGGGCCGGCCATCGACGCGCTCAACAACGCCCATCCCGGCGCCTGGTGGGGCTACACCGCACTCTTCCTCTTCGGCACGGCCTGCGCGCTGGCCAGCTTGCCTCTGTTGCGCAAAGTCCGCTGAGAATTTCTCGGGGCCGAAATTTGACAGGATAGGCCCATTATGCTAGATTTAACGATTGCTGTCCGGTACCCACAAGGAGAGGTGGACGTGCGCCATCTCTGCTTTTATTTTTACGCGCTCAGCGTTTGAGGCGAGTCCAAGTCGTGTTGCGACTTGGCTTTTTTTGCTTCTTGTAGGGGGCAGGCGGTAGTTTGCCCAAGGAGTGAACCTTTCATGATCTATCCCCAGACTGCGGAGGCCCGTGTGAGCGGAAATGCCAGGCGTAAATCGTATGCACGCATCCGGGACGTTTACGAGTTGCCGCGCCTGATCGAGGTGCAGCTTGACTCGTTCCGCTGGTTCCAGACCGAAGGTTTGGAGGAGCTGTTTACCGAGATATCGCCGATCGTCAGCTTTAACAAGAATCTGGAGTTGCATTTTGGTTCCAAGTCGGGCGTCGAGCCCGGCGGAGATGGCTTCTGGTTCGGCGAGCCCAAGTATTCGGAGCGGGAATGCCGCGACCGCGATATGACCTACGCCGCGCCCCTGTGGGTGCGCGTCAAGCTGGTCAACCGCGAGACCGGCGAGGTGTCCGCTCAGAACGTGTTCATGGGCGATTTCCCGTTGATGACGGAAAACGGCACCTTCATTATTAACGGCGCCGAACGCGTGGTCGTCAGCCAGCTCATCCGCTCGCCGGGGGTCTATTTCACCGTCGAAGAAGATCGCGTGACCGACCGCCGGCTCTGCTTCTCCAAGATGATCCCGAACCGGGGTGCATGGCTCGAGTTCGAGACCAGCAAGCGCGACGTGATCTCGGTGAAGGTGGATCGCAAGCGCAAGCTGCCGGTCACGGTGTTCCTGCGCGCCATCGGTTACGGCTCGGACGATGAGATCATGGAGCTGTTCACCGATGTGGATGTGGATCCGGAGCATCCGTACATCGCCTCGACGCTCGAACGCGACCCGACCCGCATCCCCAACCGCGAGGACTCGGCGAAGGGCGTGGACGCCGCGCTCCTGGAGTTCTACAAAAAGCTGCGGCCGGGCGATCCGCCCACGCTCGACAACGCGCGCAGCTTCATGCAAAACCTGATCTTCGCGCCCCGGCGCTACGACCTGGGCAAGGTGGGCCGCTACAAGCTCAATCGCCGGCTCGGCCTGAACGTGCCGCTTTCGCAACGCACGCTGACGAACGAAGACCTGGTGGCGGTCGTCCGCAAGATGATCCAGATCAACAACGGCGTCGAGGAAGAGGACGACATAGACCATCTGGGCAATCGCCGCGTCAAGACCGTCGGCGAGCTGATCCAGAACCAGTTGCGCATCGGCCTGTTGCGCATGGAGCGGGTGGTGCGCGAGCGCATGTCCATCCGCGATACCGATCAGACCACCCCGCTGTCGCTGATCAACATCCGGCCGGTGGTGGCGGCCATGCGCGAGTTCTTCGGCGGCTCGCAGCTCAGCCAGTTCATGGATCAGACCAACCCGCTGGCCGAATTGACCCACAAGCGCCGCCTGAGCGCCCTGGGCCCGGGCGGCCTGCGCCGCGAGCGCGCGGGCTTCGACGTGCGCGATGTGCACAACAGCCACTACGGCCGCATCTGTCCCATCGAGACGCCCGAAGGCCCCAACATCGGCCTGATCGGCTCGCTGGCGACTTACGGCCGGATCAACGAGTTCGGCTTCATCGAGACCCCGTACCGCAAGGTGCTGAACCGCGTGCCCAACCGGGCCGATGCCCTGGTGGGCAAGATCGTGCGCGAGCGCATCGCCCTGCCCGACGGCACCGTGGTGGCCGCGCCCGGCACCCGGATCGATGCCCGGCTCGCCGAGCGGATCGCGGCCCTCGCCGACATCCTGCCCGAGGTGCGCATCGTGCCCGAAGTGACCGATGAGATCGTCTTCCTCTCGGCCGACGAAGAGGACCGCTACTCGATTGCCCAGGCCAACGCCAAGATGGACGAGGAGCGCCACTTCGTGGAGTCGCGCATCTCGGTGCGGCGCAATCAGAAATTCCTGTTCGAGTCGCCGGCGAATATCGAGTACATGGATGTGTCGCCGAAGCAGATCGTGTCGGTCTCGGCCGCGCTGATCCCCTTCCTGGAGCACGACGACGCCAACCGCGCGCTGATGGGCTCCAACATGCAACGCCAGGCCGTGCCGCTCTTGCGGCCCGAAGCGCCCCTGGTGGGCACGGGCATCGAGCGCCAGGCCGCCGTGGATTCCGGCCAGGTGATCGTGGCGCTCAACGCGGGCGAGGTGATCAGCAGTTGCAGCGATCGGATCGTGGTGCTGGAGGACGACGGCACCCGACGGGAATACCCGCTGCGCAAGTATCAGCGCTCGAACCAGAGCACTTGCATCGACCAGCGGCCGGTCGTCAACAAGGGCGACCGGGTGGAAAAGGGCCAGGTGTTGGCCGACTCCAGCTCGACCGACTTCGGCGAGATGGCCCTGGGCCAGAACGTGCTGGTGGCGTTCATGAGCTGGGAGGGCGGCAACTACGAAGACGCGATCCTGATCAGCGAGCGGCTGATCCAGGAGGACAAGTTCACCTCGATCCACATCGAAAAGCACGAGATCGAGGCGCGCGACACCAAGCTGGGGCCGGAAGAGATCACGCGCGACATCCCGAACGTGGGCGAGGACGCGCTGAGGGATCTGGACGAAAACGGCATCGTGCGCATCGGCGCGGTGGTGGTGCCCGGCGACATCCTGGTGGGCAAGATCACCCCCAAGGGCGAGACCGAGCTCAGCCCGGAGGAGAAGCTGTTGCGGGCCATCTTCGGCGAGAAGGCGCGCGAGGTGAAGGATTCCAGCCTGCGCCTGCCGCACGGCGAATACGGCAAGGTCGTGGACATCAAAGAGTTCAGCCGCGATGAACATCGCGACCTGCCCGCCGGCGTCGAGCGCATGGTGCGCGTCAGCGTGGCGCAGCGGCGCAAGCTGATGGAGGGGGACAAGATGGCCGGCCGCCATGGCAACAAGGGGGTCATCTCCAAGATCGTGCCGGTCGAGGACATGCCCTTCCTGCCCGATGGCACCCCGGTGGACATCATCCTGAACCCGCTGGGCGTGCCCGCGCGCATGAACATCGGCCAGGTGCTCGAGACGCACCTGGGTTGGGCGGCCGAGCGGCTCGGCTTCCGCGTCGAGACGCCCGTGTTCGACGGTGCGCGCGAACACGAGATCGAGGCCGAGCTGGCGCGCGCCTGGCTGGCCGATCGGGCCTGGGAAAAGGCCACCCGCCGCGCCTGGGATTGGGCGGCCCAACAGGGCAAGACCGAGGCCGACTACGCGGACGAGGACGAGGTGCGCGCCGACTACCTGGCCGAATGGCTGGCCCCGCGCGGCTACGACCCCGAGCGGGTCTACACCGATCGGGCGTATGCCCGCCAGGCCGTCTTGCGCGAGTGGCTGGCCGAGGAGCCGCAGGGCTACGATCCCGACACCCTCCTCTCGCCGGTGGACGACGACCGGCCCATCGCGGTGCGCGAACAGGCCGACGAGATGGCGCGCATCGTCTGCCTGCGCGAGTGGCTGAAGTGGGTGGTGCGCGAGCGCATGCGGGTAACCCATCTGGTGCCGGTGACGGCCCCCGATGGCACCGTGAGCTACGAGGAACAGCCCGAATCGGCCGAAGAGCGGGCCGCCGTCTACGCGGAGATGGAGCGCATCGCCAACCTCTCGGACGAGGAAGTGACCGCCGAGGCGTTGCGCGTGAGCAACGAGACCAATCAGCCCCTGCCGACCTGGGGCAAGACGATCCTGTTGAACGGCAAGACCGGCGAGCCGTTCGATCAGCCGGTGACGGTGGGCATCATCCACATGATGAAGCTCCATCACCTGGTCGAAGACAAGGTGCACGCGCGCTCCACCGGCCCCTATAGCCTGGTGACGCAACAGCCGTTGGGCGGCAAGGCGCAATTCGGCGGCCAACGCTTCGGCGAGATGGAAGTGTGGGCGCTGGAAGCCTATGGCGCCGCGCACAGCTTGCAGGAGATGCTGACGGTCAAGTCGGACGATGTGACCGGCCGCGTGAAGACATACGAGTCCATCGTCAAGGGCGAGAAGATCGAAGCGCCCGGCGTGCCCGAAAGCTTCCGGGTGCTCGTCAAGGAGCTGCAATCGCTCGGCCTGGCGGTCGAAGTGGTGGACGCCAAAGAAGAGGTGATCCAGTTCGGCCGCGAAGACACCGAAGAGAAGCTGCCCAACCTGGGCTTCAGCTTGAGCCTGCCGGGCCCCATGAGCCGCGGGCTGGACTGAGGAATGTGGGGAGACGCCTAAATGGAAGTCAACGAATTTGATGCCATCCGTGTGTCGCTTGCCTCGCCAGAGCAGATCCTGGCCTGGTCGCATGGCGAAGTAACCAAACCGGAGACGATCAACTACCGCACGTTGCGGCCGGAACGGGATGGGCTGTTCTGCGAGCGCATCTTCGGCCCCACGCGAGACTGGGAGTGCGCCTGCGGCAAGTACAAGCGCATCCGCTACAAGGGCATCGTCTGCGATAAGTGCGGCGTCGAGGTGGCGCATAGCCGGGTGCGCCGCGAGCGCATGGGGCACATCAAGCTGGCCAGCCCGGTGTCGCACATCTGGTATGTCAAGGGCGTGCCGAGCCGCCTGGGCCTGCTGCTGAACATCAGCCCCCGCAACCTGGAGCGCGTGCTCTATTTCGCCCAGTACATCATCACCCATGTGGATGAAGAGGCGCGCAACCGCACCATCACCCGCGCCGAGCGCGACCTGAACATGCGCATCGCCCGGCTGGAAGGCGAGCTGCAGACGAAGCTCTCCGAGCTGGAGTCGGGGTATGCCGGCCGGGTGGCCGAGCTGGATCAACAGGAAGAGGCGCAACTGGCCGCGCTCGGCGAGCGCATGTCGGCCGAGACCAACGAGGTGATCGCGCTCGGCCAGCAGATGCAGGCCGCCATCGAGAAGCTCTACAATAAGCGCGCCGACGAGACCCTCAACCTGCCGTGGCTGCCGGCCGATCGGCCGCTGGTCATGGCGGGCGAGACCGTCACGCGCGATCACGCGCTGGCGCTCGAAGAGGCGATCCGCAATCGCCTGAGCCAGATCGAAGAGGAGATCGGCCGCGATCAGGAGGCCGTGCGCGCCAACTTCGCCGCGCGCCGCGACCTGCTGCGCCGCGAGCTGGAACAGGCCATGGACGAACAGCGCATGGCCGTCGAGACGCAGAAGGCGCAGATGCGCGCCCAGCTCGACGATCAGTTGCAGGAGCTCAAGGAACTGCGCGAGCGCGAGATCCTCTCCGAGAACGACTATCGCGAGCTGCAGGAGCGCTGGGGCAGCGTCTTCCGGGCCGGCATGGGCGCCGAAGCCATCCGCGAGCTGGTGGCCAAGATAGACCTCGATGCAATGGTCAAAGAGCTGCGCAACGAGATCAACACGACCCAATCCAAGCAGCGCAAGAAGAAGGCCGCCAAGCGCCTGCGCGTGGCCGAATCGTTCCGCAAGAGCGGCAACCGCCCCGAGTGGATGATCCTCACCGTGTTGCCCGTGCTCCCGCCCGAGCTGCGGCCCATGGTGCAACTGGACGGCGGCCGCTTCGCTACCTCCGACCTGAACGACCTCTACCGTCGGGTGATCAACCGCAACAACCGCCTGAAGCGGCTGCTGGAGCTGGGCGCGCCCGACGTCATCGTGCGCAACGAAAAGCGCATGTTGCAAGAGGCCGTAGATAGCCTGATAGACAACGGCCGCCGCGGCCGGGCCGTCAGCCGCTCGGGCAAGCGCAAGCTCAAGAGCCTCTCCGACCTGCTGAAGGGCAAGCAGGGCCGCTTCCGCCGCAACCTGCTCGGCAAGCGCGTGGACTACTCGGGCCGCTCGGTCATCGTCATCGGCCCCGAGCTCAAGCTGCACCAGTGCGGCCTGCCGAAGAAGATGGCGCTGGAACTGTTCAAGCCGTTCGTCATGCGCCGGCTGGTCGAATACAACTACGCGCACAACATCAAGAGCGCCAAGCGCCTGGTGGACCGGGAAAGCCCCGAAGTGTGGGACGTGCTGGAAGAGGTGACCAAGGATCGGCCGGTGCTGTTGAACCGGGCGCCCACCCTGCACCGCCTGGGCATCCAGGCGTTCGAGGTGGTGCTCATCGAGGGGAGCGCCATCCAGATCCACCCGCTCGTCTGCGCGGCGTTCAACGCCGACTTCGACGGCGACCAGATGGCCGTGCACGTGCCCCTCTCCGATGCCGCGGTGCGCGAGGCCCGCGAGCTGATGATGAGCTCGGCCAACCTGCTGAAGCCGTCCTCGGGCGAGCCGATCGTCGGGCCGTCGAAGGACATGGTGCTCGGCTGCTACTACATGACCGTGGCCGTGCCCACGGCCAAGGGCGCCGGCAAGACCTTCATTGACTTCGACGAGGTGCGCCTGGCCTACGACCTGGGCATCGTCGAACTGCGCGCGCCGATCAAGGTGCGCTTCACCGATTGGGCCGACGAGGTGACGCTGGCGCAGCTCGGCCTGGCCCCCGAGCTGGAGGCGAAGCTCGCCGGGAAGGGCGCGCGCACCGCGGGCGACGTGGTGCGCCTGCTGGCGCAAGATCGCCAGGTCCTGGCGCAGGAACTCGGCCTGGACACGCGCACCGTGGACCACATCCGCGAACGGCTGGTGGCGCAAAAGGTGCGGCCCGACAAGCTGCCGCAGACCGGCCTGCTCGAAACGACCGTTGGCCGGGTGCTCTTCAACGCGCCGCTGCCCAAGCCGTTGCAGTTCGCCAACGAGGTGATGGACAAGAAGCGGCTCAACGACCTGGTGGGCCTGTGCTACGAGCTGATGGGGCCGCAGGTGACCGCCCAGGTGGTGGACGAGATCAAGCATCTCGGCTTCACCTATGCGACCATCTCCGGCACCACCATCGCGGTGAGCGACATCACCGTCCCGCCCAACAAGCAGCAGGTGTTGGACGAGACCACGGCCCGCGTCGAGGAGACGGAGCGCCAGTATCGCCGCGGCCTGATCACCGAAGAAGAGCAATATAACAAGGTCGTCGAGCTGTGGACGCATGCCACCGACGACATCACCCAGGCGGTGAAGAACATGCTCGATCCGTTGACCGGCCTGGGCGCAATGGCCACCTCGGGCGCGACCAAGGGCGGCATCCAGCCGATCCGCCAGCTCGCGGGCATGCGCGGCCTGATGGCCGATCCTTCGGGCCGCATCATCGCGTTGCCGATCCGCTCCAACTTCCGCGAGGGGTTGACCGCGCTGGAGTACTTCCTGAGCACCCACGGCGCGCGCAAGGGCCTGGCCGACACCGCGCTGCGCACGGCCGACGCCGGCTACCTGACCCGCCGCCTGGTGGACGTGGCCCAGGACGTGATCGTCTCTGCGGAAGATTGCGGCACGGAAAGCGGCATCTGGCTGACGAAGGCCGCGGCGCAGGCGACCGGCCAGAAGCTGTCCGAGCGCATCATCGGCCGGGTGACGGCCGGGCCGATCGCCGATCCGAAGACCGGCGAGATCCTGATCGAGCGCAACCAGTTGCTCGACGAAATGGCGGTGCGCATCATCGAGCGCGCGGGCGTGGACAAGGTGTTCGTCCGCTCGCCGCTGACGTGCGAGAATCGCCATGGCCTTTGCCGGATGTGCTACGGCTCCGACCTGGCCCGCGGCGGCCTGGTGAAGATGGGCGAGGCGGTCGGCATCATCGCGGCCCAATCCATCGGCGAGCCGGGCACGCAGCTCACCCTGCGCACGTTCCACACCGGCGGCGTGGCCGGCGCCGAGGACATCACCCAGGGCCTGCCGCGCGTCGAGGAGCTGTTCGAGGCGCGCACGCCCAAGGGCGAGGCCGTCATCAGCGAGATCGGCGGCGTGGTGGACGTGTACTGGGAAGGGGATGTGCGCAAGCTCAAGGTGACGAACACCCGGCTGCGGCGCAAGACCCATCACATCCCGGCCGGCTATCGGATGCTCGTCGAGAGCGAGGATCGCGTCCAGGCCACCACCCCGATCGCGGCCGCGCTCGATCCGGCCACCGAGCCGCAGGAGATCCTGGCCGCGCTCGACGGCCACATCTACATCGAGCCGGAAGACACGGGCGGCTATCGGGCCATCATCCGCCGCGAGGACGTGGAGGAGTGGGTCACCGATATTCCGGCCTCGGCCCGGCTGCGCGTGGACAAGGGGGACCGCGTCGAGGTCGGCGAACAACTGACCGAAGGCGCCAAGAACCCGCGCGAAGTGTTGCGCATCCAGGGCCGGGAGGCCGTGCAGATGTACCTGCTCGACGAGGTGCAGAAGGTCTACCGGTCGCAGGGCGTGACCATTCACGACAAGCACATCGAGATCATCATCCGCCAGATGTTGCGCCGGGTGCGCGTGTTGCGGAGCGGCGACACCGACATGCTGATCGGCGAGCTGGTGGACCGCTTCGAGTTCGACGAGGCCAACGCGGCGGTCGAAGCGCAGGGCGGCGAGCCGGCGCGCGGGGAACCGGTGCTGTTGGGGGTGACGAAGGCTTCGCTGAACACCGACAGCTTCCTGGCCGCGGCATCCTTCCAGGAGACCACTCGCGTCTTGACCGATGCGGCCGTGCGCGGGGCGAAGGATCACCTGCGCGGGCTGAAGGAGAACGTCATCATCGGCAAGCTGATCCCGGTGGGCACGGGCTTCGAGGCGCGGCGCCGGGCCCTGGAAGCGGCCCAGGCGGGGCCTCAGCCCGGCTTTGGCGGCGCCGCGGAGGACGAGGAGACGGACTTCGCGGACGACGCGGCGGCCGTCGCATAATCACGTAGGGGCGGACGGCGTCCGCCTTGTTGGTGCACGCCGTGCGCCCCTGCGAAATCCATCGGGTCTTGATTTGACCCATCATCTTTTCTGTGATAAACTAATTGTTCGTGGGCCGGTACTATCGTCGCCGGCCCGCATTTCGTCTTATTTGTAAAGTTTGCATCGGAGGACAGCTTGCCGACCATCAATCAGCTCGTTCGCAAGGGGCGCAAGCCGATCGTCAAAAAGGCCAAGGCGCCGGCGTTGCTATTCACGAACAACACCTACACCAATCGTTTGAAGCGGATGCCCAAGGGCAACCCGTTCAAGCGCGGGGTTTGCACGCAGGTGCGCACCATGACGCCGAAGAAACCGAATTCGGCGTTGCGCAAGATCGCGCGCGTCCGCCTGTCCAATTCGATCGAAGTCACCGCCTACATCCCCGGCGAGGGGCACAGCTTGCAGGAGCACTCGGTGGTGCTCGTGCGCGGCGGCCGCGTCAAGGACCTGCCCGGCGTGCGCTATCACATCGTCCGGGGCACGCTGGACACGACCGGCGTCGAGAATCGCAAGCAAGGCCGTTCGAAGTATGGGGCGAAGGTGCCGAAGAAGGCGGCCGCTCCGGCCAAGGGCGCTCCGGCGAAGGGCGGAAAGAAGTAGGAGTGAACTATGCCACGCAGAAATCGTCCTGAGCGGCGCGAGATCTTGCCCGATCCGCGGTATAATAATGTGCTGGTTGCCAGTTTGATCAACAAGCTCATGTGGAACGGCAAGAAATCTACTGCGGAACGGATCGTGTACGGCGCCCTGGAAGCCCTGGAGGCGCGCACCAAGAAGCCCGCGCTCGAGGCGCTGGAGCAGGCCGTGCGCAACGCGACGCCGGTCATCGAGGTGCGGCCGCGGCGCGTGGGCGGCGCCACCTACCAGGTGCCCATGGAGATTCGCGAGGACCGACGCCTGGCCCTGGCATTGCGCTGGCTGTTGCAGAGCGCGCGCAAGCGCCCCGGCAAGAGCATGATCGAAAAGCTCTCGGCCGAGCTGGCCGACGCCTTCAACAACCAGGGCAACACGGTCAAGAAGAAAGAAGACACGCACAAGATGGCCGAGGCCAACCGGGCGTTCGCGCATTACCGGTGGTAGGTCGGTTGCTCTTCTTCTGACGTTGGTTGATCACGAACCCGGCATCCGTATTTCGTCCCGTCTCGGCGGGGGATGCCGGGTTTCTGTCGGTTAGGAGCGGATAGAACGGCGAGGTGACTGCTATGCCTGCTCAAATTTCTCCTGCGGATGAAGCGCGTTTGCGGCGATTGCGCAACATCGGCATCATCGCCCACATCGACGCGGGCAAAACCACCACGACCGAGCGCATCCTCTACTATACCGGCAGAACCTATCGGATGGGCAACGTTGACGAAGGCACCACCGTTACCGATTGGATGGTGCAGGAGCGCGAGCGCGGCATCACGATCCAGTCGGCCGCCATCACCAGCGAATGGCGCGGCCATCAGATCAACCTGATAGATACGCCCGGCCACATTGACTTCACGGCCGAGGTGCAGCGCAGCCTGCGCGTGTTGGACGGCGGCATCGTGGTCTTCGACGCGGTGGCCGGGGTCGAGCCGCAGTCCGAGACGGTGTGGCGCCAGGCCAATCGCTACGGCGTGCCGCGCATCTGCTTCGTCAACAAGATGGATCGCGTGGGCGCCGACTTCTGGCGCACCGTGGCCATGATCCGGGATCGCCTCGCCGCGCGGCCGTTGCCGATCCAGATCCCCATCGGCGCCGAGGATATGTTCGTCGGCATGGTGGACCTGCTGAGCGGCAAGGCATGGACCTTCCCCGATCCGCTCGGCGCCAATCCCCAGGAGATCCCCATCCCCGCCGATCTGTTGCCGCAGTTCGAGGCGCACCGCGCGCAGATGATCGAGCAGATCGCGGAGACCGACGACGATCTGACCATTAAGTTCCTGGAAGGGGAAGAGATCAGCGAGGCCGAGCTGCGCGCGGCGCTGCGCGCCGCGACCATCGCCGGCAAGCTGGTGCCCGTCTTGTGCGGCTCGGCCCTGCGCACGAAGGGCGTGCAACTGCTGCTCGACGCGGTGGTGGATTTCCTGCCGTCGCCGCTCGACATCCCGGCCGTGCGCGGGATCAATCCGCTCACCGGCCGGGAGGAGGAGCGGCCGGCCGATCCCAACGCGCCCGTGGCCGCGCTCGTGTTCAAGATCCAGACCGATCCGTTCATCGGCCGGCTGGCCTATGTGCGCGTCTATTCGGGCGTGATGCAGACGGGCCAGATGTTGCAGAATTCGACGCGCGACCGCAAGGAGCGGATCGGCCGGCTGGTGCAGGTGTATGCCGACAAGCGCAACGAGATCAGCGAGATTCGCGCCGGCGACATCGGCGCGATCGTGAGCGTCAAACAGACGTTCACCGGCGAGACGTTGTGCGATCCGGCCGCGCCGATCGTGTTGGAGCCGATCGAGTTCCCGGAGCCGGTCATCTCGGTGGCCGTCGAGCCGAAGACCAAGGCCGACCAGGACAAGCTGGCCAACGCGTTGCAGCGCCTGGCCGAAGAGGATCCGACCTTCCGCGTGAAGGTGGACGCGGACACCGGCCAGACGTTGATCAGCGGCATGGGCGAGCTGCATCTGGAGGTGTTGGTGGATCGGATGCAGCGCGAGTTCGGCGTGCAGGCGCACGTGGGCCGGCATCAGGTGGCGTATCGGGAGACGATCTTGCGCAAGGCCGAGGTGGAGACGCGCTTCGTGCGGCAAACGGGCGGCCGGGGCCAGTATGCGCACATCATCGTGCAGTTCGAGCCGTTGCCGCGCGGGGGCGGATTCGAGTTCGTGGACAAAGTCGTCGGCGGGGCGATCCCCAAGGAGTTCATTCCGGCGGTGGGCCAGGGCATCCGCGATGCGATGGAGAACGGCATCCTGGGCGGCTATCCGGTGGTGGACGTGCGGGCCACGCTGGTCGGTGGGTCGTATCACGAGGTGGACAGCTCCGATCTGGCGTTTCGCATTGCCGGCTCGATGGCATTTCGCGAGGGGATGGAGAAGGCGCAGCCGGTGCTCCTGGAGCCGATGATGCGGATCGAGGTCGTCGTGCCCGAGACCTCGACCGGCGACGTGATCGGCGACCTGGTGGCGCGGCGCGGGCAGGTGAGCGGTCTGGAGATGCACTCGCCGGGGATGCAGGCGGTGAAGGGCCTGGTGCCCCTGGCCGAGATGTTCGGCTACGCGACGACGCTGCGTTCGGTCACCCAGGGCCGCGGCACCTTCACGCTGGAGTTCGACCACTACGAGATCGTGCCCGAGGAGCGAGCGCGGCAGGTGTTGGGGATCGTGGCGCGCGGGTAGGCGGCCGCGCGGCGGGCCGTTCTCCTCCCAAGATTGCATGGGCCTCAAATTTGCAGAAAATCGTCTTTCCGTATACAATCTGGTGGTTGCCTCCGAACGCTATGTGTATCGTGCCGTTCGATACCGACTCGGATGTGCAAAGAGGTGTCTCGCCGGTCGTCCAGGCGAGGTGCCGACGTAATGCAAGCTCGGTGCGCGCCAGGTCGAGCCCGAATCGCCGTCCTGGTATGCTTACGTCTGCCCCGTCTGTGTCCGGGTGAGCCCCCACGTCATGTGCCGGGGCTTTTTTGTTGCCTGAGGGCGGGTGCAGGGCGAGCCTGCAGAACGCATCTCGATTTCAGTTACGTTCAGTTATGTGCCGGGCACTCTGCAAGATGCCCGGCACGTGACGGCTATTTCAGGTTGGTTTTTGATCTTCTGCAAGGAGATTTATCTTATGGCCAAGCAAGTATTCGAGCGCAAGAAGCCCCATGTGAACGTGGGGACGATTGGGCACATTGATCATGGCAAGACGACGTTGACGGCGGCGATCACGAAGGTGTTGGCGCTGAAGGGATTGGCCAACTT
>DAOTZV010000211.1:0-35199 GCA_034434235.1 Anaerolineae bacterium
GCTTCCACGAGGTGCTCGTCACCGAGGGCTACCACCCCTGGATCGCCAACTGGTGGCCCCACGGCCACATCATCGGCTGGGAGCACACCTTCGTCCACGAGCTGACCCACTTCCTCGACTGCATCGTCAACAACAAGGAGGTCGCGCCCTACGGCGCCACCTTCGAGGACGGCTACCGCACCGCCTGCGTCTGCGACGCCATCCTGGAATCGGCCGCCCGCAAACGCCAGGTGGATGTAGCTTATTGACCTGAAAACAAACGTCACGTGCCAGCCCGCCTTGGCCCGCGTGGCGGAGCCAGGGCGGACTGGCACGTAAGCGCAACTAAAGAGGAGCCGCATCAGGTGAATTCTCAGATCACCATTCCGCTCATCATGGTCTTGCTGGCGGCTTTTTGGTTTGTGGTGGCTTCGGTCTCTCGCAAGACGGATCCGGGGATCGCGGGGCTTGCGCGCGTGGGCGGGGTGTTGGCGGTCCTGCTCGGCATCGCGATCACGGTCGTGGTCGTCCTGCGGATTCCCATCTCGGCCGCGATCGTCATCCCGATCCTGGTTGCCGTGATCGTGGAATTCGGCTTCGTGATCGCTTATGTGTCAAGAATCGCCAGCGGCCGCATCTCGCAGCGGGTGTTTCTCATCTGCATCCTGGCGATCATCGCCGGCATCCTGACGGGCATCGTGCTGATGTTTCAGCCGTGGACGCTGGCCGCTTTCAATCCCGGCTTCGATCTGGTGCTCATCTCGCTGCTGGCTTTCATGATCTGGAGCCACATCACGCCGCAAAACGGGGCAACACGCTGAGGGGAAAAGGATAAAAACGCCCACGTGCCTGGCACTTGCGAAGTGCCAGGCACATCCGGCCGCCGCCCGACATCACAACCGCACGGTGAGGGATGTGGCCCCCGCGTCCGGGATCAGCAGCGCGCCGAGGGGATCCGCCTGCGCGATCCCGCCCTCGATCGTGCGCACGCCGGCCGCCCCGCGCAGGAGCACACGCCACGCTTTCGTCTCCCCCGCCGCCCGGATCTGCAACGATTTGCCCCAGCGCGTCGCTTCGACCGTCAAGGCCGGCGCGCCGGCCAGATCGGGCACGCGACAGGTCAACGTCGCGCCGTCCTGGATCTCGAAGAGGTGAAACGTCACGCCGTCCGCGAAGTCGTAGTCGGGCCGATCTTCGACCGCGCCGACAGGGATGATCGAGTTGGGCCGGGCCAACAGCGGCAGGCTCATAAAGCCGTGGCGCTCGCGCACCCAACGGCCCCCTTCCACCACCTCGCCGGTCAGGAAATGCGTCCAGCGGCCGGCCGGCAGGTAATAGTCCACCGTGCCGTCCGACGTGAAGACCGGCGCGACGAGCAGGTTGCCACCCAACATGTACTGCCGATCGAGCGTGTCGCACCCCGGATCGTCGGGGAACTCGAGCGGCATGGCGCGCAACACCGGCACGCCGGCCGTGTGCGCTTCGACCGCCGCGGCAAACAGATAGGGCATCAGCCGGCACTTGAGCTTCGTGAAGAAGCGCAGCACATCCACCGCCTCTTCGTCGAACAGCCACGGCACCCGGTAGGAGCTGGAACCGTGGAGGCGGGAGTGCGATGAGAGCAGGCCGAACGCACACCAGCGTTTGTACACATCGGCCGACGCGGTCTGCTCGAAGCCGCCGATGTCATGGCTCCAGAAGCCGAAGCCCGACAGGCCGAGCGACAGGCCCCCGCGCAGGGTCTCGGCCATGGACGCGAAGGTGGCGGTCGAGTCGCCGCCCCAGTGCACGGGAAACTTCTGCCCCCCGGCCGTGGCGGAGCGGGCAAAGACGGTGGCGCCGCCCGGCCCGAACTTCTCCTCCAACACCTCGAACACGGTCTTATTGTACAGATACGAGTAATAGTTGTGCATCTTGAGCGGGTCGGAGCCGTCGAACCAGACGACGTCGGTGGGGATGCGCTCGCCGAAATCGGTCTTGAAGCAATCTACGCCCATGTCCACCAGCGCCCGCAGCTTATCGCCGAACCAGCGCCTCGCGGCCGGGTTGGTGAAGTCCACCAGGGCCATCCCCGCCTGCCAGAGATCCCATTGCCACACGTCGCCGTTCGGCCGCTTCACCAGGTAGCCGGCGGCCATCCCCTCGTCGAAGAGGGCCGAACGTTGCGCGATGTAGGGGTTGATCCAGACGCAGATCTTGAGCCCGCGCGCCTTCAGCCGGGCCAACATCGCGGCCGGATCGGGGAAGCAGCGCCGGTCCCACTCGAAGTTGCACCAGTGGAACTCCTTCATCCAGAAACAATCGAAGTGGAAGACGTGGAGCGGCAGGTCGCGGTCGGCCATGCCCTGGATGAAGCTCGTGACGGTCGCCTCGTCGTAGTCGGTGGTGAACGAGGTGGTGAGCCACAAGCCGAAGGACCACGCCGGCGGCAGCGCCGGCCGGCCCGTGAGCGCGGTGTAGCGTTCGAGCACTTCCTTCGGCGTCGGGCCGTAGATCAGGAAGTAATCCAGGCTTTCGCCCGGCACGCTGAACTGCACCCGCTCGACCTTCTCGGACGCGATCTCGTAGCTCACCTTCTCCGGATGGTTGACGAAGACGCCGTAGCCGCGGTTGGTCAGGTAGAACGGAATGTTCTTGTACGCCTGCTCCGAAGCGGTGCCGCCGTCCTCGTTCCACAGGTCCACGACCTGGCCGTTCTTGACGAAGGGGGTGAAGCGCTCGCCCAGGCCGTAGACGCACTCGCCCACGCCCAGGTCGAGCTGCTCGACCATGAAGCGGCCCTCCGGCGTCTCCATGAGCGCCAGCCCGCGCCGGCCGCTCGACGTGATGACGCGGTCGCCGTCCAGGAAGTCAATGCGCCAATCCGGCCCCTTCGCCACGCGCACCGTCAGACGGCCCGTCGTGAGGGTGGCGGCCTCGGGGCCGTCGGCGACCTGCACGGCCGGGGCCTGGGGCGGCAGGTTCAGCTCGAACGCCGGCCCGACCGGCCGTCGGCCCTTGTGATGCACGACCTGGACGCGGATCACGTTCTCCAGCGGCGAGGAAAAGCGAACGGTGAGCAGCGGCAGGTTGATGGTATCCGCCCGCCCCCGCAACGGCTTTGTCGCGGCGTAAGCCACCAACGCCGTGGCGTTCGCCTCAACCTCAACCTCGTGCGCCTGCACCGCGAAATGCGGCGTGACGCCGGGGCGCATGTGCCAATAACCGTCGGTGAATTTCATGGTTGATCCTCCGCAGGCATATCTTGCCATGAGGTGATGCGCAGTCCCTCAAAAAAGACAAAGTCGGCTATATTGCGCGTGACCAGGATCAGGTCGTTGGTGTGTGCGATGGCCGCGATCTGCCCATCGGCGAAAGCCGGCGTGTGGCCCAGGCTTGCAAGGCGGGCGCGCTCGGCGCTGTGCCACGCGGCAGCGCGCGCGTCGTAGGGAAGGATCGGGAGCGTTGGGCCAACCACATGGCGGAGATAGTGTTCGATGGCTGTGCGTCGGGCCGAGGCCGGAAGCCGCCAACAGCCAAACCACAGCTCGTGCCACACGATCGCGGGGATGGCAACCTCCGTCCGATGGCGGCGCAGATGGCCGAGAATGGCGGGATCGGGCGCAGGCCGCAGCGGTTCGGAGACGATGTTCGTGTCGAGCAGAAACCGCAACGTCACCAGGCCGCCTCCGGGCCGGCCGAGCGGTCGCGCGTCCCGGCAAACGTTTCGGGGCCGATCGCCAGCGCGTCCAGATCATAGCTGGCGCGGAACGCCTGATACCTGTCCCAGAAATCGGCCTGGGCCGACCGTAGCCGCTCGAAGGCTTCAATGGACATCAAGACCGCCACCGGCCGACCGCGACGGGTCACTTCGACCCGCTCCTGCGATTCCAGGCGACGGATGATCTCGGCGAAGCGATCGCGCGCTTGGGCGATAGAATAGCGCGGAATCATGGCCACCTCCAGATGGCTATCTCGATGGCCATTTTAACAAAACCGATGCTGACTGTCAAGAACTTGATCGCGTCAGTACCCGCGCAGCTCGGTGCTGGAGCGCCGGGGAAGGCCCTCCTTGGGCACGCGCTTGAGCACGACGTAGCGCAGGCCGTGCGCGGCGCAGAAGGCGCGCTTTTCGGGCCGGTCGCCGTCCTCGTTCACCAGGTAGATGTCGGGCTTCAATCGGCGGATCTCCGGCTCGGCGTCGAGCCAACCCCAGCCGGAGGAGATGAGCGCCAGCCTGACATAGCGGATCGCGGCGACCATGTAGCGCCGTTCCTCCTGGGTTTGCAGCGGGTGGCCCTCGCCCTTCAGGTGGCGCACGGTGGCATCGTTGCCCACCACGACGATCAGATCGCCGTAGCTTGCCGCCTCTTCGAAGAAGCGCACATGGCCCGAATGAAGCCAATCGTAGCAGCCGGTGACGACGACGGAGGGCCGGCCGATCTCCGACCTCTGTCCTCTGGCCTCTGACCTTTCGCCCTCGTCCGCCGGAAAGCCGGCCAACTCGGCCGCGGCCAAGACGCGATAGCCGATGCCGCGGCCGGCGCAAAATGCCCGTTTGGCCGGGGCATCGTCCGCCTCATCCACCGCCCAGATGGTCTCCTGAGGCGCGGCCGTCTGCAGGGCGGCCGCGGGCAAGACATCGGCCGAGTCCAGCTCCGTGACCAGCGTCGTCCGGCTCACGTAACGGATGGCCTCGATCAGGTACTGCCGCTCGGCCTGGGGGAACTTCGGCGGCCGGCCCGTCAATCGGCGAACCACATCATCCGACCAGAGCAAGACGTGCAGATCGCCCAGCCGGCTGGCCTCCTGGAGGAAACGGACATGGCGAGAGCGAAGGTCGTCGAAGCTACCGGAAGCGACAATAACGGTCATGGTCTGATTCCTGCTTCTCTCAAGAAGTCTTCAGGTTGTTCGTCCATGCCCGGCGACCGCACTCATCTTCGATCTCCAGATAGGCGTAGTCCCAATCCTCCGGCAAAGCGAAGCGGGCGAACGTGAGCCGCCGGCCGTCGAAGCTGCCGAGGCGTTGGCCCAGGTAGGCCGGGCCGACCAGCCGGATGAACTGGACGGCCGAGGTCTCGACTTCGACGTGCGCACCGTCGCAATGGATGGCGTGAAACTCCGGGCCGCAGGAAGAGTAGTAATGCCCCTGGCGGATCGCCGCCACGATCTGTTCGGCCGTGCGATCGGCCGCCGCGACCATGATCCAGCCGCCGTTCCAGCCGGGATGCTCCGGCCGCAGGTGCGCGTCGTCCACCGCGAAGGCCAGCGCATGGGGTCGGCGGGCCAACAGCGCGTTCCAGTAGGCCGCGCCGTCCCCTTTGCCGTTCAGCCACCGGCAGACGTGATTATACACTTCGATCCCGTCGAACGGCCAGCGCAACACATCGTCGAACGAGTTGCCGGTCCACTGCGGATGCGCCAGGATGGTCAGCGCGCCTTGCCGGCGAGCAGCCTCCAGCGCCGGGCCGAAGCCCATCTCCCGGCGGACGCCGGCGATCTTGCCCACACACACCACGTGATAGAGCGCGCCGGTCTCATCGCGGCCGTCGAGCTCGACCCCGTCCAGCCACACCAGGTCGGCGGTACCCGGCTCGCTCGCCACATCGGAAGGAACCCAGTGGTCGGCCGCGACCAGAAAATCGTAGCCGGCCGCCGCGTAGAGCGCGGTGATCTGCGCGTAGGTCATGCCGCCGTCCGAACGGGTGGTGTGGATGTGCGTGTTGCCCTTCAACCAGCGGCCGCCGAGATAACGGGTGTTTTGCATATGCTTGCCATCTCCTTTACCGCCAACACAACTCCTCGTACACCTGGTTGTAGTACAGCGCGTTCTCCACCGGCGTGTTGGGCGGGATGTGGTTGCCGACGGCCAGGAAGTAGCCGGGGCAACGGCGGCCCAGGTGGATGCAGCGCTCGACCTCGGCCCGGATGGCCTCTTTGGGACCGCTCAGCAGGAAACGTGTATCGGCATTGCCGATGATGACGTGCGTCTGGCCGTACTTCTCCACGATCGGCTCCAGCCGGGTGAGCGGCTCGAAGACCAGGCCGTGGAAGCCTGCGGCGACGATATCGTCCACAAAGAGATCGAAGTTGCCGTCGGAACAAAACAGCACCTTCTTGCCGGCCTCGCGCAGCGGCGTCACAAACCTGCGGTAGTTGGGGAACACATAGCGGCGATACCAGGCCGGCCGGATGAACGGGCCCGAAGCCCACACGAAATCGTCGTGGATCATTACCACCGGCACGTTCGACTCGGCCAACGCGTCGAAATACTGCTGGATCCACGACGCGTAGCGATCGGCCAACGCGCCGAAGCGCTCCAGATCGGTGCCGGCGGCCAGCAGCAGCATGTCCCAGCCGAACAGGCCGATGAAGCCGGAGATCAACGTCACGTAGACGCCGGTCATATTGACGCCGAACGGGTGCGCCTCGCAGTTTGCGCGGTAGTGCGCTTCAAAGCGATGGATCAGCTCGCCCCGGTCCCTGGCGCCGAGCCTCTCCCACGGATCGAAGCTCAACACATCTTCGGGGGTCTTGTACGGACTGAAGATCGTGTCCCGGCGATCCACCCCGCCGGCCGCATACTCGGCATGGCCCATGTCGGTTTGCCACGGCCCGAACTCGTCGTGGCCGATCAGGGTGCTCCAGAAGAAATCGTAGTTCCAGGCCCGCATGAAAGCGATCTGCGCCCGCTGTTTGACCTCGTCCGGGCTGTTGATCCCCACCTCGATGCCGGTCACGGCCTCGATCAGGTCCCAGTGCATGGTGGCCGAATACTCGGTGCGCGGGATGCGCTTCGGCATCTCCAGGTTGAGCGCGGCCCAGCCGTCTTCGTAGGACATCGGTTTGTTCCCCCCTGCTTGCTCAGGTGATCATATCCGGCGGCAGGTGATCGAGCCGATTCAGATAGCGCACGCTGATCTCGCCGTTGGCGCGGAAGCGGATCAGCGAGATGCTGGCGTTGTCCAGGTGATAGTACACCGGCTGCACTACCGGTTCGCCCAGGATGGCGCGCAACAGAAGGGTGGCAAACGCGCCGTGCGTGATGATGGCGATCTTCTCGTCGGACGGGGCCCAACTGCGCAGGGTGGCCGCCACGCGCGCCGCGCGGCCGGCCGCGGCCTCCAGGCTTTCCTGGCCGCCGTGCCACCAGCCCTCTTCGGTGATTTCGTCTGGCACCAGATAGTCCGGGAACCCGGCTTGCAGCTCGGAGCGGGTGATGCCGCCGTGGCCCAGGATGCCGATTTCGGGGCCGTGATCCAGCCAGATGCCGCCGTGCTCGTGGATGTCGAGCCACACCTCGGGCCGCAGGCCCAGCGCCCGGCCGATCGGCCGGGCGGTCTGCAGCGCGCGACGCATGGCGCTGGTCAACAGGCGCTGGATGCCGTAGCCGTGGCCGTTGGCGCTGAAGGGGGCGTTCCAGGGCCGGGTCGGCTGCGGATGCAGATCGCGGCCGGTGGCCAGATGGATGGCCAGAAGCTCGGCCTGTCGCCGGCCGAGGTCGGTCAGGTCCGGGTCGCACACGCGCTCCCGCTCGTCGGGAAGCGCGTTGTTGTAGGATTGAGCATGTCTGATGAGGTACAGGTCCATAGGTCAAGTCAAAACAGCCGATTGGTCAAGGCTGAACGCTTCATTTGAGGGGAGGGTGATCGCCGCCAGCAGGCCGGCCAGGTAGATCGCCACGGCCAATAGCATCACCGCGGAGAAGCCGATGGATTGGGCCAACATGACGCTCAGGATCGAGCCGAGCACCGACGCGCAGCCGTTCACGCCCCAGGCCCAGGGCACCAGCGCATCGTTGGTGCGGTTCACCAGCCGGATGCCGAGCGGGAAGGGCATGCCCATCAGCAGGCCGAGCGGCGCCAGGAGGAGCACCGACAGGAGGATGCGCGCCTCCAGCGACCAGCCCAGGCCGGCCCGGAAGAGAGGCGGCAACAAGAAGCTGTACAGCACGACCACGCCGGCGAGCAGCGGAATGACGATGCGCTGGCCGCGGCGCGGATCGGCCTCGGCCGCCACCAGCCGGTTGGAGAGGAAGCTGCCGATGCCGCTGAAGGTGAGCAGCGCGAAGAGCACCACCGACAGCGCGAAGACCGGATGGCCCAGGAACAAGATAAACCGTTGCATCAGCCCGATCTCGATGAAGATGAAGCCGACGCCGAGCGCGGCGAAGTAGATCAGGAAGCGCCGCGCGCCGGTCGTGCGCAAGCCCTGCCGGCTGGCACGAAAACGCCACAGCGGCCACAAGATCAGCCCGGCCGAGAGCACCGCGGCCTGGATCAGCAGCACCGTCAGGGTGAGCTTGCCGCTGCGGAAGGTGCCGAAGTTGGTCCAGCCGTAGTATTCGAAGAAGAACGGCCGGTCGTCGGTCGTCGGGCTCACGTCGAGCGGGTAGCTGGTGTAGAAAGCCTGCTTATCGGCCGCGCGGAAGAAATCGGCGAAGTGGTTGCCGGCCTCGTCGCGCATGTCGGGCGCATAGAGCACCTGGAAATAGAGCGGCTCGGCGATCTGCCGGATGCGCGCGATCTCTTCGGCCGTGAAGGGCGACTTCTTCATGAACATGTTGGCGGTATCGCCCGCCCGAATCACGATGAAATGTTGCGCCGGGTCGGCCGCGCCGATCCGCTCCAGCGCGGCCGCGCCGATCGTGACCAGCCGCAGCGCCTGGCCGGGCGGCTCGAAGTACCAGCGGCCGATCGCCAACATGCCGTCCGGATTGAGATGATCCAGATAGTCCATGAAGGCATCCAGCGTATACAGGTAGTTCTCGCTCAGGCTATACGCGCCGGCCGCGGCCGCGGCCCAGGTATCCACCTGCGAGAACTGGATGATGTCGTAGGTCTCGGTCGAGCGCGCCACGAAATTGCGCCCCTCGGCCACCTGTACATCTATCGCCGGAAAGTCGGTGTAGAGGCCGCCCGAATAGGCCCGATAGCGGCCGCGCATGATCTCCACGATCACCGGGTTGATCTCGGCCGCGGTGATCTGCCGCGGCCGGTTGTACCAGGCGACCAGCACGTCAATGCCGCCCCCCGGCCCGATCAACAACACGGCCGGCTGCTCCTTGAGCCGGTAGACCAGGCTGCTGGGCAACGCGTTGACCCACGCCAGCTTCTCCCGATCGCCGTCCCACCGGTTGATAGCGGTCATGGCCGCGGCGTCAATGGCGATGAAGCGCTGTTCGGGCAGCTCGCCCTGGTACGCGCCGCTCAAGCCCCACGCCAGGCCCTTCATGCCCGGCTGCCACATCACGTCCACCCGGCCGAACGGCGTCCAGCCGGTGTATTCCAGCACCAGATCGGGGAAGCGCGCCTTGTCCCTGGCGATGTGCAGCGGCTTGCTCGGCGGGATGTAGAGGTCGAAGATGCGCTCCGCGGCGGGCACGACCAACGCGACGAGGATGATCGCGTAGCCGGCCAACAGGCCGAGGCCCAGCCGCCTGCGCATCAAGCTCGCAGCCGGCCGTTCGGCTCCGGCGTCATCCCGGCCGGCCGCGAACGCCAGCGCGGCCAACCCCCCGCCCGCCGCAGTCAACACCACCACCCCTTGTCCCGGCAACGCGTAGAGCGCCGCCACCACCAACAGACACCCCATGCCCGCGCCGATCAGATCGGCAAAGTAGAGGGAGCCGATCTCGCGAGCGCGCGCCGAGAACGCTGCGCCCAGGGTGAGACCGGCGAAGAAGAAAGGCAACACGATCAGCGCATAGTAGACCACCAGGTAGAACACCAGCTCCACGGTCGCCGCGGTCGGGTCGGCCGTCTCGGGCAACAGCGGCTTGAGCGGATCGAGCGGGATCTTCGTCATGAGGGCGAAGGTGACCAGCACGCTCAGGCTGAAGAGGAGCGCGCTGCGCGCGAGACGGTCGTGCAGGTCGGCCGCGTGCGCGCTGCGGCGCACCGCCAGCCACGTCCCGCTCGCACCGAAGCCCAGCAGCGCGGTGCTGATGATCATGAAGCCGAACTGATACCAGAGCGACACGCTGAAGATGCGCGTCATCGCGATCTCCAGGGCCAGCACGCTGGCAGCCGTCAGGAAGATGCCGATGTAGAGCGTCAGTTTGCGTCGTAACGTCACGAGGTGCTCCTGCGGGAGAAGTAGGTTATCAGTATAGAGTAGGGCAAGGGTCTTGTCAAAAATCATGCGGCCCGACCGTGCGGAAAACGACAGTTTGACAGAAATCTGCATCTGTCGGAAAATGAACCGTCGGGCACCATCATTGCAAGGAGGCCGCATGACTTCGACCAACTCTATCCTGCCGCGCGACCTGGGAGACGGGCTGATCTTGCGGCGTTCGACCGCGGCCGATGCGCGCGCCATCGCCGAGTTCAACGCGTGGGTGCAGGGCGACCCGGACGCGCCGCGGCCGATCGAAGGCGAGACCTACTGGGCGCTCGACCTGCTGCGCGGAGATCATCCCACGTTCCACGAGGACGACTTCACCATCGTGGAAGACACGCGCGCCGGCAAGATCGTCTCGGTGACCAATCTGATCGCTCAGGTGTGGTCCTACGCGGGCATCCCCTTCGGCGTGGGCCGGCCCGAATCGGTGGGCACGTTGCCCGCCTATCGCAACCGCGGGCTGATCCGCGCCCAGTTCGAGGTGTTGCACCGGTGGAGCGCCGAGCGCGGCCACCTGGTGCAGGGGATCACCGGCATCCCTTACTACTATCGCCAGTTCGGCTACGAGATGGCGCTCAACCTGGGCGGCGGCCGGATCGGCTCGCCGGCCACCATCCCCGACCCGAAGCCGGGCGAACCCGAAGCGTATCGCTTCCGCCCCGTCGCCGAGGCCGACCTCCCGTTTGTGTTCGCGGTGGACGAGTTCGCCCGCCGGCGCATGCTGGTGGCCTGCGTGCGCGATCTGGCGCAATGGCGCTACGAGATCTTCGGCAAGAGCGAGAAGAACCTGACGCGGCTGGAATGGCGCATCATCGAAACGGCCGCCGGCGAGCCGGTGGGCTACCTGGGACACGGCTTCATGCTGGACGGCCGGGGCCGGTTGCACATGCCGGTCTGTGAGCTGAAGCAAGGCGCGTCGTGGCTGGCCGTGGCGGGGCCGCTGCTGCGCTATCTGAAGGGGATCGGCGAGGCGTATGCCGGCCGCGAAGGGCGGAACTTCGCGGGCGTCTATGCCGAAGTGGGCCCGGGGCATCCGCTCCTCGGCGCGGTGCGGGATCGGTTGCCGGTGGCGGCGCCCGCCTACGCCTGGTATCTGCGCGTGCCCGACCTGCCGGCGTTCCTGCGCCACATCGCGGTCGCGCTGGAAGAGCGGCTGGCGCATTCGCCGGCGGTCGGCTATACCGGCGAGCTCAAGCTCAGCTTCTATCGCCACGGCATCCGGCTGACGTTCGATGCCGGCCGTCTGGCCCACGTCGAAGCCTGGCGGCCCTGTCACGAAGATCCGGGCGCGGCCGCGTTCCCGGGCCTCACCTTCCTGCAACTGCTCTTCGGCTATCGCACGTTGGACGAGCTACAGGCCGCCTTTCCCGATTGCTGGGTGGACGGCGATGAGGCCCGTTGCCTGCTCGAGTCGCTCTTCCCCAGGCAACCCTCGGCCGTATGGGGGGTGACGTAAATCGGTGATCGCGCTTCTGGATCGCAGCCTGCTGCGCCTGAGTGACCGGCCTCTCGCGAGGATCACCCTCGAGCGCCTGCGCTGGTTCTGGCTGGATTCCCTGTTCGCCAACAGCTGGCGTTCGTCTGGTGGGTGGCCCGGCCGGTCTTGCGGCCGCTTTATGCACCGCCGAGGCGCGGAGAACGCTGAAAATGAGCTGAACTCTGGGCCCTTTGCCTTTGCGTTGTCTCAGAAATAGGAGTATAATCGGCTGATGCCGATGGCGGGCGGGCCCCTCAACATCGCGCCCGCAACCGATGTACCGCCGCGTGGAGCCGACGAGATGCCCGATGTACAGGAGCGCCTGGACGCGTTGCGCAAGGCGATCCAATATCACGCCTATCGCTACTACGTGTTAGATGACCCGGTCATCAGCGACGCGGAGTACGACGCGCTCTGGCGCGAGCTGGTGGCGCTGGAACAACAACATCCTGAGCTCGTCACGGCCGATAGCCCTACTCAACGGGTGCCGGGCGCGGCCTCGGAACGCTTCGCCAAGGTGCGCCATCCCGCGCCGATCTTGAGCCTGGCGAACGCGTTCAGCCCGGCCGAGCTCCACGCCTGGCGCGAGCGCTTTCTCAAGCTGTTGCCGCCGGAACGACAAGAGGGCATCCGCTACGTCGTCGAGCCCAAGATAGACGGCCTGAGCGTGGTGCTCACCTACGAGGAGGGCCGCTTCGTGTTGGGCGCAACGCGCGGAGACGGCGAGGAAGGGGAAGATGTCACCGCGAACCTGCGCACCGTCAAGTCGGTGCCGCTGCGCATTCCCCTGCCCCGCGATCCCCGCCACGAGCCGGGGCCGGCCGCGGCCTCCGCGCCCGACCGGCTGGTAGTGCGCGGGGAGATCTACACCCCGATCGCCGACTTTCAGCGCTTCAACGCTCAGCAGGCTCAGGCCGGCGAACGCACCTATGCCAATCCGCGCAACTTCGCGGCCGGCTCGCTGCGCCAATTGGACGCCCGCATCACGGCCGGCCGGCCGCTCAAGCTGTGGGTCTACCAGATCGTCGCCCTGGAGGGGGCCGGGCCGGCCGCCCCGCGCACGCAGTGGGATGCGCTCGCCTATCTGCGCAACCTCGGCTTTCCGGTCGAGACGCGCATCCGCCGCTTCGACGCATGGGACGCGGTGGTGGCCTATTGCGAGGAATGGGGCCGCACCGAACGCGAGCAACTGCCCTACGAAGCCGATGGCCTGGTGATCAAGCTCGACGACTTCGACCTCCAGGAACGCCTGGGCTATGTCGGCAAGGATCCGCGCTGGGCCATTGCCTACAAGTACGCGACCGAAGAGGCGGTTACCCGGCTGCTCGAGATCAAGGTCAACGTGGGGCGCACGGGCACGCTCAACCCGTACGCGGTGCTGGAGCCGGTGCAGGTGGGCGGCGTGACCGTGACCAACGCCACCCTCCACAACGAGGACTACATCCGCGAGAAGGACATCCGGGTGGGCGACCTGGTGGTGGTCAAGCGCGCCGGCGAGGTGATCCCGCAGGTGTTGCGCCCGGTGGCCGAGCTGCGCACCGGCCAGGAACAGATCTGGCAGATGCCGACGCGCTGTCCGGCCTGCGGCGGCCAGGCGGTGCGGCCGGCCGGCGAGGCCGCCTGGCGCTGCGTGAACAGCGCCTGTCCGGCCCAGCTCGTGCGCGCGGTCGAGCATTTCGTCAGCCGCGAGGCCATGGACATCGCCGGCTTCGGCATCCGCCAGGCCGAGCTCTTCGTCGAACGCGGCTTCATCAAGGACCTGGCCGACATCTACTACCTGAAGCCGGAAGAGCTGCTCGCGCTGGAGGGTTTCGGCGAAAAAAAGGTGGCCAACCTGATGGCCGCCATCGAGGCATCGAAGACGCGGCCCCCGGCGCGGCTGCTCACCGCGCTCGGCATCCAGGGGGTGGGCCAGGTGGTGGCCGAAGACCTGATGGCGCACTACGATTCGCTCGAGGCGCTGGCGGCCGCGCCCCTGGAAGAGCTGCAAGCGATCGAAGGGATCGGCCCGGTGTTGGCCCAAAACATCGTGGATTGGTTCGCCCAGGAGCCGAACCGCCGCGTCCTGGAAAAGCTCAAGGCGGCCGGCGTCACGACCGCGCGGGTCGAGACCGAAGCCCGGGCCGGGGCGCAACCGCTGGCCGGCCTTACTTTCGTCATCACCGGTACCCTGCCCACCCTCAGCCGCGATCAGGCCAGGGCGTTGATCAAGGCGCACGGCGGCAAGGTGACCGATTCGGTGAGCAAGAACACCAGCTACCTGGTCGCCGGCGAGGCGGCCGGCTCGAAGCTGGTCCGGGCCCAACAGCTCGGCGTGCCGATCATCTCGGAAGAGGAGTTGCGCAGGATGGTGGGAGACGCGAAGCGCGAAGCGTGAAACGTCAAGCGTCAGGCGTCGGGTCGGTGATTTTGGAAGATTGGGGAAAGGACGATTGATACTCTCATGCCCGAAACAAATGCGATTCAGATCAACTGCCCGCAATGCGGCAACGTCTATCAGGCGCCGGTCCGCACGGTAATCGATGTGGGGCAAAACCCGGAATTGCGCCAGGCTTTCCTGGCCGGCCAGCTCAACCTGGCCGTCTGTCCGAAATGTCAAACCGGCCTCGTGATCGAGGTTCCTCTCGTCTATCACGATCCCGCGGCCGAATTTCTGGCGATCTATTTCCCGCAACAGCTCAATATCCCGGAGATGGAACGCCAGAAGATGATCGGCGAGATGACGCAGGCGTTGATGCGTTCGCTGCCGGCCGAGCAACGCAAGGGCTATTTCCTGAGCCCCCGCCAGTTCCTCAGCCGCCAGGCGCTGGTGGATGCCGTCCTCGGCACCATGGGGATCAGCCAGGAAGAGCTGGACCGCCAGCGCAGGAAGATGAAGCTCCTGGACCAACTGCGCGTGATGGCCGACGATCCGAAGGGCCTGGAGATGATGCTCAAGGGGCAAGACGCGCAGATAGACGGCGAGTTCTTCGCCCTGCTCTCGGCGACGCTCCAGAGCGCGAGCATGGCCGGCGACGAGAGGACGGTCAAGCAGCTCCAGATGCTCGCCGATCGCTTGAAGACCATGACTACCTACGGCCAGCGCGTGGCCAAACAAGAGGCGGCCATCGCCTCCCTGCGGGAGATCAAGACGACCGACGAGTTCTTCGATCGGGTTGTCCGCGCGGATCTGGATGAGGCCGATGCCATCGCCATGGTCGCCCGGCCCATGCTCGACTATGCCTTCTTCGAGCGGCTCACCCAACGGATCGAGGCCGCTACGGGCGAAGAGCGCGAGCGCCTGACCCGACTGCGCAGCCGGCTGGTCAAGATGACGGAACAGATGGATGAAGCGGCCAGGGCCAGCATGCAGGAGGCCACGACGCTGTTGCAGGAGCTGCTCGCTGCGCCCGAGCCGCGCAGCGCAGTGCGCGAACACGCCGACGAGATAGACGACATCTTCATGGCCGTCCTGGCGGCCAACATGCAGGAAGCGGAACGGCGCAATGCTCGCGCCGCGCTCGAGCGGATGTCCGTGATCTACGATGAGATCATGGCCATGTACGAAGAGAACCTGCCGCCGGAAATGCAACTGATCAACGATCTGCTCCAGACCTCTTATCCTGAAGGCACGCGCCGGATGTTGCAGGAGCGCCGCCAAGAGATCACGCCCGACGTGCTCGAGCTGATGGATGAGCTGGCCGATAACATGGCGCAACGCGGCACGGACGAATTCGCGCAGACGGCCAAGCGCCTGCGCGACATCAAGGCACAGGCGACGCTGTTGGTCTGAGATGAACGCGGAGATCGTCACCTCGGGCACCGAGCTGCTGCTCGGCGAGATCGTGGACACGAACTCCACCTACATCGCGCGGGCGTTGCGCGACGCCGGCGTGAACCTCTACTACAAGACCTCGGTCGGCGACAACGTGGAGCGCATGGCCCTGGTGTTACGCCAGGGCCTGGAGCGCTCCGACGTGATCATCACCACGGGCGGCCTGGGGCCTACGGTGGACGACGTGACGCGCGAGGCGGTGGCGCTCGCCACCGGCCGCGAGCTGGTGCTCTATCCGGAGTGCCTGGCCGCCATCGAGGCGATCTTCGCGCGCTGGGGGCGCCAGGTCGGCGAAAACAACCGCCGTCAGGCCTATCTGCCGGCCGGCGCCATCCCCATCATGAACCCGGTGGGCACCGCGCCCGGCTTCATCGTCGAAACCGAAAAGGGCACCATCATCTCCCTGCCGGGCGTGCCGCGCGAGATGCAACACCTGATGCAGACGGCCGTCATCCCCTACCTCAAACAGCGATTGGGCGCCCAACAGGCGGTCATCAAGGCCAAAAACCTGCGCACCGTGGGCCTGGGCGAAAGCTGGATAGACGAGCGCATAGACGCCCAGATGCGGCTGGCCAACCCCACGGTGGGATTGGCCGCGCACTACGGCATCGTGGACATCCGCATCACCGCGCGGGCCGCAACCGCGGCCGAGGCCGATGCCATGATCGCCGACGTCGAGGCGCAGATCCGCAAGGCCATCGGCGACGAGGGGATCTTCGGCGCGGACGATGACACGCTGGAAGGGGTGACGGGACGGCTGCTCGGCCGCGCGGCCGTGAAGCTGGCGCTGGTGGAGAGCGCCACCGGCGGCGAGGTGGCCCGGCTGTTACGCAGCACGCCGGAAGGCGCCGCGGCGATCACGGCCAGCCACGTGGTGGACGGTCCCGAGGCGTTGGCGGCGCTGCTCGCCATGTCGCCGGCCAAGCTGGCCGCGTTCGGCTGGATCAGCGAGATGGTGGCGGCCGAAGCGGCCGCCCTGTTGAGCGACACCTACGAAGGCGGCTGGGGACTGGCCGTGCTCGGCGACATGGACGCGCCCGCGGACGTGTACGGCGATGAGACCGGCCAGACGTTTGTTGCGCTGGCAACGCCGGCCGCCACGGTGGTGCGCCGCTATCCGTACGGCGGGACCGGCTTCCTGGCCCGCCAATGGGTGACTCTGCGGGCGATTGATCTGGTGCGCCGCCAGGCGTTGGCGCAACTCAAGGAGAAAGGCACATGAACGACATCCCTCTGCAACTCAAGGTCGTCCAGATCGAAAACCCGGATCAACTCAACATGATCCTGGGGCAGAGCCATTTCATCAAGACGGTCGAAGACATCCACGAAGCGGTCGTCACCAGCATTCCGAACGCGAAATTCGGCATGGCCTTCTGCGAATCGTCGGGCGCGGCGCTGGTGCGCTCGACCGGCACCGATGACGCGCTGAAGGCGCTGGCCGAACGCAACGCACTGGCGCTCGGCGCCGGCCACACCTTCATCCTCTTCCTGCGCGATGCCTACCCGATCAACGTCCTGAACGCGATCAAGCTGGTGCCCGAAGTGGCGAACATCTACTGCGCTTCGGCCAATCCGGTGCAGGTGATCCTGGCCGAGACGGAACAGGGCCGCGGCATCCTGGGCGTGATAGACGGCATCCACACGAAGGGGATCGAAGACGCCGACGGCGTGGCCTGGCGCAAGGGATTCCTGCGCAAGATCGGGTATAAGGCTTAAGAGATGAGGCGATTGGCGGGTCTGGGGTTGACCTCTCCCCCGGCCCCTCCCCTACAAGGGGAGGGGAGCACCTCTCCCCTGGCCCCTCCCCTACAAGGGGAGGGGAAAGTGAACGGAACGCCCCCTTCCCTGGCAGGGAAGGGGGCCGGGGGGTTAGGTTCCATCCATCCCTCGCAAGGAAAGGGGAGAGTAAACAGGACTCCCCCTTCCCTGATAGGGAAGGGGGCCGGGGGGTTAGGTCTGCTCCTCTGCGCACTCGCGCTCCTGGTGGCCGGTTGCATCGGCCGATCGCCCGCGCCGACGCCGGAAGAGACGCCGATGCCGGCCACCGACACGGCGACGGTGGAAGTGGCGACGGTTTCCGCGGCCACCGCCATCGCGACGCCGCAGCCCACGCCCACCCCGACCCGGCCGCGGACGCCGATCGCCGCTCCGACCGCAACGCCGCCGGCGGTCATCCTGATCCGGCCGACCCCCGCCGCGACCGGCACCATCACCGCCACCGCGCAACCGGCATGGCCCACGCCGATCTGGCCGGCGTCACCCCTCGACCACACCGACAACATCCTGGTCATGGGGATGGATCAGCGACCGGACAAAGTCGCCTGGCGCACGGATACGATCATGGTCGTCGCGGTGGACGCGCCGGCCAATCGGGTGGGGATCATCAGCGTGCCGCGCGATCTCTACGTGGAGATCCCCGGCTACGGCATGGGACGCATCAACCAGGCGGATTATCTGGGCGAGACGAACGGCTATCCGGGCGGCGGGCCGGCCCTCCTGCGGAGGGTACTGACCGAGACATTGGGCATCCCCACCCGCCACTATGTGCGGATCAAAATGGAAGGGCTGGTGCGCCTGGTGGATACCCTCGGCGGGGTGACGGTCGTGCTCGATTGTCCTCTCTATGAGCGGACCCCGAACGACGCCTCGCCCAACGGCGTGGAAGATTGGTCCCTGCCGGCCGGGCCGGTGTTATTGGATGGCCAGGCGGCCAAGAAGTTCGCCACCTATCGCTATGCCACGACCGACTTCGGCCGCGCGCGCCGGCAACAACAATTGCTCTGGGCCATCCGCGATCGCGCGTTGCAGCTCGACATCCTCCCGCGCATCCCGGAGCTCTGGCAGGCGCTCTCCGACATGTTCGTCACCGACCTGGGCCTGATGGATGTCGTCAAGCTGGCGGCCTTCGGCGCGAATCTCAAGCCGGAACAAGTGCACGGCACGGTGCTCGGCGACGACGTGATGGAATATTATGTCACATCCGAAGGCGCGTGGGTATTGACGATCGCGGATTACGATGGGATTGCGGCCAAAAAGGCAAACCTGTTTGCCGAGCGGCCGTTGGCGACCCTGAACGTCGGCAACGAGACGGGGGGATGTCCGCCGCCACCCACGCCGCCGCCCACCTTCACGCCAACCCCGACCGGGGGACAGCCGCCGGCGCCCCCTTCGACCCCCACGCCGACCCCTGCGCCGCGCTGATCCGCCTCTGGATTGCGGGGGCCTGACCCCGCTTTGGAATCAAAAAGCGGCGCGAGAGCGCCGCAATCCAAAGGCGCGGGCCCCCGCACTATTTGCGCAGCGGCGACGCCTGCACGTTGGGCGTGGGCAGCGGCGATTTCGGGGCGCTCACCAGCGGCAAGGTCTCTTGCTTGAGCTGGCGGGTCTCTTCCTTCCGGCACCCGCCGAGGCCGAAGGCGACGACAATCGCTACCAGGACGACATAGAACAGCCTTTTGAATGGACGCACCGAGATCTCTCCGATCATCTTCTTTTCCTTACCCCCGACGCCGGGCCACCAGGATCATTCGGTCGGGGTTGCCCTCGAAGGGCGCCAGATCCCAACCGCCGTACACGGCCTCGAGCGCGTAACCGGCCCGCTCCAACACCAGCTCGGCCTCGGCCCGGCCCATGTAGCGGATGTCGTAGGGCGCCACAGTGCGGCGAAACGTGCCGTCTGCGGCGATCTCATCGTACAGCATCGTCACGTGCAGGAGCTGGCGTGCCGGGTCGGCCGTGCAGGTGACGAACCTCATCACCGTGGCGCCCGATGCTTCATCACGCCAGGTTCGGTCGTGGAGCAACCGGCCATCCAGCTCGGCCAGTTGCCGGAAGTCGGGATGAAAGACATCGAGCAGCAACAGGCCGCCCGGAGCCAGATGTTGCCGCCAATGCCGCAGGCCGCGCACCTGCGCATCGGTCGTCGTCAGGTGCAGGAAGGTGTTCATCACGCAGAACGCGAAACGGTAGGGACCTCCCAGCGCGACGGTCGCATAATCCCCTTCGATCAACGTCACGCGATCGGCCAGGTTCGCCGCCGCGACCTTCTCCCGCGCCCGGCGCAACATCTCCGGGCTCAAGTCCACGCCGGTCACCGCGTAGCCGGCCTGCGCCAGCGGAACGAGCAGCCGGCCGGTGCCGCAGCCGAGCTCGAGCAACGGGCCGCCGGTGCGCTGCGCATACGCCTGAAGCGCCGGCAGGTCTTCCATGTAATCCGCGTATTCCGCATCGAAGAAGCGCGCGATGCGGTTCATGCTCTCGATCATGGCCTTCCTCGTTTGGCGATCATCCGATCAGATGGTATCATAGCGTGATGAGTCGCGATCTGCAAATCCGAATCATCCGCAGCGATCGGCGGCGGCGTACCGTGTCGGCCCGGCTGGCCGAAGGGGGCGCCGTGCTGGAGATCCTGGCGCCGGCCGCGGCCACCGACGCCGAGCTCGCGCCGATCATCGAGAACCTGAAGGCGCGCGTGTTGCGCCATGTCGAGCGACGGGAGACCGCCGACGATGCCGAGCTGGCCCGCCGCGCCGCCGAGCTGAACCGCCAGTACTTCGACGGCAAGCTGCGCTGGGCCGAGATCCGCTACGTGACCAACCAGCAACACCGCTTCGGCAGTTGCACGCCATCCACCGGCGTCATCCGCATCTCGCATCGCGTGGCGGCCATGCCGTCGTGGGTGCGCGACTACGTCATCGTGCACGAGCTGGCGCACCTGAAGGAGGCCAATCACGGCCCACGCTTCTGGAAGCTGGTCAACCGCTACCCGCGGACCGAGCGCGCCCGCGGCTATCTGATCTGCCTTGGGTTGGAGGCCGAAAAGGACGAAGAAGGCGCGGAAGACATCGAACAGCCGTCGCTTTGACACGGCCACGGTCGTCGTGTACAATGTCGGCACAATCGTGCAATGCATCGGGTGAGGTATAGACCTTGGCGAAATTCTACTACGGCGGACAGGCCGTCATCGAGGGCGTCATGATGCGCGGCCGCAAGCGCATGGCCGTGGCCGTGCGCGCGGCCGACGGACAGATCGTGATCCACGAAGAACCGCTTACCGCGGCGATCTATACGCAGAAGTGGGGCCAATGGCCCTTCGTCCGCGGATTGGGCATGTTGTGGGATGCGCTGGGCCTGGGGATGCGCGCGCTCCTCTGGTCGGCCGATGTGGCGCTCAAAGAGGAAGGCGCGGAAGAGGTCAAGTTCAGCGGCCCGGTGGCCTGGACGACCGTCGCCACCTCGCTGCTGCTGGCGGTGGGGCTCTTCTTCCTCCTGCCGACGACCGCGGCGAAATGGTTGACGCCCGCCGGCCTGGGCGGCCTGGCGGTGAGCGCGGTGGAGGGGGTCATCCGCCTGGCGCTCTTCCTGCTCTACCTGTGGGCCATCGGCTTCATGCCCGACATCCGCCGGGTGTTCGCCTATCACGGCGCGGAGCACAAGACGATCAACGCCTACGAGGCCGGCGCGGCGCTGATCCCGCAGGTGGTGGCGCGCTATAGCACCGCGCATACCCGTTGCGGCACCAGCTTCCTCCTGTCGGTCATGCTCATCGCGGTGGTGATCTTTGCGCCGTTCCACTTCGACAATCTCTTCGTGCGGCTGGCCTCGCGGATCGTGTTGATCCCGGTGGTGGCGGGCATTGCCTACGAGTTCATGCGCTTCACGGCCGCGCGGGTGGATCGGCCCTGGGTGCGCGGCCTGATCGCGCCCGGCCTGGCGCTCCAACGCCTCACCACGCGCGAGCCGGACGAGAAGATGCTGGAATGCGCCATCGCCGCGCTGAAGCCGGTGCTGGCGGCCGATGGCATCGAGCTGCAGCCGCAGCCCGAGCTCCGGCCGTCGGCCGTGGCGGCCATCTGATATCCGGAATACCCGGCGGGCGTCTTAGCTCGCTGTGTGGATTGCGGAGACGTATCCCCGCTCTGGCATCGAAAGCGACGCCGAGGCGCCGCAATCCGAAGTAGGGGCCCACGGCGTGCGCCCCAAGAGATGAAATCCTTGTGAGGAGCCTGGACAATGAGCAAAGTGAGCATTATCGGAGCAGGTTATGTCGGTTCGACCATCGCGCACTGGGCCATGATCGCCGGCGGGTGCCAGGTCGTCCTGGTGGATATCGTGGAAGGACTGGCCCAAGGCAAGATCCTGGATCTGATCCAGGCCGGCCCGATCGCCGGCCACTCGGTGGATGCCATCGGCTCGAACGACTATGCCGATACGGCCAACTCCGACCTGATCATCATCACGGCCGGCGTGGCGCGCAAGCCCGGCATGACGCGCGAAGACCTGGTCCAGGTCAACGCCAACATCGTCAAGTCGGTCATCAACGAGGTCGTGCCGCGCTCGCCGAACGCCATCATCCTCATGATGACCAACCCGCTCGACACCATGACCTATCTGGCCTACAAGCTCAGCGGCTTCCCGCGCGAGCGGGTGATCGGCCAGGCGGGCGTGCTCGACAGCGGCCGCATGCGCACCTTCATCGCCATGGAAACGGGCATTGACCCGGAGAACATCCACACGACCGTGCTGGGCGGCCACGGCGACGAAATGGTGCCGCTGGTGCGCTATTCCAACATCGCCGGCATCCCCCTCACCTACTTCCTGAGCCAGGAGCAGATAGACCGCATCGTGGCGCGCACGCGCGACGGCGGCGCGGAGATCGTGCGCTATCTCAAGACCGGCAGCGCCTACTATGCGCCGGGCGCCTCGGCCTGCAAGATGGCGCAGGCGATCATCAAGAACCAGCATCACATCTACCCGGCCTCGGTCTACCTTCAGGGCGAATACGGCATGCACGATATCTGCTTCGGCGTGCCGGTGCAACTGGGCCGCAACGGCGTCGAGCGCATCATCGAGCTGGAGCTGAACGAAGAGGAGAAGGCCGCCCTCCAGCGCTCGGCCAACCTGATCCGCAGCACGATGGCCGCGTTGAAGTTGGACTAATCTGAACACAGTCGCATCACGTGCCAACACTCTGCAAGATGCCCGGCACGTCAAGCGACCGGCGCTCGCGCTGGATTGCGTGGTTTCCACTGCAAGCGGACAAGGGCGTCTCTTGCCGGCCAAGATCCTATACGAGGAGATTCCCTGGTGTCCTACGAAGTCACTCATCTACGCCTTCGGCAATGGGTGGCCGAAACGGCCGCCCTGTGCCAGCCCGAGAACGTTTACTGGTGCGACGGCAGCCGGGCCGAGTACGATCGGCTGATGGCGGCCATGGTGCAGAGCGGCGCGGCCACCCCGCTCGAGCGGCGGCCGAACTCGTTCCTGTTCCGCTCCGATCCCAGCGATGTGGCGCGCGTCGAGGATCGCACCTTCATCAGCACCCCGCATCGCGACGATGCCGGCCCCACGAACAACTGGATCGCGCCCGATGAGCTCAAGCGCACGATGACCGAACTCTATCGGGGGTGTATGCGAGGTCGGACGATGTACGTGATCCCCTTCTCGATGGGGCCGCTCGGCTCGCCCATGGCGAAGATCGGCGTCGAGATCACCGATAGCCCCTACGTCGTGTGCAACATGCACATCATGACCCGCGTGGGCCGGCCCGTGATCGAGGCGCTGGGCGCCGACGGCGACTTCGTGCCGTGCCTCCATTCGGTGGGCGCGCCGCTGGCGCCGGGACAGGCCGATGCAACCTGGCCCTGCGCGCCGGTGGAGAAGAAGTTCATCAGCCACTTCCCGGAGGAGAACCTGATCTGGTCGTTCGGTTCCGGCTACGGCGGCAACGCGCTGCTCGGCAAGAAATCGCTGGCCCTGCGCATCGCCTCGGTCATGGCCCGCCGCGAGGGGTGGTTGGCCGAGCACATGCTCATCCTGCGGCTGATCAGTCCCCAGGGCCAACAGTATCACATCGCGGCCGCGTTTCCGTCGGCCTGCGGCAAGACCAACCTGGCCATGATCCAGCCGACGATCCCCGGCTGGCGGGCCGAGTGCCTGGGCGACGACATCGCCTGGATGAAGATCGGGCCCGACGGCCGGCTCTACGCCATCAATCCCGAGGCCGGCTTCTTCGGGGTGGCGCCGGGCACCTCCTATCAGTCCAACCCGATGGCCATGGAGACGATCCGGGCCAACGCCATCTTCACCAACTGCGCGCTGACCGACGACGGCGATGTGTGGTGGGAGGGGATGGGCGTGCCGGCGCCGGCGCATCTGGTGGATTGGCGGGGTCGCGATTGGACCCCCGCCGCCAAGGAGCCGGCCGCGCATCCGAATGCCCGCTTCACCGCGCCGGCCGCCCAATGTCCCATCATCAGCCCCGATTGGGAAAAGCCGGAAGGGGTGCCCATTGATATCTTCCTGTTCGGCGGCCGCCGCGCGGGCGTCGTCCCCCTGGTGACCGAGGCGTTCGACTGGGATCACGGCGTCTTCCTGGCCGCGACCGCCTCCTCGGAGACGACGGCCGCCAACCTCGGCGCGGTGGGCAACCTGCGCCGCGATCCCTTTGCCATGCGGCCCTTCTGCGGCTATAACATGGCCGATTACTTCCGGCACTGGCTGGAGATGGGAGACCGGCTGGGCGACAAGGCCCCGCGCATCTTTTATGTCAACTGGTTCCGCAAGGCGGCCGACGGCCACTGGCTGTGGCCCGGCTACGGCGAAAACAGCCGCGTGCTCAAATGGATGTGCGAGCGGCTGGAAGGCGCGGCCCCGGCGCGGGGCACCCCCATCGGCCTGCTGCCGGCCGCAGAAGACCTGGACCTGGTCGGCCTGTCGTTGCCCCCCGATGACCTGCGCGAGCTGTTGCGGGTGGATGCAGCGGCCTGGCGGGCCGAGCTGGCCGACATCGAGCGGCATTTCGCCCAGTTCGGCGCGCGGTTGCCGGAGCGGTTGCACCGCCAGGTGGATCTGTTGCGGGCACGGCTCAACGAACCATCAAATCAATGACAGCGAGTTATGCAGTAGAGTTATGCAATAGAGGCTTCCAGCCGGTCTGCGACCGGCGTCGTCGGCTCGAGAACGCCTGTTGATCACGAAAATGCGCACCTATCGTTACTTCGACCTGATCATGGCCCTCTTCGTGACGGTGTTGCTCACGAGCAACATCGCGTCCTCGGCCAAGATCGTGGACTGGGGCGTGGCCCTGCCGCTGATCGGGCTGCCGCTGGCGTTCGACGCCGGCACCCTGCTCTTCCCGATCAGCTACATCTTCGGCGACGTCTTGACCGAGGTGTACGGCTACGCGGCGAGCCGGCGGGTGATCTGGGCCGGCTTCGCGATGGCCGGCCTGATGGGCCTGACGCTGTGGACGGTGGCCCGGCTGCCCGGCGAAGCGACCTGGCAACAGACGACCGGCCAGGCCGCCTACGACGCGGTCCTGGGCGGCGTCAGCCAGGGGGGCATCCTGGTGGCGAGCATTCTGGCCTACTTCTGCGGCGAGTTCAGCAACTCCTTCGTGTTGGCGAAGATGAAGGTATGGACCGGCGGCCGCTACCTGTGGACGCGCACCATCGGCTCGACCCTGGTGGGCGAGGGGGTGGATAGCACCGTGTTCGTGACGATCGCCTGTGCGCTCGGCGTCTTCCCGTGGAGCGTGGCGCTCAGCATCATCGCGGCCAACTACATCTTCAAGGTGGGCATCGAGGTGCTCTTCACGCCGATCACCTACCGGGTGGTCAACTGGCTGAAGCGGGCGGAGCAGTGCGACCACTTCGACCGCGACACGAACTTCAACCCGTTTGTGCTGGCCGCCCGATGATGGATCGAGACCGCGAGTACCGCGCCGGCTTCGTGGCCGTGGTGGGCCGGCCCAACGTGGGCAAGTCCACCCTGATCAACGCGCTGGTCGGCGAGAAGATCGCGATCGTGTCGCCCAAGCCGCAGACCACGCGCAACCGGCTCCTGGGCATCCTGACGCGCGAGGACGCGCAGGTGATCTTCATAGACACGCCCGGCATCCACCGGCCGCTCCATCGGCTGGGCCAGGTGATGGTGGAGACGGCCACCGCCGCGTTGCCCGACGCCGATGTGGTGCTCTGGCTGGTGGATGCCTCGGCGCCGCCGACCGACGAAGACCGCCAGGTGGCCGCGACGCTGGCCGATCTGCCGGCCGAGGTGCCGCTGCTGATCGGCCTCAACAAGTGCGACCGACTTGCGCCAAATCGCGAAGAGAGTACAATAGAGGCGTATCGGGCCCTGGCCCCGCGCGGGGAGATCATCCTCTGTTCCGCGACGCGCGGGGATCATCTGGATGAGCTGCTCGCCAGGTTGATCTCGGCCTTGCCGCCGGGGCCGCCGCTCTATCCCGAAGACGAGATCACCGACCAGCAGGAACGGTTCATCGCCGCAGAGCTGGTGCGCGAGCAGGCGCTGTTGCACCTCCACGACGAGGTGCCCCATGCCGTGGCCGTCCTGGTCAACGAGTTCAAAGAGCGCAGCGAACAGCTCACCTACATCTCGGCGGTCATCTACGTCGAACGGGAGAGCCAGAAGGGCATCCTGCTGGGCCAGGGCGGCCAGATGTTGAAGCGGATCGGCCAGGGCGCCCGGCAAGAGATCGAGAAGTTGCTCGGCCGGCAGGTGTACCTGGATCTGTGGGTGAAGGTGCGACCCAAGTGGCGCTCGAAGGACGAGGAGCTGCGGCGCCTCGGCTATCGGCCGCCGCGGGTCAAAACGACGAAAGGAGGTGAGCATCGGCGTTAGAGGAGTGGGGAGCCCGCGCGTTCTGTGCAGCCGACAGAACGCCAGGACGCATCGTGTTGCTTCGAGTCAAGTGCCAATCCCTTTTTACGCCCATCGAAGGAGGACTACACCATGGATTTCAATCGCATGATCAACGGGATCATTCGCGCCATCAAGCTCGATGCTACCTTCTATGAGGAAGTCGAGCAGGATCCCTCTTACGACCAGGAGTCGTTGGGGGTCGTCATCCTGGCCTCGGTCATCGGCGGGCTGGGCGGGCTGATCAGCATGGCCATGACCGGCAAGATCCTGCAGGCCATTCTTGCGTTCATCGTCAGCGTCATCCTGACCCTCATCGGGTTCTTCCTGTGGGTTTGGGTCGCCACCTACATCGGCACCCGGTTCTTCAAAGGAACCGGCCAGTTCGACAACCTCAAGCGGGCGATGGGCTTTGCCTATGCGCCGCAGCTCCTCAACGTCCTCAGCTTCATCCCGTGCCTGGGCGCCATCATCGCGCTGATCGCCTGGGTGGTGTCGGTCATCGCCGGCGTGATCGCGGTCCGGCAGTCGCTCAACCAGGATAACACCAACGCCATCCTGACGGTGGTCGTCTCGGCCATCGTGGTCTTCGTCGTGCTGGCGGTCATCGGCGCCATCCTGGCGGCCATCGGCATCGGCGGCGCCGCGATCGCCGGCGCGCTACAGCGTTAACATTCCATTCACGCGCCAGGTGCTTCGGAGGCGCCTGGCGTGCGGCAAGATCGAAGCAGAACATGGCGGTCGGGGCGCACGGCCGTGCGCCCCGACGGATGCCCGGTGCGTGTGAGAACGGAGGAAACCCCATGCTCGTCGGCGAACGCATGACCCGCAATCCGATAACGGTTACCGAAGATACGAACATTGACGACGCGCTCCACCTGATGCGCGAGCGCAAAGTGCGCCGCCTGCCCGTGCTGGATCGTTCCGGCAAGATGGTGGGCATCGTCTCGGACCGCGATCTCCTCCACGCGTCCCCTTCGCCGGCCACTTCGTTGAGCGTCTACGAGCTGCACTACCTGCTCTCCAAGCTGACCGTCAAGCGGGTCATGTCCAGCCCGGTGATCACGGTCTCGCCCGATACGCCGCTGGAAGAGGCCGCGCGCATCATGGCCGACAACAAGATCGGCGGCCTGCCGGTGACCGAGGCCGGCCAACTGGTCGGCATCATCACCGAGACCGACATCTTCAAGACGTTGCTCGAGCTGCTGGGCGCGCGCCAGGCGGGCGTGCGCGTCACCGTCAGCGTGCGGGAGGGGAAAGGGGTGCTGGCGCACATCACGCGCGCCCTGGCCGACCTCGGCGCGAACATCATCAGCGTGGCCACCTACCGCAACGCCGGCGACAACGAGCCGCGCATCGTGTTCAAGCTCAACGAGGTGGAACCGGAGGCGGTGCGCCAGACGCTGGAACGGCTCGGCCTCGCCATCACCGACTTCAGGACGATGTGAAGGGTCCGGGATGCAACAGTACCTGGATCTGCTGCGTCACATCCTCGATCGGGGAGTCCGCAAGGCCGATCGCACGGGCGTAGGCACGCTGTCGGTCTTCGGCTATCAGATGCGCTTCGACCTGGCCGCGGGCTTCCCCCTGCTCACCACCAAGCGCCTGCACGTCAAGTCCATCATCCACGAGCTGCTCTGGTTCCTGGCCGGGGAGACGAACGTGAAGTACCTCCAGGCGCACGGCGTGCACATCTGGGACGAGTGGGCCGATGCGCAGGGGGAGCTGGGGCCGATCTATGGCCGGCAATGGCGGTCGTGGCGCGCGGCCGACGGCCGCACGATAGACCAGATCGGCCAGGTGATCGAACAGATCCGGCGCAATCCCGATTCGCGGCGCCTGATCGTCAGCGCGTGGAACGTGGGAGAGATCGAACAGATGGCATTGCCGCCCTGCCACGTGCTCTTCCAGTTCTACGTGGCGGACGGTACGCTCTCGTGCCAGCTCTATCAGCGCTCGGCCGATGTCTTCCTGGGGGTGCCGTTCAACATCGCGTCATACGCGCTGTTGACGATGATGGTGGCGCAGGTGTGCGACCTGCGGCCGGGGGAGTTCATCCACACGCTGGGCGACGCCCACCTCTATCTCAACCACCTGGAGCAGGCGCAGCTCCAGCTCACGCGCGCCCCGCGGCCGTTGCCGCGGATGCGGATCAACCCCGAAGTGCGGTCCATCTTCGACTTCCGCTACGAGGACTTCACGCTGGTCGGATACGATCCGCATCCGCACATCGCGGCCGCGGTGGCCGTGTAAGGCCCTGCCCCTACTCCACGATCACCCGATCCGCGGCGCTGCGGCCGAACGTCTCGGGCATGTACATCTCCTCGGCCTTCGCCGGCGGCGCGATGAACACGCCGTAGTTGGTGGCGCGCGCCACGTAGGTGTAGGTGTGCACCCCCTCCCACAACAGCGACGCGAACGCCTCGACCCGCTCATCGCGCAGGTTTTGATGCTCGTACCAGGTGCGCGTCCACCACCAGTAGCGGCCGGCCTGTTGCTTCGGGTCCTGCGGGATGCTGCCGGTGACGGCCAGCGCCGGGTTGAGCGGCTCCAGCCCGGCCGGCAGCGGATCCACCAGCGCGACATGGTAACGTCGCGCCGGCGCCACCAGCGTCAGCCGAACGCGCACGCGGGCGCCGGCCTTGATGTGCCACGCGCCGTCGGCATCGCGCTTCACATCGGCCGGATCGTCCACCGCCTCGTAGACGCGCTGCACGGCGAACCCGGCCTCGTAGGCCGGCAGCTTCAGGTCGGTCGGCGCATAGCGCAACCCCAGCCGGTAGTAGAGCCGGCCCGCGCCTTCCTTCGAGAGGATCAGGTCTTGCGGCCCGGCCCGTTGCGCCAGGAAAGCCATCGGCGCCGTCACCTGCTGGTAGTCGGTCGTGCGGCCGCGGAAGGTCGCCTCGCCCACGTAGTCGGCCCCCAGCCACATGCGCGCCACGAAGTCGGGCGTCTGCGCCTCGTAGGTGTTGAAGTAGCGGTCGAGCGCCAGCAGGATGAAGACATTCTCCTGCGTGTTGGCCCAACGGCCGGCCTTGCGCTGCGCCAGCAGCCCGGCCACCAGCTTGGGGATCAGGTCGCTCTGCGGCTGGTCGCCGATCAGCGCGTCCAACAGGATGCCGTCGGCCCGGCGGTCGGAGTGGAGCAACAGATAGGCGCCGTCGCTGTAGGAAGTGGCGAAGTGCGCCGCGCCGGCCGTCTCCGTCACCCGGTTGCTCAGGAAGCGCCGGATCTCGGCCACCTGCGCCTGCGAGTTCTTGTCGTCGCTCAGCACCGGATAGAGCCAGCCGATCGCCTCGAAGCTGAGCCTGTCCAGCCCGCCGGCCTCCTGGATCAGCGCGCGGGCGCGAGGAGCATCCGCGTCGCCGAGCTGCTTGCGCACGTTGAGCGCGTACGCGGTCAACGTGCGGCGGATCTCGGCCGGATACCACGCCGGATAGCGGGTCTCGATGGTCTTCAGATAGTTCAGCGAGCGCTGGATCATCTCCGGCGGCACGGCATAGCCCTTCGCCTTCGCCCGCGCCAGCGCGTGCGCCGCGTGGATCGAGTGATAGGGCCACGTCTCGTCCCCGCGCTTCCAGAGCGGAAAGCCGCCGTCGCTATTCTGCATTCCGGCCAGCCGCTCGATGTCGCGCGCCACGGCCGCGTTGATCTGGTCGGCCGGCGGCAACCCCGCGGCCTTGAACGCAGTCAACACGTCGCGCAGCGCGGCCACCGCCAGGATGCGCGAGGCGAGCTGCTCGGAGCACTCGAACGGGTACGCCACCAGGTAGAGGAACGCGTCGGTGAGCGCCTGCAGCGCGGTGGACGACGTGCTGATCTCCAGGCCGCCGAACTGCGTGAAGACGTTGCTCGGCGCGATGATCGGCTGGGCGATGGCGCCCTGGTCGATCACCCCGTAGACCGCGAACGCCTCGGTCGTGGCGGGCGTCCACACCGGCAGCTCCAGTTGGCTGGCGTCGGCCCATTTGCCCGCGGTCGCGGCGATCTGGAAGCGGGCCGTGCCGGCCGAGACCGTCTCGGCGGGGAAGCGCACCTCCACGCGGTCGTTGGCGGGCACGGTCACGCGCTGGCCCGCGGCCGAGATCGTTCCCTGGCTCCCGCTGGCGGGAGCGGCCGCATTCCCCCCAGATTGGGGGGCAAGGGGGGCGGCCGCCACGAACTTCACGTTCGTCCCGCGCACGGCCACGTCCACGGGCATGGCCGCGTCGGTCTGGTTCTGGACGACGACCGACAGCTCGAAGCGGTCGCCGAAGTTCAGGAAGCGCGGGGGCGAAGGCCGCACCATCAGCGGCAGCCGGGCGGTGATGGCCGATTCGGCCTGGCCGAACTGCTTGCCGCCCGCCACCGCCACCACCATCACCCGGTAGCGCGTCAGGTTGTCGGGCAACTTGACCTCGACCGTAGCCTTGCCCTCGGCATCGGTCGGCACGGCCGCCGCGAAGGTCGCCAGGGGGTTGAAGTCGGTGCGCACGGCGATGGGCGCCGCGGCTTCGCCGGTCGCCGTCCCCTTCTCCATCGTCCTGGTGGCCATGGCGGCGGGCGCGGGCGCGGCCGCCAGGCCGCGCGCCATGCCGTCGGCCTCGGCGCCCATAGCCCTTTGCGGCATTTCCTCCGCCAGCGCTTCGGGGTTCGCCAGGATGATGTTGCTGCGCAGATAGGTGTCCTGCACGCCTTCATCTCGCTGGCGGTAGAAGACCGCCAGCGGATCGGCCATCTGGTAGTTCGTCAGGGCCAGGATCGCCTCGTCCACCACCACGACGGCCAGCTCCGCGGCCGCTACCGGCTTGCCCGCGGCATCCTTCACCGTCACGTCCACGGCGGTCGCGCCGCCCGGCTCCAGCCGGGTGTCGCGCGGAGTCGCCTCGACCTTGAGCGTCCGCTGCAGCGGCGGGATCGCCAGGTTGAGCTGGCCCGTGGCGAACGCGGGCCGCTTCGGCAGGTCGGACTTCGGCTGGCCCGCGTCGTCGGTGCGCGGGGCCGCGCCGACCAGGTCCACCTGCACCCACAGGTTAGGTGTGTAGCCCTCTTTGATCGGGATCTTCAGCGTGTGGGACGGCCCGGCCATCGCGAACCGTTCGGTCGTCACCAGGCCGGACCGGCGCAGCGTCACCAGCCCCTCGGCCGGATAGAACGGCGCCTGCACCAGGATCTCGGCGGTGTCGCCGGGCCGATACTCCTTCTTGTCGGGGATGAGGGTCGCCTCTTCCTGTTCGACCTGCCGCGCGGGGGGCCGCTGGCCGCCGCTCACCCAGCGGTCGAACTGGCTCTGGTTGGGCCGGCCCTTGCTGTCGGCGATGGTCGCCACGATGCGATAGGTGCCGCCTTCGGGCGTCTCGAACGTGCACGTCACCGGCTCTCGGGCCGAGGTGACCGTGCACGGCTGGACGACCGTCTCGACCTCTTTCCACTCGCCGGCCTTGAACTGCCATTCCAGCCGCGCGGCGCGCATGGCGATCTTCACGCCGGGCACGGGCTTGCCGTCCAGGTCGGTGACGATCGCCTGGATCTTGAGCGGCTGCTCGCGCTGGACGAAGAGGCGTTCGGAGCGGATGCCGACGTACAGCTCGGCCGGGTGCACCAGCAGGCTCGTCGCCGCGTTCCACGCCTGGCGGTTGACGTCCATGACGCTCGCCTCGGCCTTGATCACGATCGGCTCGGGCGGGACAAGCGCGGTCGGGAAATCAATGCGCAGGCGATGCACGCCGGAGGCGTCGGTGCGGCCGGTGAACGTCTCGGCGGTCTCGACGGTCGGCCCGCCGGGTCGAGGCGCGCGGCCGTACGCCCCGACGACCTCGCCGATCCACCACCAGGGGGTCCAGGTGCCGAAGGTGAAGTCGGGCCAGCCGGGCGGGCTATAGCTGCCCTTCGCCTGCGACACGCGCCAGGTGACCTCCGCGTTGGGCAAGCCGCCGCCGGCGTAGTAGGTCGCCGCGACCTCGGCGGTGGTGTGACCGCCGGCGAAGTGCGGGCCTTCGCCGGCGCTCGCCTTCACCTCGAACTCGGGCCGGCGGAACTCCTGCACCTGGAAGGTATGATTGTATTGGACGCCGTCGGCCGCCTGGCCGCCGGCCCAGATCAGCTCCAGGGTGGCGGGGCCCAGGTTCATCGTGTCGGTGAGGGTGAACGCCAGGGTGAAGCCGCCGAGCGCGTTGACCGGCGTCGCGCCGCTGCGCACCTCGTTGCCCCGGCTATCGCGCAGCCGCCAGCTCACCGCCGCGTTGCCGGCGGGCAGGGGCATCACGTCGCCGGTCGGCCCCGCGCCGATCAGGCGGATCCATCCCTTGACGTGCACCTCTTCGCCGGGACGGTACATGCCGCGGTCGTCGAAGACGTACCAGCGCAGCGCGTCGGACTGCGGCCGGCGCTGCCAGCCGCCCTCGCCCCAGAAGTAGGGGCTTTCCGGCAGCAGCGCCACGTCGGCCCCTTTGCGGCCCACGACCGCCGTGGCCGGATTGCCGTAGGGCAGGGTGAAGGTCGCCAGGCCGGCGTCGTTCGTCGTCGCGGAGCCGCCCGCGGGCAACAGGCTGATCTCCACGCCGTTCAGCGCCGCGCCGTCGGCCAGCGCGCTGGCCCAGACCAGCAGCCGGTCGGCGTCGGCGAACGCGTCGAGGCCGATGCGGGTGGCCTGCACCCACGCCTGGAACACGGGCGGCTTCTGGCGGCCCAGCAGGCCGGCCCACCGTCCCGCCTCCGGCTCGACCACCACCACCACATGGCCCAGGCCGTTCGTCAACGCCTCGCTCAGGTCAATGGCGGTCTCCACCATCTCGTCTTCTTTGGCCTTGATGGCGATCGTGCGGCTGAACGCCTGCACGCCGGGCGGAGTGGGCCGGCGGTCGGTGCGGCCGTACTCGCGCAGGTAGGCCTTGAACGCCGTCCAGTCGTCGGGGGTCACGCGGTAGGCCGTCACCTTGAGCCGCTCGTAGTTGATCGTGTAGATCGCATAGCTGGGCGTCTTCGTCGAGGGATCGAGCACCAGGAAATTGCCGCCCGGCGCGGACGCGCTGGGATAGGCCGAGCCGACCTTGATCGTGAACGCGTAGGCATTGCCCAGCGTCTGGCCGAACTGGTCGCGCAGGCTGCCGCTCACCTCGATGCGGTAGGTGGTGCGGCCCTGGCTGCGGCCCTGGATCATGATCGTGTTGCCCTGTGCGGCGATCCTGGCGCCGGGCAGCGCCGGCGTGATCTTCACCCAGGCCGGGTCGAACGCGGCCGCGTCCAGGGGGTTGTTGAATTCGATCCACCAGGGCATGAGGGGCGCGCACTGATCGCCGTAGCCGCAGCGCGCGCCGAGGGCCTGGAACGCGCCGTAGGTCTTGAAGGTGAAGGATTGCGCGGCGGCCGTGGTCAGGGGGCCTTCGCCGGAGGGGGTGCCGGGGCCGATCGCCACGGTGATCGTGCTGTCGGCCGGCAACAGCTCGACGGCCCGGAACGCCACCCAACGCTCTGCGCCGGCCTGGTTCGCCAGCCGGCTCACCGCCTTGTCGGCCTCGACTTCGGCCGCGGTCGCCGGCCGGATGGCGATCGCGGCGCCGCCGGCCGTCACCTTCACCGTCTTCAGCACGGCCGCGGGATCAATGCGCTGGTCGAAGGCCGCGAACATCAGCACATCGCGGCGGGTGGGGCCGCGGGTGGGGTAAGAGGCCTTGAGGGTGGCCGGCGGCGTGGTGAAGGTCCACGTGACGGCCGAGGCGAGCACGCCGCCCGTCGCCGATTTCGTCCCGGCGGGGATCTCGACGGTGTACTTCGTGGCCATCGGGAAGCGACCGGACGGCTCGAACATCAGCGTCTTCGTGCCCACCCAGCGCCATTTGCCGGCCGGCATGGGCGAGAGCTTGACGGGCACGACGCCCTGGGCCAGATCCGCCAGGCCGGTGAGCGCGACCATCGGCTGGTTGAAGGTGACGCTCAGGTAGGGGGCCAGCGGGACATCGCCGTCCGGCTGGTAGCGCAGGACTGCGAGCGGGCCGGCCGCCCCGGTCTCTGGCGGCGCCGGAGGGGTGGGCGGCGGGAAGGGCAACTCGATGGTCTTGCCGGGCCGGGGCGCGGGCAACGAGCCGGGACGCAGGGCGAACGCCTGCTGATCGCCGGCGGCCGCCTCCAACGTCGGCAGGCGGTCGAGCACTCGTTGCAGATCGGCCGCGGCCAACGGCTGGCCGGCGGCGGTCGGCGCGGGCGTGGCCCGGCCGGCCTGCTCCTGGCCTTCGCTCAGGCGCAGGCCCGCGGCCGCGGTAGGCGTGGCCGACGGCTGTCCAGTCGGCCCGGGGGCGTCCCCGCGCGAGGCGCCGGGAGTGCCAGATGGAGCCATGATCACCTCCGGGGTAAGGGTGGGCGTAGGGGTGGACTTGCCGCCGCACGCCGTGACGGTCACCAGGACCAGGAGCATGACTGAAATCAAGAGACGGGCACGCCACATAAGCTGTTCCTCCTTGTAAGACCCTGGGGAAAGACCGACATGCTCATTATAACAGATTCCGACCCAAATAAAGAGACGCCGAAAAGAGAGAATCCGTTCCCGCGCCGCTCCCGTGCCGCAAGCCTCCGGCTTGCGCCCACCAAACGCGGACACAAGCCGGAGGTTCGCGTTACGAAACCACGGCAACGTCCTGGGGCATGTTTCGGGCCCGCACCTGAAATGACCGGCCGCCCGCCGCGTGATTCGTGCATTCGTGCGATATTCGCCTGCCCTGGCGGCCAGGCCAGGGTGGAGGGCCCCCCAGCATCGGGTCATAGTATCGCGCGCCACAGTACATCAGCCCCGTGCCCCGGTCCAGCTTCTGCCCGGTGAAGGTGTGATCCGTCGGCAGCGCGAACAGGTCCCCCGTCCGCGGCGCGCCGTAGGCGAAGTAGCGCACGTCGTTGGTCTTGGCGCCGGTGTGGTCGGTCGTGACCACCGTGCTGCCGAGATGGTCGCCGTGCAGGTAGAAGAGCGCCCCGTTCTGCCGCACGGCGATGCGCTGGCCGGCGATACCACGACCTCGTAGTGCGGGCCGATGAGGCGCGTGACTTCGGTCGCGGTCGCCTGGCGCACGCGCGCCGCGGGTTGGGGTGGCCGTCCACAAATGGCCCGCCGCGTGATTCGTGCATTCGTGCGATATTCGCGGACGGCGCTCCTCCCAGCTCCGGCACGACCGTGTCCGGCGCGATGAACCGCCCCAGC
>DAOTZV010000212.1:0-5813 GCA_034434235.1 Anaerolineae bacterium
CATCAATCGGGTTCAGCTTGCTTGCGCGCCGGGCGGGATAGATACCGAAGAACAGGCCGACGGCGACCGAGAAGCCCACAGCCAGGATGATGGCGCCCGGTTGCACGATGGCGCTGAAGTCCACGAAGCGGGTCACACCAAAAGCGATGCCCACGCCGAGCACGATGCCGAAGACGCCACCGATGAACGACAACACGATCGCCTCGATCAAGAACTGTCCCAAGATAGCAGCCGGCGTGGCGCCGATGGCCTTGCGCAGGCCGATCTCGCGCGTGCGCTCCGTCACGCTCACCAGCATGATGTTCATGATGCCGATGCCGCCGACCAGCAACGAGATGCCCGCCACGCCGCCCAGGAAGAGGGTCAGGACGCCCGTGATCTGGTTGGCGGTCGAGAGCAGGTCCTGCTGGCTGCGCACGGTGAAGTCGTCCTCGAAGCGGATCTTGTGGCGCTCGCGCAACACCTCGCTGACCTGTTGGATGGCCAGGTTGATCTGGCCGGCGTCGGTGGCCTGCACGCTGATCTGGCTGACCAGGTTGCTGCCGCGGAAGTTGCCGCGCTGAAGCCGGGCGTTGACCGTCGTCAGGGGCACCAGGATCTGATCGTCCTGGTTGCCGAAGCCGCCGCCGCCCTTGGCCTCCAGCACGCCGATCACCTTGAAGCCGACGTTGTTGATGCGGATCGTCTGGCCGATCGGGTCTTCGCCGTTGAAGAGGGTGGTCATGATGTTCGCGCCGATCACGGCCACGGTCGAGCGCGCGGTCACGTTGCCCGCGTTGATGAACTCGCCCGCCTGCACCCGGTAGTTGCGCACCGTCTCGTATTCGGGCGTCACGCCGACGATCTGGGTGTTGATGTTGTTCCCCATGTAGACGACCTGACCGAAGGTGCGCGCCTCGGGCGCGACGGCCGCCACGGCCGAGAGGCCCGACGTGGCGAGCGCCACCGCGTCGTCGTAGGTGAGCGTCTGAGCCGAGCCCTGGCTCGACCGCACGCCGCCCTGGCTGACGGCGCCCGGCGAGATGAAGATCAGGTTGGTGCCCATGCTGTTGATCTGGCTGTCAATCGCCTGCTGGGCCCCCCGGCCAACCCCCATCAGCGCGATGACCGCGGCCACGCCGATGATGATGCCCAGCATGGTCAACGCGGAGCGCAGCTTGTTGGCCGAAAGGCTCACCAACGCGATCCGAATGCTTTCGATGATGGTCATCGCACTGCTCCTGTGGCCACCGGCTCCGGAACCGGGATGGCGGGGGCCGTCAGTTGTTCGGCGATGCCGGGCACCCGACGGCGGTCGCCGTTCCGCTCATCGCTGAGGATCTTGCCATCGCGGATGTGCACGACCCGCTCGCACTGCGCCGCGATGTCCGGATCATGGGTCACCATCACGATCGTCAGCCCCTGTTCGGTGTGCATGCGATGGAACAGCTCCATGATCTCCGCGCCCGCCCTGGAGTCCAGGTTGCCGGTCGGCTCGTCGGCCAGGATGATGGACGGGTTGGTGACCAGCGCGCGGGCGATGGCCACGCGCTGCTGCTGGCCGCCCGACAGCTCGTTGGGCCGGTGGTGCAGGCGGTCGCCCAGGCCGACCCGCTCCAGCGCCGCGATAGCGCGCTGGCGGCGGTCGCGCACGCCGGCATAGACCAGCGGCAGCTCGACGTTGGCCAACGCGGTCGTGCGCGGGAGCAGGTTGAAGGTCTGAAAGACGAAGCCGATCTTGCGATTGCGCACGCGCGCCAGCTCGCGGTCGCTCATCCGGGCCACTTCGACGCCGTCCAGCTTATAGGAGCCGGAAGTGGGCTGATCGAGGCAACCGATCACGTTCATCAGCGTGGATTTGCCCGAACCCGAAGGCCCCACGATCGCCACCCATTCTCCGGCCGCGATCTTCAGGCTCACGCCGTCGAGGGCATGCACCTCGCTATCGCCCATCCGGTAGATCTTGTAGACGTTTTCCAGTTCGATCATCGTTCGCCTCGTCCGGCGTCTGCGCGCCGGCGCTCCGTCCGCTTACCGCCCCGGCCCGGCCGGGATCATCATCGGGTTGCCCACGCCCGGGATCCGATTGGTCTGCGCGGTCGTCGTCGTGCCGACGACCACCACATCTCCCTCCTTGAGCCCGCTGATCACCTCGGTGTACGAGTCGCCGCTCATGCCGACCACGATGGGCACCTGGATCTCGTTGCCCTCCAGGAGGACGGTGGCCATCTTCTGCCGGCCGACGGTGCGCACCGCGCGGTTGGGGATCATGAGCACGTTATCGCGCTCGTCGGTGATGATGGTCACGTTCGCGGTCATGCCGGTCTTGACTTCGGGCGTGGGGTCCTTCACGGCCACGGTCACGGGGTAATTGACCACCCCTTGCGTCTGCACGCCGGCCGGCGAGACCAGGCTCACTTCGCCGGTCAGTGTCACGTTCGGCAGCGCGTCGAGGGTGATCTGGGCCGGCTGGCCCACCTTGATCTTGCTGACGTCCACCTCGGCCATGTTCACGATGATCTCCAGGTTGTCCAGGTCGGCCAGTTGGATGGCGCCGGCCGTGCCGCTGGTGGGCCCGGCTCCGCCGACGACGATGTTCACGGCCGTGATCGTGCCATCGAACGGCGCCACGATCTGGGCCTGCTTCAGCTTGTATTCGGCCTGCCGCACGGCGATCTCGGCCTGGGCCACCTGCTGCTGGGCGATGTCCAGCGTCGCGGCATCGGGCCCGGCCAACAGCTTGTCCAGGTCGTTCTGCGCCTGGGTCACCTGCGCCCTGGCGGCGATCAGGTCGCTCTCGCTGGCCTGGAGCTTGGCCAGGTTGGCCTGCGCCTGCTGAAGCTGGCTGAACGCCTGGGCCACTTTGGTGCGGGCGTCGGCGCCGGCCGTGGCCAGCGACGCCTCGTAGTTGGCCTTGGCCTGGTTGAAGTCAATGGTGGCGTTCTGCAACGCGACCGACTCGGAGCGGGCGGCGATGTTGGGCGCGCTGGCCACGCGATCGTAAGCCGCCTGCGCCTGCTGGAGGGCCGCCAGCGCCTTCTGATATTGCGCGGTGGCCGCATCAATGGTCGTGCCGGCGACGGCCGCCGATTTGACCGCCGCATCGTAGGCGGCCTGGGCGCTCGCCAACGCGGCCTGGGCCGCGGCCAGTTCGGCCTGTGTGGGACCCGCCGCGAGCTTGTTGTAGCTGGCCTGCGCCGATTCCAACCGGGCGCGGGCGTTGGCGATGTCCTGCGCGGTGGCCGGCGCTTTGGTCTGCGCCAGCTTGTTCTCCGCGATCCTTAGATTGACTTTGGCGTTTTCGAGCTGCAGCTTGAGATCGCTGGTGTCCAGCTCGGCCAACACCTGGCCGGCCTTCACCCGGTCGCCGACCTTGACATACACTTTCGCCACCGTGCCGCCCTGTCCGAAGTTCAGAGCAACCTGCTGATGCGCGGTGATGTTGCCGGCCGCGTTGACCGTGGCCGTCAGGTTGCCGCGCTGGACGGTCGCGGTGGTCTGGCCGGCAGCTCGCGCCGTGGTTTGCGCGGCGCCGGCCGTACAGCCGGCCAACAGGCCGGCGATAAGCAAGAGAGCAACCATCCCAGAAAGCCGTTTCATGCCGATCGTTCCTTTCCTCGCGCGCTGCCCTGCGCCAGGCAGCTCGCCTGCACTGGATTTGCCCTGGATGATAGCCGCTAAAAAGCATAGGACACAAATGATTTGTATCCTAATCAAATGAGAGTTCGATGAGAAATCGGTCAGGTTTCTGTTAGGATGAGCCGGGACGCACGAGCCCGGCGCCCTTGGAGGCACCGGGCTCGTGAGAGCGTCTGGGGTGAGCAGCGAGCGCGCGCGGCCGGGGTCAATTGAGGAGGCAATGGCGGAGCATCGCGGCGAGCACGCTCACGCCGGCGCGCCATTCGTCGAGGGCGATATGTTCGTTGGGGGTGTGGTCGAGGCTGCTGTCGCCCGGGCCATAGGCGACGATGGGACACCGCCACACCGGGCCGACGACGTTCATGTCGGAGGTGCCCGTCTTGACGACGAAGCCCGGTTCGCCGCCCTGCTCGCGGATGGCGTTCAGGAACGCGCGCACCAGGGGGGTGTTCTTCTCGGCCCGATAGGCATACTCCTCTCCTTTAAAATCAATGCCTACCCTCTCATCGCAGGCCACCAGCAACGCCTTGATCTGATCGGGCGTCACGTCGAGCGGCAGGCGGAAGCCGAGCCGCATCTGCACCGTCTCCAACATGCCGTCGTCCGACGAACAGATGCTGCGCAGGCTGGGTTGCACCTGCTCCCAGATCTTCGTGCGGCCGGCATTGAGGGCCGCGACCCGTTGCGTGACGCAGTTCCAGAACGCGACGGCCAGCTCGGCCGCGCTGGACTCGGGCCCGGCCGTATGCGAGAGCAGCCGCTGGATCGTCACGTCGGCCAACAGGCGGCCCTTGTAGCCGAGCGCCACTCGATGCCAGCCGGTCGGCTCGCCGATGACCACCATGTCGGGCTTGCGGCGCTGGGCCAGATACCGTGCGCCCTTCGAGGTGGCTGCTTCCTCTTCCACCGCGCCGACGACGACGATGCGCCAGCCGGGCAACGGTCCCAGCATGGCGGCCGCGACGGCAAAGGCCGCCAACGGGCCTTTGGCATCCACCGCGCCCCGGCCGTAGAGCTTGCCCCCGCGCACGGTCACCCGCGGGAAGCCGGGCACGGTGTCTATGTGGCCCAACAACACGATCTCGCGCGCGGGGCCGTGCCCGTTGCCCGACGGCCCCTCCAGGATGCCGATGGCGTTGCCGGCCGCGTCCCGATGGGCCGCGAAGCCGCGGCGCGCCATCCATTCCACCAGGTGGTTGACGGCCGGCCCTTCCTGGCCGGAAGGAGAGCGAATCTCAACCAGCTCTTGCAACAATCTCATGCCGTCATCCAGCGCCGTTTCGACCGGCAGCCGGCTCAATGATCCGATCATGGTCTCCTCCTTCTATCTCTCACATTCGCAAACGCGCACAGATCTCCGCGGTCACCTGAGCGGTTGTGGCCGCGCCGCCCAGGTCGGGGGTCACGATCCCCGCGGCGACGGTCGCGGCCACCGCGCGGCGCACGCGGTCGGCCGCCGCGGCCTGGCCCAGGTGATCGAGCAGCATGGCCGCGCTGAGGATGGCGCCGATGGGGTTGGCGATCCCCTGGCCGGCGATGTCGGGCGCGCTGCCGTGCACCGGCTCGCACACGGCCACGCGGCCCGCGCCCACGTTGGCCGACGGCGCCACTCCCAGCCCGCCCACCAGCCCCGCGGCCAGGTCCGACAGGATGTCGCCGAACAGGTTGGTGGTGACGATCACGTCGAAGCGGGCCGGATCCTTCACCAGCCACATCGCGGCCGCGTCCACCAGCATCTCTTCGACCCGCACGTCGGGATATTCGGCCGCTACCGTCAGGCACGCCTGGCGGAACAGGCCGTCGGTCAGCTTGAGGACGTTGGCCTTGTGGACGATGGTCACTTGGGGCCTGGGGCCTGGGGGCTGGGGGCTGGAAGCTGGAAGCTGGAAGCTAGATGGGTTGAGTTGCCGATGGGCGGCCCGCTTTCGCGCCTGCTCGAAGGCGACGCGCGCGATGCGTTCGCTGGCGCGACGGGTGATGACGCGCTCGGCGATGGCGGCGTCGGGGCCGTCCCGGCGCTCGCGGCCGGCGTAGAGGCCCTCGGTGTTCTCGCGGACGATGAGCAGGTCAATCCCCGTGCGGGGCGCTTCGGAAGGGCCTGGCACGGAGGGCAACAAGCTGACGGTCGGCCGCAGGTTGGCGTACAGGTCGAACTGTTTGCGCAGCGCCAGGATGGGGGAGCGGTAGGACCTCTC
>DAOTZV010000213.1:0-5640 GCA_034434235.1 Anaerolineae bacterium
GCCGTGAACGCCGCGCCGGAATCCAGGATCTGGCGCATGGCCGCGTAGCCGATGTCGTAGTTGTGCTGGCCGTAGGCCACCAGGCGCTCATCGGCCGCCAGGCCGTGTTGCGCCAGCGCCGCGCGGTAGGCCACCAGCCGGGCGCCGGAGTCGCCCGACATGTCGTCCAGGCTGCCGGCGATGAACGCGATGCGGCGATGGCCGTGTTCGACGAGATGGTCCATGGCCGCCAGGATGCCGCCGGCGTTGTCGGCGACGATGGTGGGCCCTTCCTCCCCGGAGCCGATGAACTGCACCGGGTGGCCGGCGGCGCGCACCTGTTGCAGGTCACGGGAGCGCGCCGCGGAGTGCAACGGCACAATGGCGATGAGGCCGTCGGTGTTCCAGGGGCCGATCGGCACGAAGTCGGTTTCCGGCGAGGGGAAGGGCCACGCGGGGCGCAGGGGATCGCCGGAGGTCGCGGTCGGTCCCAGGCCACAGCCCAGCAGCAGGTTGCAGCCCAGGTCGGCCGCGGCCTGGCGGATGCCGCGGAAGATCGGGTTCAGGTAACTCAGCGGCCTGGCCGTCCAGTAGATCTGCCAGCCGGCCAGCACGCCGATGGTCGGGCGGCCCTTTGGATAGCTGTCTGCCATGCTCCCGGCCTCAATCGTTCTGAATTGCACAGCGCCTTGTATAGTTTACCTCGCATCAGGCGTGAAGTCAATCGGACGCGCCATCACCAGCGATTCCCAATGTACCGAGCGCATTGCCGGCGCGCGGTGCGTCCGGCGAGGCCGCCCGGCGATCCATCGCCGGGCTACGAGAGCAACGCCCCGTGAACGGGGCTGGATGTGCGCCGACGCGAGGCCCAGCCCGGTTCAGTGCGAAGCCTCCCTGTGGGACCGGGCGCTGCTCAGTAGCACGATCCTTTCATGGTCGTGGGGCCCTCGGCGACGAGATACCTGGCCCATGCCCACCAGCCCGTTCGGCGGCGACAGCTTCGAGCCGCGGCCCGAGGCGCACGGCTTCTTTCGCAAGACCTTCACCCTCGACGCCGTGCCCGCCCGCGTTCCGGCCCGCATCACCGCCGACTCGCGGTACGTCCTCTACGTCAACGGCCAGGAAGTCTTCCGCGGCCCGGTCCGCAGCCAGCCGCGACGGCTGCACTACGACCTGTTCGACCTGGCCCCCTACCTCAAGGCCGGCGCAAACGTCATCGCCGTCCACGTGAAGTACTACGGCCGCGCCCGTTCGTTCTGGATGCCCGCCGTGCCCACGATGACGCTCGGCAAGACCGGCGTGCTGGTCTTCGAGGCCGACCTGGGCGCCGGCAACTGGCTCGTCAGCGACACGACATGGAAGGCGATGCAGAGCGACGCGTGGGATCAGCCGCCGCCGGGCTGGGGACCGGCCGGCGGCGGCGTCCCCATCGAGATCCTCGACGCGCGACGCCTGCCGGCCGGCTGGGAGCAGCCCGGCTTCGACGACCGTGCGTGGGGCGCCGCGGTCGTGATTCCTTCCATCTACTTCGGCGGTTACGCGCACAGCCAGCCGCCCACCAGCCCCTACGGCCCGCTCTACCCGCGATCCATTGCTGAGTTGGGCGGCGAGGTCCTCGCGCCGATCGGCGGGCGCGTAGAAACGCTCGCGGGCGCGGTGGATCTCGCCGAGGCGCACCCCGGAATGCGCCTGCACAGGAGCCTCCAGGCGGCTGGCTGGGCGAGAACGCCAGCCGCGCCTGGGCCGAGGAGGTTTATGCAAAGGCCAAAGCCGGCTTCGAGATCTTCTGGGATGAGGCGCGCGGCTCCTATGTGGACCACGTGGTGAACGGCGTGCGCCATCCGGCCATGAGCCAGATGGGGGGCGCGTTCGCCATCGTCTCGGGCCTGGCCCCGGTCGAGCGCTGGCAGCGGATCATCGAGACGATCACCGATTCGACGAAGCTGGTCGTCCGCTCCTGGACGGGCGGCGGCGGCGATTATTCGCCGGAGAAGATGATGAAGCAGCTGCGCGGCATCTACGAGCCCGATTGGGACGTCGAGAACCAGATCGTGATGGGCGAGCCGTTCATCAGCTACGTGGTGCACGACGCCGTGGCGGCCGCGGGCATGGCCGACCGGTTGCCCGACCTCTACCGCAAGTGGAGCGAGTTCCTGGTGGACGGCTACGACACCATCGGCGAGTGCTGGGGCTGGGGCACGCACGTCCACGGCTGGAGCTGCACGCAATTCATTCGGCGGCCACCGGGCGACCAGCAGCCGGGCGACCGAGGTCGCAGCTAACGGGCCGTTGGCCGGGCGTCCCTCTCCAGGGACGCCCTTCGCATGGGCCGCGCGGTCGGCGCAGGCCGACCTGGCGGCGAACGCGCCCCTTCGCCCCGAATTCATTCGGCGGCCACCGGGCGACGCTTCGCCCTGAATTCATTCGGCCTTTTAGAGGAACTGTCTCATGCTCTATCGCGTTGAGGTTTCCACCAAACCCGATTTTCCCGATGCCCGCGGGGAAAGCCTGCGCCGCCAGGCCGAAGCCCTGGGCATCGGGGGCATCGAGGCCATATCCGTCGGCGACCTTTACTTTCTGGAAGGCGACCTGGATGACGCCGCGGTCGGCCGCCTGAGCGACACTTTGCTCTATGATCCGGTCGTCGAACAGGCCGTCATTCAGCCGTTGGATGGGAAGGAACAAGACGGCAGGGGCGCACGGCGTGCGCCCCTACGGCTCCTCGACGGCGCCGATGCCCGCTCCATCGAAGTCGCGCTCCGGCCGGGCGTCACCGACAGCGTGGCCGAGAGCCTGTTGGCCGGCGCGCGGCTGATCGGCGTGACGGGACTGGCGCGCGCGGCCACGGGCCATCGTTACGTGATCGTCGGGCACGTGAACGACGACGCGGCGCGGCGTCTGGCCGAAGGCCTGCTCGCCAACTTGGTCATCCAGACCTATGCCGTGGACGAACCGATATCGCCCCCCTTTGTCCCGCTCCAGGCCGCCGACGCACCGGTCGAGACGATTCCCCTGACCGCCGCGGACGACGAACGGCTGCTTGCCATCAGCCAGGAACGCCGCCTGGCGCTCGACCTGGCCGAAATGCAGGCGATCCGCGCCTACTATCGCCGCGCGGGCCGCGAGCCGACCGACGTCGAGCTGGAGATGCTCGCGCAGACCTGGTCGGAGCATTGCGTCCACAAGACCTTCAAGGCGATCATCGAATACGAAGAGATCGGCCCGGACGGCGCCGTGATCCCCGGCAGCCGACGCACCATTGACTCGCTCCTCAAGACGTTCATCCGCGCGGCCACCGAACGGGTGAACAAGCCGTGGGTGCGCTCTGCGTTCGTGGACAACGCCGGCGTCATCGCGTTCGACGACCGCTTCGACCTGGCCTTCAAGGTCGAGACGCACAACCACCCCTCCGCGCTGGAGCCGTTCGGCGGCGCGAACACCGGCGTGGGCGGCGTGATCCGCGACGTGATCGGCGTGAGCGCGCGGCCGATCGCCAACACCGACGTGCTCTGCTTCGGCCCGCCCGACCTGCCGTTCGATGCGCTGCCGGCGGGCGTGCTTCACCCGCGGCGCATCGCCGACGGCGTGATCGCCGGCATCGAAGATTACGGCAACAAGATGGGCATCCCCACGGTGAACGGCGCGATCGTGTACGACGAAGGCTACATCGCGAATCCGCTGGTCTTTTGCGGATGCCTGGGGATCTTGCCCCGCGGCGCGCACCGCAACCGGCCGCAGGTGGGCGACCTGGTCGTGGTGATCGGCGGCCGCACGGGCCGCGACGGCTTGCGCGGGGCCACCTTCTCCTCGATGGAGATGGATCACGAGACCGGCCAGATCGCGGGCACGGCCGTGCAGATCGGCCACCCGATCCACGAGAAGCAGGCGCTGGAGGCGGTGATGTTGGCCCGCGACGAAGGGCTTTACACCGCGATCACCGACTGCGGCGCGGGCGGGCTCTCATCGGCCGTGGGCGAGATGGCCGCGGAGCTGGGCGCGGAGGTCCATCTCGAACGCGCGCCGCTCAAATACGCGGGCCTGCGGCCCTGGGAGATCTGGCTCAGCGAGGCGCAGGAGCGCATGGTGTTGGCCGTGCCGCCGGCCCACTGGCCGCGGTTGCAGGCGATCTGCGCGGAGCTGGACGTGGAGGCGGTGGCGCTGGGGCGCTTCACCGGCGATGGCCGGCTCACCCTGCGTTACAACGGCCGGATCGTCGGCGAGATAGACACCGACTTCCTGCACAACGGCATCCCGCGGCGGCATCTGCGCGCCACGTGGACGCGAGTTGAAGCTGAGGATGAGGCTAAGGATGAGGTTGAGGACGAGGTTGAGGATGAGGCGAGCCACCTTAACCTTAGCCTTAACCTTTACCTCGCCGCCCCCGACATCCGCAGCAAGGAAGATGTGGTGCGGCGCTACGACCACGAGGTGCAGGGCGCCACGGTCGTCAAGCCGTTCGTCGGCCGCGCCGACGCCGGCCCGTCCGACGCCGCGGTGTTGGATCTGCGCTTCGCGACCGGCGATTTTCGAGTGCAGGATGATCGGCCCATCGCCCATCAGGGCGTGGCGTTGGCCGCGGGGATCTGCCCGGCGCGCAACGGGACGGACCCCTACGCGGCGGCGTGGGCCGCGGTGGACGAGGCGATCCGCAACTGCGTGGCCGTCGGCGCCGATCCGGATCGCATCGCGCTGCTGGACAACTTCTGCTGGGGCAACCCGAACCTGCCCGACCGCCTCGGCGGGCTGGTGCGCTGCGCGCAGGGCTGCTACGATGCGGCCGTGGCCTACGGCGCGCCCTTCATCTCGGGCAAGGATAGCCTGAACAACGAGTACACCGGCGCGGACGGCCAGAAACATGCCATCCCCGGCACCCTGCTCATCTCGGCGCTGGGCATCGTGCCCGACGTGCGCCGCACCGTGACGATGGGCCTGAAGGCGGCCGGCGACCGGCTGTACGCGGTGGGCCGCCAGCTTCGCTTCCCGTTCCCCCGCCCCCCATTCCCCCCAAGATTGGGGGGCCAGAAGGGGGAGCTCCAGCTTCGCCCCCCGTCCCCCCGCCCCCCATTCCCCCCAAAATTGGGGGGCCAGGGGGGCCAGGGTCAGGGGGGCGAAGAACGATTGGCCCTCTACCGGGCGCTCCATGCGGCGATGCGGGCCGGGCTGGTGCGGGCGTGCCACGACTGCTCGGAAGGCGGATTGGCGGTCGCCGCGGCCGAGATGGTCATCGCCGGCGAGCTGGGGTTGGCGCTGCGCCTGGCGGCCGCGCGGCGACCCGACGAGGCCGGCCTCGACGACGCGACGCTGCTGTTCGGCGAATCGTTGGGCCGGCTCCTCGTCGAAGTGGCGCCGGAGCACGCGGCCGACTTCGAGGCGCAACTGGCCGGCCTGCCGTACGCGGCGCTCGGCGAGGTGACGGCCGAACCGGTTCTGCGCGTGTGGGGCGCGGACGGCGAGCTGCTGATCGAAGCGGATCTGGCCGCGCTGGAAAACGCATGGCGAGGACACATCCGATGAACACAAGACCTCCTGTCCTGATCCTGCACGCCACCGGCACGAACCGCGATCGCGAAGCGGCTTGGGCGTGCGAGCTGGCCGGCGCTGCACCCGAGATCGTCCATGTCAATCAGTTGTGCGCAGGCGAGCGCCGGCTGGCCGACTACC
>DAOTZV010000214.1:0-20220 GCA_034434235.1 Anaerolineae bacterium
TCTCCGACGGCCAGATGACGATCTCCTTTGCCCAGGTGGGCGGCACGCTCAAGCCGATGGTCTCGGCCATCGAGGTGAAGGCGTTGGACGAGGCGGCGCCGGTTCCCACCACCACGCCCATGCCCACCTTCGCGCCGACTGCCACGGCCACCGCAACGCCGGTCCCGCCAATGTTGCGCGCTCAGGTGGATGCAGGAAGCAGCGCCCCGTATACCGACTCGCTGGGCCAGCTCTGGTTCGCCGACCAGAGATACGACGCCCGGAAGGCGCCGACCTGGGGCTATCAGGATGGCGTGGTCGGCTCGGTGGCGAGCGGCGACGACACCCTGGCCGACGGCCGGCTCTACTACACCTGGCGCGAAGGCAGTCTTTTCAAATATCTGGCCGATGTGTATAATGGTATCTATCGGGTCACGCTGCGCTTCGCCGAGTTTCAGGTGAACAAGGCCGGCGAGCGGGTGATCCAGATCTCCATCGAAGGCGAACAGGTCGAAGCCGGCCTGGATATCTATGCGCTGGTCGGCGCCGGCCAGCCGCTGGAGCGGGTCTATACGGCCACGGTGACCGACGGTCAATTGAATCTGATCTTTTCCAGCAACAGCCGCAAGAAGGCGCTCGTCTCGGCCATCGCGGTCGAATGGGTGGGGGAACTGCCGCCCACGGCCACGCCCACGATGACGCCGAGCCCCACGCCCAGCCGGACGCCGACGGCCACGCCGACCCCGACCCGCACGCCGACCGCGACGCCGACCGGCGTGTCTTACGCCCGGCGGGTCAACGCCGGCGGCGTCACCTATACCGACTCGCAAGGCCGGGTCTGGTCGGCCGACCAGGCTTACGCGACGGGCGGGTGGGGGTATGTGGCCGGCAGCGCCAGGTCGTCTACCCTGGCCGTGGACGCCACCAATGATGATCTGCTTTACCAGAAGTATCGCGAAGGGATGAGCGCCTACCGTTTCACCGTGCCGAACGGCACTTACCAGGTCACGTTGCGCTTCGCCGAGTTTGCTACCAGCAAGGCCGGCGACCGGGTGATGCGCATCGCAATGGAGGGGGCCGACGTGGAGACGGCCCTCGACGTGGCGCAGATCGTGGGCAAGGCTATTGCCTTCGATAAGACCTACACGGTTACGGTCAGCGATGGTGTCCTGGACATAACCTTCGTCAAGGCGAGCGGCCGCTATGGGCCGATGGTCTCCGCCATCGAAATCCGCTAAATGTGGCGGCCGGAACGACGACATGCCTGAAGAGCTCGATTTCCGACAGCGACGCATTCGCCCGCCGCGCCGAATTCGGCGCTTGCCTTGCCGCGCCTTCTTCGAATGGTCCCCGATCGGCTTCTACCGGACGACCCGCAGCGGCCGGATCCTCAGCGCCAATCCGGCCCTGGCGTCTCTGCTGGGCTACGACAGCGTAGAGGAGCTCTTGCAGGTATCGGCGCACTCTCTGTACGCGGATCCCCGCCAGCGCACCGAACAGATATTGGCCATCGAGCAAGCGCACAGGCCGCAGACGTCCGAGATCTGCCTGCGGCGCAAGGACGGCGCCCTCATCTGGGTGCGCGATACCTTCTGTCCGGTGTACGACGCGGCCGGCCGCCTCCTCTATTTCGAGGGCAGTCTGGAGGATATCACCCAATGGCGCAACACCCTCACCGCGCTGCGCCAGAGCCAACAGCGCCTGGCGCTGGCATTGCAGAGCGCCGACCTGGGGATGTACGACTGGGACCTGCGCACCGGCGAGGTGACGATCAACGATCGCTACGCGTCCATGTTGGGCTATTCCGTCGCCGAGCTGGCCATGTCGCGCGAGGTATGGCAAGCCCTCGTGCATCCCGACGACCTGCCCGGCGCCCTGGCCGCGGTCGAGCAGTGTCTTCGCGAGGCGCCGACCTCGATCACCCACGAGTATCGCATGCGCGCCAGGACGGGCGAATGGCGCTGGATCCAGGATCGCTTCGGCGTGGTCGAGCGCGATGAGCAGGACCGGGTTGTGCGCGTGGTGGGATTTCATCTGGACGTAACCGGGCGTCGCCGCATGGAGGAAGCGCTGCGCCGGCTGAACCGCAATCTGCGCGCCATGCTGGAGTGCAACCAGGCGGTGGTGCGCGCGCGGGACGAGATGGAGTTGCTGAACCAGATCTGCGAGATCCTGGTGGAGGTGGCCGGCTATCGCCAGGTGTGGGTCGGCCGCGCCGAGCAGGACGCGCAGAAGACGGTGCGGCCGATCGCGGTGTGCGGCACCGCGGCCGACTACGTGGCGAATATCACGGTCACCTGGGGCGAGGACGATGTGTACGGCGCCGGCCCGGTGGGCACGGCTATTCGCACCAAAAAGCGCTGCGTCGTGGGAGACGTGGCCACAGATCCATGTTTTGCCCCCTGGCGCGAGCAGCTGGCGGCCTTCGGCTTTCGCTCGGTCGTGGCGTTGCCATTGCTGGTGCGCAATCGCGCGGTGGCCGCGCTCGCCATCTACGCCGATGCGGTGAACGCCTTCGACGACGAAGAGTTACAGCTCCTCGATGCGTTGGCCCAGAACATCTCGCTCGGCATGGCGTCTCTGCGCTCCGATGCCGAACGCGATGAGCTCCTCGAAGCCCTGTTCGTCTCGGAGCGGCGCTTGCGCGAAATGCTGGAAAGCGTACAATTGGTCGTGGTCGGGCTCGACCGTGAAGGGCAGGTCACCTTCTGCAACGAGCACCTGGCCAGGGTGATCGGCCTGCACCGATCCGAGGTGCTCGGCAGCAACTGGTTCGAGCGCTTCACGCCGGCCGATCAGCGCCGCCAGATCGAAGAGCAATTCGTCCGGTTGCTCGACGTGACGTCCGTCGCGGCCCACTTCGAGAGCGATCTGTTGACGGCGCGGGGCGAGCGGCGCACGATCTCCTGGAACTTCACGACCACGCGCGACATGAACGCCCGCGTGATCGGCGTCACAGGCATCGGCGAGGACATCACCGACCGGCTGCGCATGGCCGCCGCGCGCGACGAGCTGTTCACCCAGGTGATCTCGGCGCACGAGCGGTTGCAGGCGCTCTCGCGGCAGCTCGTGCGCGTGCAGGACGAGGAGCGGCGCAACCTGGCGCGCGAGCTGCACGATGAGATCGGCCAATCGTTGACCGGGCTCAAGATGATGGTGGACATGGCGCTCCGCTCGCCCGCCATGGCCGAGGCCAACCTGCGCCAGGTGCAGTCGCTGCTCAACGAGCTGATCGGCAAGGTGCGCAGTCTCTCGCTCGACCTGAGGCCGGCCATGCTCGATGACCTGGGGCTGTTGCCGGCCCTCTTGTGGCTGGTGGATCGGTTCATGTTGCAGACCCAAATCCAGGTCAACTTCCGGCATCAGGGCCTCGACGGCCGGCGCTTCGCGACCGAGATCGAAACGGCCGCCTATCGGATCGTGCAAGAGGCGTTGACCAATGTGGCGCGGCACGCGGAGACCGATTACGCGTTCGTCGAGGTGGAGGCCGAAGGCGGATTGCTCCACGTCGAGGTGCGCGATCACGGCCGCGGCTTCGATCCGGCGGGGATCTTGACGGCGGGATATGCGGCCGGGCTATCGGGCCTGCGCGAGCGCGCCGACCTGCTGGGCGGTCGCCTGGTCATCGAGTCCGCGCCGGGCCAGGGCACCCGCGTACTGGCCGACCTGCCGACGACCTGAGAGGAACCGTCCGATGATCACCATTGTGCTGGTCGAAGACCATCAGATCGTGCGCCAGGGGATCAAGATGCTGTTGGCGACCGAGCCGGACTTTCGGATCGTCGGCGAAACCGGCGATGGCCTGGAGGCCGTCCAGTTGATCGAGCGCCTGCGGCCCAACGTGGCCGTCCTCGATCTGATGTTGCCCGGCATCGGCGGCCTCGAGATCGCGCGCGAGGTCAAGGCGCGCTCGCCCCAAACCCGGCTGGTCGTGCTCTCCATGCATTCCAACGAAGCGTATGTGCTCGAAGCGCTGCGCGCCGGCGCGCTCGCCTATGTCCTCAAGGAATCCAGCTCGAACGATCTGGTCTACGCGATCCGCGAGGCGCTGGCGGGCCGCTACTACCTCAGCCCGCCCCTTTCCGAGCGTTCGATCGTTACCTATCTGGAGAAGGCGCGCGCCGGCGCGTCCTCCATCTACGAAGCCCTGACCCCGCGCGAGCGCGAGGTGTTGAAGCTGATCGCGGAGGGCTATAGCAGCCCCGAGATCGCCGAACGGCTGGTCCTCAGCCCGCGCACGGTGGAGACCCACCGCGCCAACATCATGCGCAAGCTCGAGCTTCGCTCGACGGCCGACCTCATCCGCTACGCCATCCGTCACGGAATCATTCCGCCGGAATAGAGCTCGCCCCGCACGATCGTCGCCGCCACGCGCAGGTCGGCATCCAACAGCACCAGGTCGGCGATCAGGCCGGGTCGGATCCGGCCGCGCTCCCCTGCAATGCCGAGCAGGTCGGCCGGCGTGGTCGTCACGGTGGCGAGCGCCTCGGCCAGACGGCAGCCGGTGAACGCGATCAGGTTGCGCACCGCCTGATCGAGCGAGAGCACGCTTCCCGCCAGGGTGCCGTCGGCCAGGCGGGCATCCTTCTCCGAGACGATCACCTCCAGGTCGTTCAGCCGGTAGCGGCCCGGGGCCATGCCCAGCGCGGCCATCGCGTCGCTCACCAGGCTGAGCCCGGCCGGCCCTTTGGCGGCCCACACGATCCGGATCAGCGCGGGATGGACGTGGATGCCGTCGGCGATCAGGCCGACGACGCGGTCGGCCGCGGCCAGCAGCGCGCCGACCAGGCCGGGCTCGCGATGGAGCAGCGGCGGCATGGCGTTGAACAGGTGGGTGCCGTAGCGCAGCCCGGCCGCGAAGGCATTCTCTGCCTGGGCGCAGGTGGCCAGCGAATGCCCGGCGCTGACGACCACCCCTTGCGCCGCCAGTTGGCGGATCGTCTCCAGGCCGGCCGGCAGCTCGGGCGCCAGGGTGACGAGACGCACCCCCGTGGCCGGCGACCAGTCGGCGACGAGCGCCGGGTCGGCCGGCCGCAGATAGGCCGGATTGTGGGCGCCCTTCTTGTGCGGATTGAGGAAGGGGCCTTCGATGTGCAATCCCAGCGCCGCGGCCCCCCGGAAGCCGGCCGGCGGGCCGGCGACGACGACCTGACGGGCCAGGGCGATCTTCTCCAGGGGCGCGGTGACGATCGTGGGCAGGAAGCTGGTGACGCCGTAGCGGGGAAGCCGGTCGGCCACGCGCCAGATGGAGGTCGGATCGGCGGTGAAGTCGTCGCCGAACGCGCCGTTCAGTTGCAGCTCAATGAAGCCGGGCACCAGCCATCTGCCGGCCGCGTCGATCGTCTGCGCGTCCTCTGGCGGCCGCACGGCGTCGGCCGGACCCACCCACGCGATCCGCTCGCGCTCGATGCACACCGCGCCGCGTTCGATCGTCTGCTCGGGCGTCAAGATCGTTGCGTTGTGAATGATCAGCGTCATTGGAATTGCTCTTTTATCCTCCGCGTCCTCCGCGCCTCTGCGGCGAGCAGAAACAGCCGCAAGGCCGGCCGGGGCGCAAACATGCAGGGGTTACACGGCACCGGGCCGGCCGTGACACTGCTTGAACTTCTTGCCGCTGCCGCACGGGCACGGATCGTTGCGGCCGGCCCGGGCAAACGCTTGTCGGAGTCGGGCATCTTCGGCCGCCAGGATGGCCATGATCTCGGCCGGCGCGCGGCCGCGACGCAGCAGGTCGGCCATGATGCGCATCGGCCGATCCACGTGCGCGAAGAATGCCTTGTAGCCCGCGCACAGATAGTTCAGGCCGGGCTCGCCGTCGGGCGTCAGGATGAAGCGGTTGCGCGGACATTCGCCATGACACGCGAAGCGCACCGGACACTCGCGGCAATAGCGGGGCAACGCATCGCGCTTGGCGGCCCCGAACTGGCGCTGCCTGTCCGAGGCCACCAGCTCGATCATCGGCGTCTCGGTGATGTTGCCCAGGAAGTAATCTGGCTCGACATAATGATCGCACGCGTACAGGTCGCCGTTGTGTTCCAGCGCCAGCGCGTTGCCGCACGTCTCCGCGAAGACGCACAGGGCCGGCGCCGCGCCCACCCACGAGGCCAGCGCGGCGTCGAACATCTGCACGAAAATCGTGCCCACGTCCCGGCGCACCCATTCGTCGAAGATGGCGATCAGAAAGCGGCCCCAGTCTTCGGCCGTCACCGAGCGGTCGGTGACCCGGTTGCCCGATTGGGTATAGAGCGGCCGGCCGCCGTCGCGGCGCGAGCCCCAGCCGCGGTTGGCGATGGAGAGCGTTTCGTCGGTGGCGCGCTCGACGATCGGAATGAACTGGATGAATTGGCCGCGCACTTCGTCGCGGAAGAAGCGGTAGACCTCCAGCGGATGCCCGGCGTTGGCCGCGTGGACGGTGCACAGGATGTTGAACTCGACGCGGCGTTCCTGCATCAGCCGCGCGGCGCGCATCACCCGGTCGAAGGTCGGCGCGCCCCCCTTGTCCACCCGATACGCGTTGTGCATTTCGGCCGGGCCGTCGAGCGATAGGCCGATCAGGAAGTTGTGCTCCCGGAAGAAGTCGCACCACGCCTCGTCGAGCAGCGTGCCGTTGGTCTGGAGCGCGTATTCGATGCGCGCGCCGGCCGGCGCGTATTTCTGCGCCAGGGCCACCGCCCGGCGGAAGAAATCCAACCCCATGAGGGTCGGCTCGCCGCCCTGGAAGGCCAGCGACACCTCCGGTCCGCTCTGGCCTTCGATCAGTTGCCGGACATAGGCTTCCAGCACCTCGTCGGACATCCGGAAGCGACTGCCCGGATAGAGGGCCTCTTTGGACAGGAAGAAGCAGTACTTGCAGTCCAGGTTGCAAAGCGCGCCGGTCGGCTTCGCCAGCACGTGGAAATAGGGCGGTGCATTGCGCGGACGGGTCGTGGTCATCGGGGATGCGTCCCTGGTTGTCAGTCGCCGGCGGGCGGTCGCCGCATGGCCTTGTAGGCGTTGATCAGGCCGTTGGTCGAGCTGTCGTGCGTGGACACGGCTTCGTCGCCGGCCAGCTCCGGCAGGATGGCGTTGGCCAGTTGCTTGCCCAGCTCGACCCCCATCTGGTCGAAGGAGTTGAGGCCCCAGATGACTCCCTGGGTGAAGATCTTGTGCTCGTAGAACGCGATCAGGGCGCCCAGGACGCGGGGCGTCAGCTTTTTGAACAGGATCGAGTTGGTGGGCCGGTTGCCCTCGAACGTCTTGGCCGCGACGAGCAGTTCCAGCCGGTCGGCCGGCACGCCCTGGCGCAGCAGCTCGGCGCGGGCTTCCTCCGGCGTCCTGCCGCGCATCAGCGCCTCGGTTTGCGCGAAGAAGTTGGCGAGCAGCAGCGTGTGGTGTTGGCCGATCGGGTTGTGGCTCTGGGCCGGCGCCAGGAAATCGCACGGGATGAGCTTCGTGCCCTGGTGGATGAGCTGGTAGAAGGCGTGTTGGCCGTTGGTGCCCGGCTGGCCCCAGATGATCGGCCCGGTCTCGTAATCCACGCGGCGGCCGTCGCGCGTCACGCTCTTGCCGTTGCTCTCCATGTCGCCCTGCTGGAAGTAGGTCGGGAAGAACGCCAGATACTCGTCGTAGGGGAGGATGGCGTGGCTCTGCGCGCCCCAGAAGTTGTTGTACCACACGCCGAGCAGCCCCATGATCGCCGGGATGTTCTGTTCCAGCGCGGCGGTGCGGAAGTGCTCGTCGGCCTCGTGCGCGCCCGTCAACAGCTCCTCGAAGCGCTCGAAGCCGATCGCGATGGCGATGGACAGGCCGATGGCCGACCAGAGGGAATAGCGGCCGCCCACCCAATCCCAGAACTCGAACATGTTCTGCGGATCAATGCCGAACCGCGCGACCGCGGCCGTGTTGGTCGAAAGCGCGACGAAGTGTCTGGCGATGGCGGCCTCGTCGCGCGCATGTTCCAGGAACCAGGCACGCGCGGCGCCGGCGTTGGCCATCGTCTCCTGCGTGGTGAAGGTCTTGGAGGCCACCAGGAAGAGGGTCGTCTCCGGCTGCACGCGTTTCAGCGTCTCGGCGATGTCGGTGCCGTCCACGTTGGAGACGAAGTGGAAGTGCAGATCGGGGTGGACATAGGGCGTCAGGGCGCGCACGACCATCTTGGGCCCCAGGTCCGAGCCGCCGATGCCGATGTTGACCACGTCGGCGATGGGCCGGCCGGTGTAGCCGCGCCACGCGCCGGAACGCACCGCCTCGCTGAAGCGGCGCATCTTCGCCAGCACCCGGTTGACCTCGGGCATCACGTCCACGCCGTCCACGTAGATCGGCCGGTTGGCGCGGTTGCGCAGCGCCACGTGCAACACCGCCCGCTCCTCGGTGGTGTTGATCTTCTGGCCGGTGAACATCGCCTCGGTCGCCTCGGCCAGGCCGGCCTGGCGGGCCAGGTCGAACAGGAGCGCCATCGTCTCTTCGGTGATCCGGTTTTTGGAATAGTCGAAGAGGATGTCGCCGAAACGGATCGAGAAGCGGTCGAACCGGTGCGGGTCGGCCGCGAAGAGGTCGCGCATGTGAACGCCGGCCATCTGTCGCCGGTGCTCGGCGAGCGCGCGCCAGGCGGGAAGTTCGGTCGGAAAGGTCATGGTCGGGTCTCCAGATGCATGATTCCAGCGTATTGCTTGTTCGTTCATATTCTCCATTTTACTGCATATCGCGGGGAAAGACATAACTTGGAGAGAATGCCTGTTGTCTGGTATGATATGAAGAAGACCATCACAAGGCGAGGTGAGACGATCTGATGAGCAGCCGATTTGGAAGCCCACCCAAAGAAGAGGAATTTACCCCCGGCGTTGTCTTCAGGCCGGCCGCCGCGCGCGGATTGCAGCGCGGCATCAACACCATGGTCAACATCCTGCGGCCGACCCTCGGCCCGCACCACCGGATCGTGGCCATGGACAAGGTCGTGCGCGGGGGCGTGCCCGAGATGCTCGACAGCGGCGGCATCATCGCCCGGCGCATCCTCCAGTTGCCCGACCGCGATGCCGATATGGGCGCGATGTTCGTCCGCCACATGGTCTGGCGCCAGCACGAACGGGAAGGGGACGGCACGGTGACGCTGGCCGTGCTCTTCCAATCCATCTTCAATCAGGGCCTCACCTATTTGACCGCCGGCGGCAACCCGATGGCCTTCCGTCATCACCTGGAGCGCGCGGTGTCGGTGATCCTGGACGAGCTGGCGCGGCAGGCGCGGCCGGTCGAGGGGCCGGAGATGTTGACGCGCGTGGCCGAGTCGGTCTGCTTCGAGCCGTCGCTGGCGCGGCTGTTGGGCGAGATCTTCGACATCATCGGCGAGTACGGCCGGCTGGAGCTGCGCGAGGGCCGCGGGCTCGAATCGGAGCGCGAGTACGTCGAAGGGATCTATTGGGACGGCGGCCTGCTCTCGCGCTCGATGATGGCGCCGATGGAGCGCACCACGCCCATGCCCGGCTCCCGGCCGACCGATAAGACGGTCCTCCGCGCCGAGGCCGAGAACGCGGCCATCCTCTTGACCAATCTCGACATCCAGGACGCCGAAGCGCTCGTGCCGGTCTTGCGCATGGCCATCGAGGCCGGCCACAAGGCACTGGTGATCGTGGCCCGCAACATGTCGAACGCGGCCGTCGCCCTGCTGATGGCGAACCGCCATCCCGATCGCCTGTGGACGTTCGCGGTCAAGTCGCCCGGGCCGGGCTCGGACGACGAGGCGGACGGCCTGAACGATCTGGCGTATCTCACCGGCGGCACGCCGATCTGGGGGTCGTTCGGCCAGTCGCTGCGCGATGTGACCCCGGCGCACTTCGGCCGGGCGCGGCTGGCGTGGGCCAACCACGAATATTTCGGGATCGTGGGCGGGGGCGGCGATCCGAAGGCGCTGCGCCGCCACATCGCCGAGCTACGCGATGCGTTCCGTCGGGTGGAAGATCAGGAGACGCGCAAGAAGCTGCGCGCTCGCATCGGCAAGCTGATGGGCGGCACGGCCACCCTGTGGGTCGGCGGCTTCACGCCGTCCGATATCGAGTTCAAGAAGGAGCTGGTGGAGCGGGCCAGCGACGCGGTGCGCGGCGCGATGTTGGAAGGGGTGGTGCCGGGCGGCGGCGTGGCGCTGCTGGCGTGTCAGCCGGCGGTGGAGCGCCTGCTGAAAGGGGCCGTCTCGGCCGATGCCCGCGCGGCCTATCGCATCCTTCATCGCGCGCTGGAGGAGCCGACGCGCGTATTGGCCCAGAATGCCGGCTACGAGCCGAGCGAAGTCCTCGCGCAGATCCGCCATGCGCCCCTGGGCTACGGCTTCGAGGCAACCCGCGGCCAGGTGATGGATATGGCCGCGGCCGGGGTCTACGACTCGGTCGCGGTCTTGCGCCAGGCCATCACGACGGCGGTCACCAGCGCCGGCCTGGCGCTCACCACCGATGTCCTGGTGCACAAACGACGTCCTGTACAGGAGCTGAATCCGTGACCGCAGAATACGACGTGGCGTTGTCGGAGACCGCACAAACCGATGTGGTGTATGCGCTGGCCGCCTCGCCGGCGTTTGAACGCGATGGCATTTGTTTCGCCGCGCGCAGCTCGGGCCTCTACCGCTCGACCGACGGCGGCGCGACCTGGCAGCCGGCCTATGCGAGCCTGGGATTGGACGAGGCGGTGCCCACGCCGGCAGTGGCCGTCTCGCCCGACTTTCCGTCCGATCATACGGTCTTCGCGGGCGTGGCCGGCGCGATCCTGCGTTCCTACGACGGCGGACAGACGTGGTATGCGAGTGCGTTGCCCACGCCTCCGCCGGTCGTCTCGTGTCTGGCCGTTTCGCCCGATTACGCCCGCGATGGGGTGGTGTTCGCCGGCACGATGGAGGACGGCGTCTTCCGCTCTTCCGATCGCGGGGATCACTGGGTGCGCTGGAACTTCGGCCTGCTCGACCTGCACGTGATGGCGCTGGCGCTCTCGCCGGCCTTCGCCGCGGACGAGACGCTCTATGCCGGCGTGGAGAGCGGCATCTTCCGCAGCACGAACGGCGGCCGGGCGTGGCGCGAGGTGCCCTTCCCCACCGAGCTGGCGCCGGTGCTCAGCCTGGCGCTCTCGCCGGCCTTCAAACAGGATGGCCTGCTGCTGGCCGGCACCGAGGAGCACGGCCTCTGGTGCTCGCGCGATGCCGGCCGTTCCTGGTCGCGGCTGGGCGAGGGCGTCATCGAAGGCTCGGTCAACGCGATCCTGCTGGCGGCCGATTTTCCCCGCACGCCGTTGATCCTGGCCGTGACCTCGGCGGGGGTCCTGCTTTCGGACGATGGGGGCGGCGCCTGGAGCGAGGTCGCGGTGGACCTGCCGGCCGACGAATCGGTGGTGGCCGTGGCCGCGCCGAACGGGTTGCGCCGCGGCGGCGCGCTGTTGTTGGGGCTCTCGAGCGGCGGCGTGGTGCGGGTCGCCTGAGGGCGGATGAGCAGCCGGGGGAGAGGTCACATGGAGGCGCAGAGACCGTCAGCGATTGCGGCCGCGGTGACCCGGATCAAACTGGGGGAAGCGAGCTCAGACGTCGCGTATTGGCGGGCGCAACCCTATGCGGCGCGGTTGGCCGCGCTGGAGGAGATCCGGCGCGAGTATCATCGCTGGAGGTACGGTGCTGAACCCGGATTTCAAAGAGTTTATCGCATCGTTAAACGCCAATGATGTGCATTACCTGGTCGTCGGCGGTTATGCCGTTGCCTTGCACGGCTATCCGCGTTAGCTGAGCATTGGGCGTGGCCGGAACGGGGCGGGGTCCTGAGCGATCGAAGGCCCCCGCCCCGCCGACGATGATCAGGCCGCGCCGGCCGCGGCCTTCTCCTTCTCGGCCGCGGCGGCCTCGCGTTGCGCCTGCCGGGCGGCGCGTGCGGCCGCCAGCCGCGCCAACCCCCCTTCCACCAGGCTGTAGGCCGTCGGCACGATCACCAGCGTCAGCAGCGTCGAGGTGATCAGCCCGCCGATCACCGTGACGGCCATGCTGCGGCGAAAATCGCTCCCCGAGCCGATGCCGATCGCGACGGGCAACATGCCCAGGATCAGCGCCAGGGTCGTCATCAGGATCGGCCGCAGGCGGATCGGCCCGGCTATCTTCAGCGCCGCATCGCGCGCCATGCCCTTCTCGCGGCGCAGCCGATTGGTCAGATCCACCAGCAGGATCGAGTTCTTGGTCACCAGCCCCATCAGCAGGATGAGGCCGATCATGCCGGTCATGTCGAGCGGCAGCTTGAAGACCAGCAGCGCCAGCAGGCCGCCGACGACCGCCAGCGGCAACGCCAGCATGATGATCAGTGGCTGGACGAACGAGCCGAATTGCGACGCCAGCACCATGTAAATGAAGGCGACCGCCAGCAGCATGGCGTTGGTGAGCGAGGCGAACGCTTCGTTCTGGAGCTTTTGCTCGCCCGTGAAGGAGTAGGTTGCGCCGGCCGGCAGGGTCATGCTCTTCAGCACCCGGTCCGCGTCGGCCACCACGTCGTCCTGGATGCGGCCGAACGCACTGGCGCCGATCACCACCGAGTATTGCCGGTTGACGCGGTTGATCTGCGTCGGTCCGCTGGTCGTCTCCAGGCGGGCGATCTGGCGCAGAGGGATGAAGCCCCGGCCGGTAGGCACCTGGAGGTCGAGCACCTGCTCCAGCCGCGTGCGATCCTCTTTGCGCAACTGCACCCGGATATCGGCGTCCGGGCCTTCCCCCTTGAACGTGGCCACCTTATCCCCTTCGACCAGGGCCCGCACGGTGCTGCCCACCGTGGCCGCGTTGATCCCCAGGTCGGCCGCCTTGCGCCGATCCACCACGATCTGCACTTCGGGCTTGCCGGGCTTGTAGGAGACGTCCACATCCACCAGCCCCGGCACCTGTTTGAGCCGTTCGGCCGCCTCGAGCGCGAACCGGTTCAATTCCTCCGCGCTGCCCACCGTTTGCAGGGTGATCTGGATCGGCCGGCCGAGCACGCTGGTGCTGCCGCCCGCGGCCATCGAGGTGAAGGTCGGCGGCGTGATCGTCAGGCCGGGGATGCCGGCCAGATCGCGACGCGCCTGGGCGATGAAGTCGCTCTGCTTGAAGCCGGGCTTGAGCTGGATGTAGAAGGTCGCGTTCTCCGGCGTGCCCCGGCCGCCGACCGTAGAGAGCACCGCCTTGACTTGCTCGTAGGCCAGCAGGCGGGCCTCCAGCTCCCGCGCGGCCTTGTCGGTCTCGGCCAACGCGGTGCCGGGCGGCAGGCTCAACCCCACCGTCAGGCTTCCCTGATCGGCCGAGGGCACGAACGCCCGCTTCAGGTAGGTGGCGCCGTAGGCGCTGGCAAACAGCAGCGCGATGCTCACGGCCAGCGTGATCAGCTTGTGGCGCAACGTCCAGCCCAGCAGATGGCCGTAGACGCGGTTCAACCAGCCCATCACGCCCCGTTCCATCTCGTGCACCTCTTCCGGCGCCACCGGCTTCTCGACCTTCTTCTGCTTGAACAGGTAGGCCGAGAGCATCGGCGCGAAGGTCATCGCCTCGAAGAGGGAGATCAGCACGGCCACGCTGACGACCACGCCGAAGGAGTTCATGAAGCGGCCCACCAGCCCGCCGACGAACGCGATGGGAATGAAGACCGACACGATCGTCAGCGACATGGCGAGCACGGGCAACGCCACCTCGGCCGTGCCGCGGCGCGAGGCCTCTTTCGGGGTCGCGCCGGCCTCCATATGGCGGAAGATGTTCTCGCGCACGACGATGGCATCGTCGATCACCAGGCCGACCGAGAGGGCCAGTGCCAGGAGCGAGACGATGTTCAGCGTCATGTTGAGCGCCTTCATCACCGCGAAGGTGCCCAGGACGATGAACGGAAGCCCGGCCACGGTGACGAGCGTGTTGCGCAGGTTGCGGAAGAAGAGCAGGACGACCAGCGAGGCCATCACCGCGCCGATGATGAGCTCGCGCATGGCCGCGTTGAAGCTCTCCTCCACGAACACCGACTGATCGCGCACGATGGTCATCTTCAGGTCGGGCCGTTCCTTCTGGATCTGGTTCAACGCCTCTTTGACCCGCCGGGCTACCTGCACGGTGTTGGTGCCCGACTGCTTGCGCACCGACACGACCACCGCCTCCTGGCCGTCGAGCCGGCTGTAGGTGTCCTGCTCCTTCCAGCCGTCCTGGACGATCGCCACGTCGCCCAGGCGCACCGCGCCCAGCGGCGAGGCGATCTGCAGGTTGGCGATGTCCTCGACCTTCTCGAAGTTGGCCGGCGTGCGCAAGAGGAGGTTCTGTCCCTGCTGCTGGATGCTGCCGCCCGGGATGCTGTAGCTCTCCATCGCGATCGTCTGGATCACCTGTTGGGGCGCCAGACGCCGCGCCTTGAGCGCGTTGGCGTCGAGCAGCACCTGGATCTCCCGCTCGCGGCCGCCGGTGACGGTTGCATCGGCCACGCCGTCAATGCGCTGCAGCCGCGGCAGGAGGTCGTCGGCCACGGTCTGGCGGATGTTCTGGGGCGCGGCCGCGGCGCTCTGCCCGGCCACCGAGATGCTCAGGATGGGCACGGCGGCCGGATCGTAATTGCGCACGCTCGGCTCCAGCACCTCTTTCGGGAGCTGGCTGCGCACGTTGGCGATCTTCTCGCGCACGTCTTGCAGCGCCTGCTTGACGTTGGTGTCCAGGTTGAACATCACCACGACGATCGAGAGGCTCTCGGCCGACTGCGATTGCACCTCCTGAACCCCCGGCGTGGTCATCATCGCCTCTTCGATGGGCCTGGTGACCTGCTCCTGTACTTCGCCGGGACTGGCGCCCGGATAGACGGTGATGATCGCCATGGCCGGATAGGAGACTTCCGGGAAGAAGTCGAGCGGCATGGAGGTGTAGGCCAGGACGCCCACGACCACCAGCGCCACCATGAGCATGGTGGTGAAGACCGGTTGGCGAATGGAAGTTTCCCAGATTCTCATCGGCTATTGCTCCAACTGGACGGTTGCGAACATGCCGGGCTTGAGCAGTTGTGCGTCCTCGTCGGTCGGCCGCACCGTGACCTTGACGGTGCGGGTGGCCGGATCGAAGGCCGGCGCAATGGCCGTGACCTTGCCGCGGAAGGTGCGGTCGGGATAGGCGTCCACGCGGATGATGGCCGGCTGGCCCACGCGCACTTCGGCCGCGCGCGATTCCTCGACCGCGATCTGGATCTTCATTTCGTGCGAGAAGATGACGGCCAGCGGCTTGCCCGGGCCGGCCATGGCGCCTTCGGTCGCATCGAGCTGGTAGATGTACCCGTCGGCCGGCGCCTTGATGGTGGTCTTGTCCACCTGGAGCTGCGCCAGGTAGAGGGCGGTCTCGGCCGCCTTGACGTTGGCCTTGAGCGCGTTGATCTGCGCGGGCTTGGCGCCTTCCTCCAGCCGGGCCAGTTGCGCCCGCGCGCCCGCGAGCTGGGCATAGGCGCCGGCGATCTGGTCGGCCGTGGCGCCCTTGATCACCTTGTCGTATTGCGCCTGGGCCGCCTCTTTGGCCAGGGTGGCCTGTTGGAGCTGAAGGCTTTCCGGCAACATGGCCGCGACCGGACTGCCGGCGATCCGGTCGTACTGGGCCTGATAGACCTTGACGGCCGCTTCGGCCTGGCGGAGCTGCGCCAGCGCCATGCGCTTTTCCTCGTCGGTCGGCCCCTTCAGCGCCCGGTTGTAGGCCGCCTCGGCCGCGGCCACGGCCGCCCGCGCCGCCTCCAGGTCGGTCGCCGATGGCCTGGCCGTGGCCAGGTCGAGCTGCGCCTGGGCCGCTTCCAGGCCGGCCATGGCCTGCGCACGCTGCGCCTCCTGCACGCTGCTGTCGAGTTGCACGAGCAGGTCGCCCTTCTTCACGTCGCTGCCCACCTCGACCGCCACCTGGACGATCTGGCCGGCCACCTCGGCCACCACGGGCACGACGCGCTCGGCGATGATCTCGCCGTTGTAGGTGAGGCCGGCCAGGGTGGACCGCTTGCCTTCGGCCGGGACCACAGGTGTGCTGATGATGATCGGCGTAGGGGTGGCATCGGCGGCGACGCCGGCGTTTTCCCCGCGCGCCGGCGCGGCCGGCCGCTCTCCTGCGCCGCTGGCGATTGCACATCCTGCCAGCGTCACGGCCAACAAGATCAGGGCGGCGATTGCCGCCGGAATGGCTCCGAAAGGTTGCTTTGAACGCATAGGTGCTGATCCTCGCTTCATTTTCCCCAGCTCAGAAGCTGTTCGCCCTGGAACCGATATTCGATGGCTACCTCGATCGGCAGCTTGCGCGGATTGCCGCCGTCTGCATCCATGACCCAGATGCCCCAGGCACCGTCGCGATTGCTCACGAAGGCGATGGCGCGGCCGTCGGGGCTCCACGTCGGCGCGACGTTGTGCGGCAATTGGGGCACCAGGGTGGTGGCCGGCCGGGTGAGCGCGGTCACGCCCGAGCCATCGGCCGCGGCGGCGAAGATCTCCCAGTGGTCCTTCTCCAGGCTCTGGAAGACGATCCGGTCGCCGCCGGGTTGCCAGGCCGGATCGCGAAAGCGCGGCTCTTTCAGCAGGGCCACGTTGTCGTCGGCCGCGCCGCCGTCGGCCGTGCGCTGGATGCCGGCGGCCGCGTAGATCACGCCGGCCGGGCCCCAATCGGGCGAGGCGGCGTTCTTCATGGCCGGCAGGTCGCGATAGCCGCTGCCGTCGCGGTCCACGGCCGCCAGGCCCCAGCGGTCGGTGTAGACGGCCGGGAACATGCGCTTGTAGGGCAAGATGTCGGGCAGGCAGATGCCGTAGCCGGCGTCCCGGCAGACGTCCTGGCCGTTGACGTGGCTGAAGGCGATGGCGCGGCCGTCGGGACTCCAGGTCGGCGTGCGCAGCTTTTCGGCCCGCACCAGGATGCGCTGCGGCTCGCCGCCGCCGATCGGGACGATGTACAGCGCGTGTTGGCCGCCCTCCTGCCGCCAGAAGGCCACGGTCGTGCCGTCGGGGCTGATGGCCGGATCGGCGCCGGTCGCCAGCGGCCACAGCCGGCCGGCGCCGAGGTCGTAGATGTAGATCGTGCCGTCCTGCGCCTGGATGGCGAGCCGGCCCGCAAGTCCGCCGGCCGGCCCCCTGGTCGCGGCCGCCGCGACGGGCCGCACATCGCTCAGCTTCTCGGAGATCGGCAGCCGGGACGGGTCGCCGTCGGCCGCCACAAATGCCGCGGCCACCCAGCCGATGCCGGCGTCGTCCGCCAGCCGGATCTGCAACCAGTCGCCGGCCGCGTTGCGGCCGATCAGGGTGAGCGCCTGGCCCGGCGCGGCCACGCCGATGATCGCGTGCCCGGTGCCCGGCCCGGCCCGCACGTTGAGTCCCTGGTTGGCCGTGGTCACCCGGCCGGTGAGCGCGGCCGGATTGGCGGCCGCCGCGACTTCCGCGGGGGCCGGCTTCGGCTGCGGGGCCTCTCGCACGGGAAGATTCTGGACGGCGAAGACGACGAGCCGACCGGCCGCCACCCAGCCGGTCCGACCGTCGCCGGTCGTCACCAGCACCCACCCCGTGCCGGCCTTATCGGTCGGACTGGAAATGGGCTCGGCGCTGCGGCCGATCGCCTCGACCCGGGCGCCCATCGGCAGCGCGGCGATCGGCGTGCCGGCCGGTGCATCCAGCAGCTCCGCGCCGCCGGCCCGCACGATGGCCGTGGCGGCCGGGCCGGCGGCCGCGGCGGCCCCCGGCAGCAGCAGGCCGATCAGCAAGAGCAACGACAGGCTCACGGTTCGCCAGAGTTTTGCTTCTCTCATCACGCTATCCCCGGTGTGAAATGTCATCGTCCAGCGTAGCAAATCCGCCCGCGCTGCGCAAGTGCCGTCAGATCGAAGTCCGATAGTCCGATCGTGGGATAGCGGTTGGCCGAAAGTCATGTGCCGATCGGCCAATGCAAAGTCGTACCGACGGCATATTGATCGTTCTGTTCTTGCGTGCTAAAATGGCAGGCGTCTTGCAGTTAAGTTTGAAGCGAGGCGAGGATGAATTCCGAGTTGAGGCGCTGGCTGCAATCGCGTCGTCCGCGGCTGCCGTCGTTTCGTTTCCTCTTCACGCTGATGTACCTGGGCGTCATCGGCGCGATCGCCTATTCCAACACGATCTTGAATTGCGGCCGGAAGCTGCTCGGCGGCGGCGCGGGCGTGCTGATGGTCTTCTTCTTGTTGCTGGTCGGCCTGGAGCAGATCGAGCATTGGCGGTATCGCTACGAAGCGCCGACATCGGTTGCCCTCCTTCTGCTCCTGGCGCGCATGGTCCTCTTCGAGGGGGTGGCCGCGCTCGATTGTTCGGTGCTCTCGATCCTGCTCTACCCGATCATCCCGTTCAGCGCCTTCTTCGCGTTCGGCGCGAGCTTCGGCGCGCTGCTGAGCGTTTTCTACGCCGGCGTTGCGCTGGCGAAGACCTGGCTGCACAATCCTCACTGGTACGTCAGTCCGATGAGCGTCTTCATCGTGATCGCGTTCCTGCTTCTCCTGGTCTTCATGCAGGTGTTGGCCGGCGCCATCCGCCGCGATGAAGAGAGCCGACGACGGACGGAGCGCCTGTTGACCGACCTGGAGGCCTCCCATCGCAAGCTCCAGGTCTATGCCGAGGAGGTGGCCGAGCTGGCCGCTACCGAAGAGCGCAACCGCCTGGCGCGCGATATCCACGACTCGGTGGGGCACGCGTTGACCGCGGTGAACATCCAGCTCGAGAAGGCGCTGGCCTACTGGCAGCGCAGCCCCGAAGAGGCGTTGCAGGCGATCCGCGATGCCAAGCAAGCGGCCAGCGAAGCGTTGCGCGACGTGCGCAGCTCGGTTGCCGCGCTGCGCGATGCCGATGAACGCTTCTCGTTGCAGGCGTCGGTGAAGGCCCTGGCCGAGCGGATGATCGCCCAGGGCCTGGCCGTGGATCTGGCGATCAGCGGCGAGGAGCGCGATTACAGTCGGGCGACGTTGATGGCCCTCTACCGGGCCATGCAGGAGGGGTTGACCAACGTGCAGAGACATGCCGGCGCCTCGCGTGTCGAGATCGAGCTCTCCTTCGGCGAGCGGGAAGTCCGCTTGCGGCTGCGCGACAACGGCCGCGGGTTCGACCCGCGCGCGGCCGAGGTGGCCGGCGGCTTCGGCTTGCAGGGCATCCGTGAGCGGCTTGAGCTGGTGCTCGGCCATCTGGAGATCAAGAGCGATCCGGCATACGGCACCGAGCTGGTGATGACGGCGCCGAAACAACCGACCGTCCTGGCGCGGGAGGGAGCAGGAGCGCAGCGATGAATGCGGTTCGCGTGTTGGTCGTGGATGATCAGCGGCTCGTTCGGGAAGGGATCGCCTCGCTGTTGGGCCTTCAGGAGGGGATCCAGGTGGTGGGCACGGCCGTGGATGGCCAGGAGGCCGTAGAGAAGGCGACCGCCCTGGCGCCCGACGTGATCCTGATGGACGTGCGGATGCCGGTGATGGACGGCATCGCGGCCACGGCGCTCATTCGCCGCGCTCTGCCCGATTGTCGCGTGTTGATGTTGACGACCTTCGACGACGAGGAGTACATCATCCGATCGTTGCAGGCCGGTGCCATGGGCTATTTGTTGAAAGACATTCCGGCCGGCGACCTGGCGCAGGCCATCAAGCTGACGTATGCGGGCATCTTTCAGCTTTCGCCCTCGGTGGCGGGCAAGCTGGTGGGGCAGTTGGCCGCGCGGGGGAAGGCCGAGCCTTCATCGGCCCCGCCGGCCGATCTCACCGAGCGCGAGCTGGAGGTGTTGCGTTTGCTGGCGCGAGGCGCCACGAATCGCGAGATCGCCGAGCAATTGATGGTGAGCGAGGGGACCGTCAAGAATCACGTGTCGAACATCCTGGGCCGTCTGGGCCTGCGCGATCGCGTCCAGGCGGCGATTTATGCCTACGATCACGGCCTGGTGTAACCGCCGTGCATTTCCCCCCGGGGCGACCGGGGTCGCGGCTAAGGAGCCGGCGGCTGGGCGTCGGCCTGCGCCGCCGCGTGCACCCACGGAGGTGGGTGCAGCGGCGCCGTGGCGCCCGTTAGCCGCGATTTTTGCATTTTAACAAATTATTCCAGCAATAGTATACTGACTTCATCACAAGACATAAAATGGAGGTCAGTCATGCCCAAACGTTATCGCATCGAGTTGAGCGATGAGGAGCGGGACCAATTGAACCGCTGGGTCAAGAACCCGCCGCGGCCCTATCTGCGCAAGCGCGCCTGGGCGATTCTGCTGCTAGCGGCGGGTGAGCCCGCCTATCGCGTGGCGCGGGATCGCCGCGTGCGGACCGATCGCAGCACGCT
>DAOTZV010000215.1:0-1582 GCA_034434235.1 Anaerolineae bacterium
GGCGTCTTGCTGATGCACTTCACCGAGCATCATCTTCATCCGCAGCCGATTCGGGCCACCCTCAAGGGGGACGTGGTCAACAGCGTCGTCTTCTTCGTACTGGCGATCCCGTTTCTCTTCTACTTCTCGGCCCAGACGGGATGGATCGGCTGGTCGTCGGACATCGTGCTGGGGGCCGTGATCGGGGTGGCGATCACGGTCGCGCAAGGGACGGCGTGGGAAGGGCCGCGGCGGCGCCTCGTCCAGCACGCGGCGGCGATGGCGGTGGCCTGCCCGTTGCTGTTGCTGGCGATCCGCTACACCCTGCGCATCGGCCCCTGGGTGATGATGTTGGCCGTCGGCGTCCTGTTCACCCTTGCCATCAGCGCCGTGATCGTGCTGATTGACTATTGGCCGCAGCTCAGGAGACAACCATGAGGATTTTGGTCGGCGCCTTCGGGCACGAGTCGAATACTTTCACCCCCTTCCTCACCACCGCGGACGACTTCTACGTCCGCTGGGGCGAAGAGTCGCTGCAGGAGCCAGGTCGCGGTTCGTTCGCGGGCATCGTGGATGTGCTGCGCCGCCACGGCGATGTGGAGCTGGTTCCCTCGCTCACGGCGTGGGCCATGCCAGGCGGCGTGGTGGCGCGCGATGCCTACGAGCGCTTCAAGGGGGGCATCCTCGACGCGGCGCGCGCTGTGGACGGCGTCTGTCTGGCTCTACACGGCGCGATGCGCGCCGAAGGGCTGGATTACTGCGAGGACGACCTGTTGCGCGATCTGCGCGGCCGCGTCGGCCCCGGCGTGCCGATCGCGATCGCGCTCGACATGCACGCCAACCTGATCCGCGGCACGATGGACTACATAGATGCGCTGGTGGCCTACAAGACCGCGCCGCACGACGACGCGTTCGAGACCGGCCAGAAGGCCGCGGAGCTGCTCATGGCGATCCTCAAGGACGGGGTGCGGCCCCGCATCGGCTTCGCCAAGATCCCCTTCCTGTTGCCGGGCGAGATGGCCCAGACGGCCCTGGAGCCGATGAAGTCCATGATGGCGCTGGTGGCCGAAGTGGAGCGCATCCCCGGCGTCCTCTCCGCCTCGCTGATGAACGGCCACTGCTGGGCCGACGTGCCCGACATCGGCGTGATCGCCGTCGTCGTGAGCGATGGCGACGCGGCGCTGGCGCAGGCCCAGGCCGAACGCATCGCGGCGGCCTTCTGGGCGCGGCGCGCCGATTTCGCGGTCAGCGCGGAGGCCTATGACCCGGAAGAGGGGGTCGAAAAGGCGTTGTCCGCGGCCGAGCCCACCGTCTTCCTCTCCGATTCGGGCGATAATCCCGGCGCGGGCGGCTCGACCGATGTGCCGGCGCTGCTCGCCGAACTGCTGCGCCGCGGCGCGCAGAGCGTGCTCTACGCGGGCATGTGGGATCGGGAGGCGGTCGAGGCGTGCCTGGCGGCCGGCGTCGGCGCGCAGATCACGCTGGAGATCGGCGGCAAGCTGGACGTGCGCCACGGCCGGCCGCTGCGCGTCACGGGCGTGGTGCGCTCGCTGTTCGACGGCGCGTGGTGGCGCGGGGGATTGCGCCGGGCCATGGGCCGCAC
>DAOTZV010000216.1:0-6371 GCA_034434235.1 Anaerolineae bacterium
GCCAGCGTGCCCGCCGCCTGCGCGATGCTCTGCATCCATGGCCATTGCCACAGGCCCAAAACGATGGTGCCCAGCGCGGCCAACACGACCGTCGCAGTGACGGGCCAGCGGGGCCGGGACGCCAGGGGCGCGGGAGCGGGCTCTTCAGCCATGAACATGGAGACGGTGACGCGCAGATAATAGTACGCGGCGAGTGCGCTGTTCAGCACGCCGACGATCGCCAGCCACGCCAGGCCGGCCTCGACCGCGGCGCTGAAGACGTAGAGCTTGCCGAAGAAGCCCGCCAGCGGCGGAATGCCCGCCAGCGAGAACATGAAGACCGCCATCAGCGCGGCGAGGAGAGGCTGTCGGCCCGCCAGACCGGTCACCTGATCGGTCGTCACGTCGTTCTCGTCGCGGCGCTGGACCGCCAACAACACGGCGAACGCGCCCAGGTTCATGAAGGTGTAGGCCAGCAGGTAATAGAGCGCGCCTTGCACGCCCGTCGGGTTGCCCGCGGCCAGGCCGGTCAGCAGATAACCCGCGTGCGCGATGGAGGAGTAGGCCAACATGCGCTTCAGGCTGCTCTGGCGCAGCGCGGCCAGGTTGCCGATGGTCATGGTGAGCACGGCCAACGCCGCCAGCGCCAACAGCCAGGGCCGCTCCACCGAGGCGACGGCGGCCAGCACGCGAATCAACGCGGCAAACGCCGCGGCCTTGGTCGCCACCGACATGAACGCCGTCACCGGCGTCGGCGCGCCCTGGTAGGCATCGGGGGTCCACATGTGGAACGGCACGAGCGCCACCTTGAAGCCGAACCCCACCAACAGCAGGCCCATCCCCACCGGCAACAACGGCGCGAACGGCAGCGACGCCGACATCGGCTGGATGCCGCGCGCGATCGCGTCCAGGTTGGTTGCGCCGGTCGCGGCATAGATCAGCGCGATGCCGTAGAGGAAGAAGCCGCTGGCGAACGCGCCGAGCAGGAAGTACTTCAGCGCGGCCTCGGCCGAGCGGGCATCCTTGCGGTTGAAGCCGACCAGGATGTAGAGCGCCAGCGAAAAGATCTCCAGCGCGATGAAAATCGTCATCAGGTCGCTGGCGGTCGCCATGGCGGTCATGCCGGCCGTGGCAAGGAGCAGCAGCGCGTAGTACGCGCCAATGCGCCCCGTAAAATCGGCCACGCGCTCCATCGCCAGCAAGATCGCCAGCCCGGCCGCGATCAGGATGGCCGCGCTGACGAACAGCCCCAGCCCGTCGGCCAGCGCCATCGTCTGAAACGTCGCCGCTGCCGACCGGCAGAAGAAGACCGCGGCCAGCGCGCCGAGCGTCGCCAGCAGGCCGATCCAGCCCAGGACGCGTTTTTCGGCGATCACGAGATCGGCGATCAGAATCACCAGCGCCGCCGCCACCAGCACGACCTGGGGCGCAATAACGGGAAGGTTCAGAATCGGAAAGATCATAGGCGTTTTTACTCTTGTCAACAGAAAACGGAATTGAGGGATCAGGGATTGAGAGCCAGAACGGCAATCCCCAATCCCTAATCCCCAATCACTTCTCCACCACCATGCTCACCGCCGGCCGCTGCGCGTTCAGCGCCTTCACCACCGCCTCGGCCGAAGGATTGATCTTGTCGAAGAACAGGTTCGGGAAAAGGCCGATGACGAAGAACAGGATGATGATCGGCGCCAGGGTGAGCACCTCGCGCACGTTCAGGTCCTTCACCGCGGCGTTCTCCGGCTTCGTCAGGGGGCCGTGAAGCATCTGGCGAACGGCCCACAGCAGATACCAGGCGGCCAGGATGATGCCGAGCGTGCCGAGGATCGCGAAGAGGCGGTTGGCCTGGAACGCCGCCAGCAGGATGTTGAACTCGCCCACGAAGCCGTTCAATCCGGGCAATCCGGCCGACGACAGCGCCACGATGATGAACAGCATCCCGTAAAGCGGCACCTGCTTCCACAGCCCGCCGAAGTCGGCCAGCAAGCGGGTGTGGCGGCGGTTGTACAACATGCCGACCAGCAAGAACAGAGCGCCGGTGCTCAGCCCGTGGTTGACCATCTGGAGCGTGGCGCCGGCGATCCCCTGCGCGTTCAGGGCGAAGATGCCCAGCATGACAAAGCCCAGGTGCGCCACCGATGAATAGGCGACCAGCGACTTGACGTCCTTCTGCACCAGCGCCACCAGCGCGGCGTAGAGGATGCCGATGATCGCCAGCGCCGCGATCCACGGCACGAACATCTGCGTGGCCTGCGGAAAGAGCGGCAGGCAGAAGCGCACGAAGCCGTAGGTGCCCATCTTCAGCAGGATCGCCGCCAGGATCACCGAGCCGCCGGTCGGCGCGGCCACGTGCGCATCGGGCAACCAGGTGTGGAACGGGAAGAGCGGCACCTTGATGGCGAACGCCAGGCCGAACGCCAGGAAGAGCCAGAATTGCAGGTCGGCCCCCAGGTTCAGCTTTTGCAGCGCCAGCAGATCGAACGTGCCGCCCTGCCGATAGAGCACCAGGATCGCCACGAGCATCAGTGCACTGCCGGCGAAGGTGTAGATGAAGAACTTCAGCGCGGCGTAGATGCGCCAGGGCATCACCCGGCCCAGGAACTTGTACTCGCCGTGCGGATCGCCCCAGCCGCCGATCAGGAAGTACATCGGGATGAGGGTCAGCTCCCAGAAGACGTAGAAGAGCACCAGGTCGAGCGCCACGAACACGCCGATCATGCCGGCTTCGAGCAGCAGCATGAGGAACAGATACGCCTTCAGCCGCTGGCCGACCCCCTCCCACGAGAAGAGCAGCACCAGCACGGTGAGCAGGGTGGTGAGCAGCACCAGGAAGAGGCTCAATCCATCTACCCCCAGCAGGTACTGGATGTTGAACTGGGGGATCCAGGAGCCGCGCTCCAGGAACTGCATCCCGGCCTCGCCCGGCCGCCACCAGACCCACAGGAGGCACGAGGCGGCGAACGTGACCAGGCTGACGAGCAGCGCCCACCACTTCTGGAGCCGTTCGCCGGGCAGGACGAGAAGGATCAATCCGCCCAGGAGAGGAAGGAAAATGATGATGGAGAGAAGCGGAATATTAGGATTCATGTATCCGTGTATCCCCTCACGCTACTGTTTGCAGTTACGTGCCAGGCACTCTGCAAGATGCCTGGCACGTGGTGGCGGCCATTTTCAGGTCAGGTTCCACGTCTATCTTATCGCCAGCCACGCCACCAGCGCAACCGCGCCGAACAGGATCGAGAGCGCGTACAGTCCCACCAGCCCCGTCTGCAGGCGCCGAGCCTGGCTGCCCAACCAGCCGGCGACGCCCGCGATGCCGTTGACTGCGCCGTCAATGCCGCGCTGATCGAAGGCCCGCGCCAGCCAGCCCGCCAGGTCGCGCAGCGGATTGACGATGGCCGCGTTGTAAAGCTCATCCACGTAGTACTTGTTCTCGACCAGCCTGGCGAACCAGCCGAGCGAAGCCCGCACCTGCTTCGGGATCTCCGTGTTGAGGACGTAGGCGTAATAGGCAAAATAGGCGCCGGCCAGCGCCACCAGCGCCGACACGGCCAACAACACCCACTCGACCCAGGCGGCGGGGTGTGCTGCCTGTGCGCCCTCGGCCGCGGCCTTGCCCGCGTGGAAAACCGGCTCCAGCCACCCTTCGATCAGCGACAGGTGCGGCAGGCCGATGTAGCCGGCCAACACCGCGCCCACCGCCAGCAGGACGAGCGGCACGGTCATCACGGGCGGCGACTCGTGCGCGTGATGGAACAGCTTCTTGTCGCGCTCCTCGCCCCAGAACGGCACGAAGACCGAGCGGAAGGAGTAGATCGCGGTCAGCGCCGCGGTGATCAGCCCCACCAGCCACAGGATCGGCGACTTCTGCCACGCGTACCAGAGGATCTCGTCCTTGCTGAAGAAGCCGGACAGGAGCGGGATGCCCGCCAGCGCGGCCGCGCCGATCAGGTACGTCCAATAGGTGGTCGGCATCTTGGCCCGCAGATTGCCCATCTTATTGATGTTCAGCTCGCCGGCCAGCGCGTGCATCACGCTGCCGGCGGCCAGGAACAGGAGCGCCTTGAAGAACGCGTGCGTGGCCAGGTGAAAGATGCCCGAGGCGTACGCGCCGACCCCGACCGCCAGGAACATATAGCCGAGCTGCGAGATGGTCGAGTAGGCCAGGATGCGCTTGAGGTCGGTCTGCGCCAGCGCAATGGTCGCCGCGAAGAGCGCGGTGGCCGCGCCGATGCCCGCCACCCACAGCGCGCTGGTCGGCGCCAGGTTGAAGAGCGCGGCCGAGCGCGCGGTCATGTAGACGCCCGCGGTGACCATGGTCGCGGCATGGATCAGGGCCGAGACGGGCGTGGGGCCTTCCATGGCATCGGGCAACCAGACGTAGAGCGGCAGCTGCGCGCTTTTGCCCGTCGCGGCGAGCAGCAGGAGCATCGTGACCGTGGTGATCACCCCCGCGCCGACCAATGCGTCGGCATTGGCGAAGACATCGGCGAAGCGCAGCGTGCCCACCGTGCTCCAGATGAACATGATCGCCAGCGCCAGGCCGAAGTCGCCGATGCGGTTGACGATGAACGCCTTCTTTCCCGCGTCCGCAGCCGAGGGCTTCTCGAACCAGAAGCCGATCAGCAGATACGACGCCAGGCCGACCCCCTCCCAGCCGACGTACATCAGCAGGTAGTTGTTCGCCAGCACCAGCGTCAGCATCATCAGGATGAAGAAGTTCATGTAGGCGAAGAAGCGGCCATAGCGCGGGTCGTCATGCATGTAGCCGACCGAATAAACGTGGATGATGAAGCCGACGCCGGTGACCACCAGCGCCATCGTGACCGAAAGCTGGTCAATCAGCAGCGCCAGGTCCACGCTGAAGGCGCCGGCGGTCATCCACCGCCACAGCACGATCTCGTGATGGCGCTCCTCGGCCGGCAGGCCCAACAGCGCGACGAACTGGCTCACGGCCACGGCAAAGCTGAGCAGCACCATGCCGGGCGCCAGCCACGAAATCAGCCCCTTGCTCAGCCGGCGGCCGAAGAGCGCGATGATGAGGGTCCCCAGGGCGGGGAAGAGAAGCATTAACCAGGCGTAATTCAACATGGAATCTCCAGGTCCGAAAGCCGGTGATTATTCGCCTTTGAGTTTCTTGATGATGTGCTGGGCCAGGCGCTCATTGATCTCAGCGTGTCTGGGCACGGGCTGTGAAGCTCTGGTTTGGGGGTTGGTGTACCAGTCATGCTTCCCGCCATGCCGTACCAGAATGCACCCCATCTCTTCCAGGATGCGCACCAGGTCCTTGCGCTTCATGGCTCAGCGAGCGTTAGTTTTTCGACCGTCCGGACGAAAGGCACCTCGCCGGAACCGATGTCTAAAAGAAGCTCCTTGAGATTTTCGATCAGCTCTTCTTTTGTATTGCCTTGGGTCCAATAGTCCGGATGATCGTTGAGGAATCCCAGATAGACATCGCCATCTTGCCAATAAGTATATTCAACCGTGCGCATATCTACTCCTCCTATTTCCCTGATTTATCCCCGCAGCAAATTCACGTCCTCGATATTCGTCGTATCCTTATGCCGCACGACCGTCATCACGATCGCCAATCCTACCGCCACCTCGGCCGCGGCGACCACCATCGCCATCAGGACAAAGATCTGGCCGTTCAGGCCCAAGAAGTGCAGCGACAGCGCAGCAAAGCTCAGGTTGACCGCGTTGAGCATCATCTCCACCGACATGAAGATGATCAACACATTGCGCCGGATCAACACGCCCACGACGCCGATGGTGAACAGGATTGCGCTTAGGATCAAGTAATAGGTAGTAGGAACCATGACAGGCCTCGGACACAAAAGGTATTGGATATTGAGTATTGCAAGATTGACCGAATCCCCAATCCCCAATCCCCAATATCATCCCTCTCTACGCGCCAACACCACCGCGCCGATCATCCCCACCAGCAGCAACACCGAGGTCATCTCGAACGGCAGCAGATAGTCGGTGTAGAGCGCGCCGGCGATGGCCTCGACGCTGCCCTGGCCGAACGCGGCCTCGCTGCCGGTCGGCCGATGGAGCTGGCCGGTGAGCAGGCCATAGCCCACGCCGGCCAACAGAAGCACGGCCAATACCAATGCCGTCACGCGCGACCAGGTCAGGCGAGCCGCCAGCGGCTTGTTCGGATCGCGCACATCGTTCAGCTCCCCGCCGCCGATCAACATGACGACGAACAGGAACAGCACGACGATCGCGCCGGCATAGACGATGACCTGGACCGCGGCCAGGAATTGCGCCTGGAGCATGATGTACATGGCGGCCAGCGTCGCGAAGTTCAACAGCAAGAACAACGCGCTGTATACCGGCTTGCGGCTCAAAATCACGCCCAACGCGGCAACAACAGCAATCGCAGCAAA
>DAOTZV010000217.1:0-24889 GCA_034434235.1 Anaerolineae bacterium
CCCACAGCGGAACGACTTTGGGCGGAAACTTGAGTGCCAGGGGCCTCTCGCCGTCGAACGCCTGAAACGATCCGAGAAGGAAGATACGGAGCAGGGTCATCATCTGGCTGCCGGTTCTACCTAACCTGAAAATAGCCGTCACGTGCCAGCCCGCCCCCTGGCCCCTGGCCTGTCGGCCAGGACAGGCTGTCGGCCAGGACAGGCTGGCTCCGCCACGCGGGCCAGGGGCATCTTGCAGAGTGCCTGGCACGTAAGCACAGTATACCACTTTATAATCCCTGAAAATCCAAAGGTCAAGTTCAAGTTTGTATTTTCAAGGTTATAAGGCGTATCGGAACGCCCGTCAACGCGGCCGCGGCGATGCCGAGCGCGGCTCCCGGCGCAGTCGCCGTAACCGAACCGGACAGGGTGGTGGCCACCAACAGCAGCGCCAGCTCGATGCCCTCGCGCGCAACGGCCAGGAAAGCCACGCCGAACAACCCCCAGCCGCGGGTCGCGCTCACGGCCGTGCGCACGTTCGCGGCCAACGCCGTGCACCAGGCCGCGGCCTGGCGATGCATCCAGAAGATCATGCCGGTTCGGCACAGGTGGGGTGCGTGGGACATTTGTCTATGTTCGAGAGACGCGCTATACTAAACTTTGATGGTATTCTCCGAACCGAGCACCGTCAACGAGAGTCTTGCGGGTTTTGTCTATCCGTTCCGCAGCATTCGCGCGCGCACAGGCCTGATCTTCTTTGGCGGCCTGGTGTTGCTGGTTGCGTTGATCCTGTTCATCACCCTCTTGATCAGCGCCAGCATCCGCCAGGACGGTGCCCGGCTGGCCCTGTTGGCCAGGGCCGGTGATCGCCTGGCCGCCTGGCAGGCTGCCGACGCGCCTCCTGCCGGCCCGCCGCCGACGGAAGTGGGGCAGCTGCTGCATGGGCTGGCCGAGGGCGGCTCGCTCCCTGCCGAGCCGCGGCCGTTGCGCCTGAGCCGGCCGGCCGATGAGGCTGAGCGCCTGGCGTTGGACCGCGCGCTGAAGGCATGGGCCGCGCTGGCCTCCGGCGCGGGCGACAATAACACACCAACCGCGGTGCTGCGGGCGGCTCTGGCAGAGGCCGCGGATGTGGTGCGCGAGCGTCGCGACCAGAACGTCGGCATGGTGCGCGGCATGTATGCGGCCCTTTTTGTCGCTTCCCTCATCTTCTTGCTGATCGGCCTCTGGTTCATCCAGCAGGCCATTGTAGCCCCCCTGGAGGCGCTGCATCAGGCCGTCCAGCGCATTGCCGCGGGCGACCTGGACACCCCGGCCACGCTGGGGGGCGCCAGCGAGTTCGAGGAGCTGGCCCGCAGCTTCGAGGGGATGCGCCTGGAGCTGCGCGAGTCGCGGCGTCGGCTGGAGCGCTGGACCAGCGACCTGGAGGCTGCCGTGGCGCAGCGCACCGATCAGCTGGCGGCGCTGTCCCAGGTCATCGCGGCGGCCAGCCGTTCGCTGGACCTGGAGACGGTGTTGCGCACCGCGTTGGAGCAGGCGCTGCAGGCCATGAAGCTGGAGGTGGGGGGCATCTGGCTGCTGGACGAAGCGAGCCAGCAACTCCAACTGGCCGTAGCGATGGGCATGGCGCCGGCGCTGCAGGATCAAGTGCGGGTTTTCGCACTGGATGAAGGGATCACGGGCCGGGCAGCCGCGGCGGGGCACACCCTGGTGCTTGAAGACCTGTTTCACACGCCCGATCTGGCACGGATTGACGTGGCGCGTTGGGGAATTCAGGGAATCGTGGCCGTCCCGATCCGGCTGCGCGAGCGTGTCCTCGGCGTGTTCGATGTCCTGACGTATCAACATCGCGCCTTCACGCCGGATGAGCTGGCCCTGCTCACCTCCATCGGCCAGCAGATCGGCATTGCGGTGGACAGCCTGCGGCTGATGCACGAGGTGCGCGAGCAGGCGCAACGCCTGGCCGCGCTGCAGGAGCGCGAGCGCATCGGCATCGAGCTGCACGATGGGCTGCTGCAAACCCTGGGCTACCTGTTCCTGCGCACCGATCAGTTGGAGGCCATGGCCGCCGGCGCGGGCATGGACGAGCTGGCACGCCAGCTGGCCGCCCAACGCGATGTGCTCGAGCACGCCTCGCAGGACGCGCGGCGCTTCATCAACGAGTTGCGTGAGCTGCCGCCCGCGCCTGCGCCGCTCTACACGGCCATGGCCGAGATGGTCGCCGCGTTTCGCGAGGAACACACCATGGATGTGGCGTTGCACATGGCCGACCCGGCCATAATGATGGCCGCGGACACCGTCGTGCAACTGGTACGCATTGCGCGCGAGGCGCTGCTCAACGCGGCCCGGCACGGGAAAGCGGCCCACGCCACAGTGACCTGCACGATCAACGATGGCAACGGCCACCTGGCAATCTGCGATGACGGCTCCGGCTTCAATCCGGCCCAGGCCATGGACGATAGCCGGCCGCATTTCGGGCTCAGCATCATGCAGGCGCGGGCGGCGCGCATCGGCGGCGCGTTGCGCATCGAGACCGCGCCCGGCCGCGGCACCTGTGTGCACGTGAGCTGGAAGGTGCAAACTGGGATGTAGGGCGAAATTAATTTCGCCCTACCTTCTGGAATGTAGGACGAAATCAATTTCGCCCTACCTTCAGGTAGAGCAACATGGACGTTATACGTGTGCTGGTGGTAGACGATCATGCCCTGTTCCGCGAGGGAATGGTGGGCATCCTCAACGCCCAGCCCGACATCCAGGTGGTCGGCGAGGCCAGCGATGGGCTGGAGGCGCTGGTGATGGCGCGCGCGTTGCGGCCCGACGTGATCCTGATGGACATCACCATGCCGGGCATGGACGGCGTCGAGGCCACCCGCCAGATCAAAGGGGAGCTGCCTGCGACCCGCATCGTCATGTTGACGGTGCGGGACGAGGACGACAAGCTGTTCGAGGCGATCCGGAACGGCGCCGACGGGTATCTGCTGAAGACCATCCGCGCCGGACAGCTACTGGAGATGATCCGCGCGGCCCATCGTGGCGAGGCGGCCATCGGCCCAGGGCTGGCAGCCCGCATGCTGAACGAGTTCCGTCGGCTGACGGCCTCCCCCGCCGGCTCGGCGACGGATGACGCGCTGGCGACCCTGACCCCGCGCGAGCGCGAGGTGCTGGCGCTGATCGCGCGCGGGGCCAGCGATCGCGAGATCGCGCAGGAGCTGACGGTGAGCCTGTACACCGTCAAAGCCCACGTGCGCAACCTGCTGCAGAAGCTCCAGGTGTCCAGCCGCCACGAGGCCGCTCGCCGGCTGCGCGCGGCGCCTCTTGATCCTCAGAACTAGTTCTTCTTGTGCGAAAATCGTTCGCAAAATCGTTCCGTTTTGTCCCCAAGAGGAATAGCTTTTCCGTTTCGCAAACGCTAAAATAGCGTCCGAGTTGGGTAACGGGCTCGCTGTTGCTTTCATCATCTTCACAGGTGCCCGTTGCCCAGGCGTCCTCGGCCACAATCCATTCGCCCATAAGTCAGAAGGAGGTGCCTATTGTTGTGATCCAATAAGCGTTATCCTTGATCCTGTTTCTTACGTCGTCCGCTCAGCATTCCGATCAACGCAGATTTAGGAGGTTACATGGCAACTAAGGAACCGGAAGCCCTGCAAATCGGTGTCAGCAGGCCGCCGCTCCCCCTGGACGACCTGCCCACACCTGAGGAAGTCTTCGATAAGCCCAAGGTCGGCACCAAAGAGCTGATCACCGCAGTGCTGGGCCCCAGCATGATCGCCTTGGGCGTGTCCCTCGGCAGCGGCGAGTGGCTGCTCGGCCCGCTCGCGTTCGGCAAGTTCGGCTTCATCGGCCTCGGCTGGCTCATCACCATCTCCGCTGTCCTGCAAGTCTTCTACAACGTCGAAAACGCGCGCTACACCATCGCCACCGGCGAAGTGCCCGTGGTGGGCTTTGCGCGCACGCCTCCTGGCTTTCGTTTCTGGATTCTGGTCACCCTATTCGTCATCTACCTCGGCTGGATCTGGGGCGGCTGGGCGTCGGCAGCCGGCCAGAGCATCTTTGCGCTGTTCGTCGGCCGTACCTTCGATCCGAAGTCCGCGACCGAGCTCGAGACGGTCCGCATCATCGCCATCGGGCTGATGGTGCTGTCCCTCGTCATCTACATGTTCGGCAAGAAGATCGCCCGCACCATGGAGTTGATCGACACCGTCCTGGTGTTCATCACCCTGGGGACGGTGACGATCCTGGCGTTGATCTTCGCCCCGCTGAAGCTATGGCTCGAGGCGTGGCTGAGCGCAGTGGTGCCCGGCACGTTGCCCAAGGGCATTGATGCCATCACGCTGGGCTCCATCATCGGCTATACCGGTTTCGGCTCCGGCATGAACTTCATGTTGATCAACTACTACCGTGACCACGGCTACGGCATGGGCCACAAGGTCGGCTTCTTCTCGGGCCTGGTCGGCGGCCAGAAGAAGGATGTGTTGCCTTCGGGCGTGACCTTCCGCGAAAGCGAGAAGAACACCAAACTGTGGAACCGCTGGTTCCGCTACCTGGTCATTGATCAATGGGTGGTGTTCTTCATCGGCGCGATGATCGGCATGTTCGTCCCCAGCATCCTGGTGGTGGCGCTCACCCGCATGCCCGGCGCCGGCACGCCCTCCACCGCCAATATGCCCGTGTATGCGGCCACCGAGCTGGCCAAGAAGGGCGCCTTCTTCTTCCCCTTCATCTTGCTCCTGGGCGCGATGATCCTCTTCAAGACGCAGACCACTATCCTGGAGATGCTGGTGCGCAACACGGCCGACTCGGCCATTGCGGTGAGCGGCCGCCTGCGCAAGTGGATCAACGGCGATGCCCGCCGGGCCTACTACACGCTGGCCATCTTGTTCATCATCGTCATCAGCGTGGTCATCCACCTGGCGCTGCCCACCGATCTGCTCCGCATCTCGGCGAACATGGCCAACCTGGCCTCGATCATTTACCCGCTGGTACTGATCTACCTGAACAGCAAGCTGCCGCGGCCGGCGCGTGCGCCGTGGTGGGCCAACCTGATGATGGTGGCCAACGTGCTGTTCTTCGGGTTCTTCTTCGTCAACTTTGTGGCGCTGATGGTGACCGGCGCGCCGCTGGTCAAGTTCTAGACCGGCGCGACGGACAGCGGGCAGGGGACAGACCTGCTTCAACACGGCCTCCCTGTCCAGACAGGGAGGCCGTATCGCGAAGACGACATGACAGAAATCGTGCTTGAGCCGGCAAACCTATCGGCCGGGGCGCAGCCTGGCGAACCTGCCGGGCAGCTTCCTCCCTGGTCGGAGGCCGACCTTCCGGCGCCGCCGGCGCTGGCCGGCCTGCGCGTGCTGGCCGCCATCGGCCCCGGCGCGATCATGTTGGGCGTGTCCATCGGCAGCGGCGAGTGGTTGCTGGGACCGGCCGCCTTCGTGCGCTATGGCATGACGCTGCTGTGGGTGACGGCCGTGGCGGTTTTCCTGCAAACGGTCCTCAACACAGAACTGATGCGTTACACCATGTACACCGGCGAGCCGGTGTTCAGCGGCTTTATGCGCACCCGTCCGGGCCGACGGTTTTGGACCGTCGTGTACATCCTGCTATACTTCCTTCAGGTGGGTTGGCCGGGTTGGGCGGGTGTCGCCGCCGGCGCGATCTTCTACCTGTTTATGGGCCGTCTGGCCGGCGCGGCGGACGCTGGCACGCTCCAGGCCATCGGCGTCGCCGCGTTCCTGGGGTGTGTGGCGATCCTGGCCTTTGGCCGCCACATCGAGCGCACGCTGGAAGCCGTGAACTGGGTGTTGGTGATCCTGATCCTGGGCAGTCTGTTGGCCCTATGCGTGGCCTTTGTCCCTCCGGCGAACTGGCTGGCCGCGTTGACCGGCCTGGTCGGCTTTGCTCCGCGCGAGCGGGCATTCGTCTTTCTCCCCCGGGGCGGCGATTGGTTCCTGCTCGCGGCTTTCGCGGCCTATTCGGGCGGCGGCGGCGTGGTGAACCTGATGCTATCGTGCTGGGTGCGCGATCGCGGCTACGGCATGAGCTGCTCGTCCGGCTACATCCCGGCCGCCATCGGCGGACAGCGGCGGACCGTGGCGCATGTGGGCACCGTCTTCCCGCCGAGCCCGGAGAACCTGGCCCGCTGGCGCGGCTGGTGGCGCATCGCGCAGCTCGATCAATGGGCCGTCTTCGGCGGCGGCGCGCTGCTGGCCATGATGTTGCTGGCGATGCTCTACACCACCTTCCTGACGCCCGGCCAGGAGCTGGCCGGGCCCGCCGTGGCCGCGCAACTGGCCGATGCCATGGCCGCACGCGGCGGCGTGGCGCTGACGTTTTTGGTCGCGCTGTTGGGCGCGTGGGTGCTCTTCAAGACACAACTGGACATCCTCGACGGCACGGCGCGCGCGGTCACCGATATCGCCTGGGCCGGCAGCCGGCATGTGCGCGCCTGGTGGGGCGGCGATGTGCGCGCTGCCTATTACTCGACGCTCCTGGCCCTGGTCGTGTGGGGCGTGGTCGCCTTGCGCCTGGTGGAGCCGATCATCCTGCTGGAGGTGGGCGCCAATATCGCCGGCGTGGTGTTCGTCATCGCAGGGTTACACGTCCTGCGGATCAACACCACCCTGCTGCCGCCCGCGCTACGGCCGCCCCTGTGGCGCCGCGTCTGCCTGGTCTTGTTGGCGCTGTTTTACGGCTCCTTCTTTTATCTCTGGCTGATGGGCGGCGTGCTGCCCGATCCACAGCGCGGCTTCCTGTTCAATGTGCCCGGCTATCTGGGCTTCTGAGCGTTGTAGGACGAAATTCATTTCGTCCTACAGGTGGTAGGACGAAATAAATTTCGTCCTACAGATGGTAAGACGAAATTTATTTCGTCTTACGGGAGACGAATATGACCAAGAAGGTGCAACTTTTCATCACCTGCCTGGGCGAGAACTTCTTTTCGCCCGTGCTGCGGGACATGGTGACGGTGCTGGAGCGGTTGGGCCTGCAATGCGAGATGCCGGAGGGCCAGACCTGCTGCGGCCAGCCGTTCTACAACAGCGGCCTGCAGAGCCAGACGGTCGGCCCGGCGCGGCAGTGGCTGAAGGTCTTCGCGCCGACCGAGGGGTACATCGTCGCGCCCTCCGGCTCATGCGCCGAGTTCGTCCGCCACCGCTACCCGGAGCTTTTCCCGCCGGGCACGCCCGAGCACGCGGCGGCCGAGGACATCGCGGGCCGCACTTTCGAGTTCAGCGAGTTCCTGACCAAGGTGCTGGGCGCCACCGATGTGGGCGCGCGCTTCCCCCATAAGGTCACCTACCATGCTTCGTGCCACATTTTGCGCGGGCTGGGCCTGCGGGAGGAGCCCAAACGGCTGCTCCAGGCGGTGCGCGGGCTGGAGCTGATCCCCCTGCCGGAGGAGGAGACGTGTTGCGGCTTCGGCGGCATCTTCAGCGTGATCTACCCCGAGGTCTCGCGCGCGATGATGGACGCCAAGGTGCGCCACATCATGGCCAGCGGCGCCGAGGTGGTGGTCGTGGGCGAACCGGGCTGTCTCATGAACATCGCCGGCGGCTTGCACAAGGCCGGTTCCCCCATCCGTCCCATGCATTTGATCCAGGTCCTGGCAGCGCAGGAGTAGGGCGATGAGCGAGATCCCCACCCACATTGATTTTCGGGCCAACGTGCAGGCGGTGCGGCCGGAGATGCCCGCCTCGGTGCAGAAGGCCACGGCCCGCTTTTTGGGCACCCGGGCCAATGTGGTCGGCGAGCTCGGCGAAGCGCGCTGGCAGCAGTTGCGCCAGGCCGGCCACGACATCCGGCTCCACACCCTGGAACATCTGGACGGCTATCTGGCCCTCCTGGAGCAGCGGGTGACCGAGGCCGGCGGCCATGTGCATTGGGCGCGCGACGCGGCCGAGGCGAACCGGATCGTCCTGGAGATCGCCGCCCGGCACGGGGTCAAGCGCGCGGTCAAGGCCAAGAGCATGGCCACCGAGGAGATCGGCCTCAACCATGCGCTGGCCGAGGCCGGCATCAGCGTCCTGGAGACCGACCTGGGCGAGTTCATCATCCAGCTCGCCGGCGTCGGCCCGTCCCACATCATCGTGCCCGCGGTGCATCTGACCAAGGAGGGCATCGCCCGACTTTTCACCGAGAAGCTGGGGGTGGATGCCCCCGCCGATCCCTTTGCCCTGGCCGCCATCGCGCGACGTACGTTGCGTCAGGCCTTTCTCGAAGCGGACATGGGCATTTCCGGCGCCAACTTCCTGGTGGCCGAGACCGGCACGCTGGTGATCGTGAGCAACGAGGGCAACGGCCGCATGTGCACCACCTTGCCGCCGCTGCACGTGGCGGTGGTCGGCATTGACAAGGTGGTGCCCGACATGGAGAGCCTGAACGTGCTGTTGAAGCTGCTGCCGCGCAGCGCCACCGGCCAGAAGATGTCGTGCTACATCTCGTTCATCACCGGCCCGCGCGGCAGCGACGGCGAGGGCGGGCCGCAGGAGTTTCATCTGGTGCTTTTGGACAACGGCCGCACGCGCATCTTGCAGGACGAGATCGCGCGCCAGACGCTGTTGTGCATCCGCTGCGGCGTTTGCCTGAACGTCTGTCCCGTGTACAATCATGTCGGCGGGCACGCCTACGGCTTCGCCTATTCGGGCCCCATCGGCGCGATCCTGTCGCCGCAGCTCCTGGGCGGCAAAGTGGCCGGCGATCTGCCGTTTGCGTCGTCGCTGTGCGGCGCGTGCGCCGAGTACTGCCCGGTCAAGATCCCCATCCCGGAGATCCTGATCCAGCTCCGGCGCCGCGTGGTGGAGGGGGATCGCGTGGAGGGGCCGTCGGCGCCCCCCGTGATCCGGGTCGCGGCCGGCGTCGGCGGGCTGGCGTTTCGGCTGCCCTGGCTGTACGAGTTCGGCACGCAGGTGCTGAAGGTGGCCCAGGCGCCGTTGCGCCGGGACGGCTGGTTGCCCGCGCTGCCGCCGCCGGTCAACCGCTGGACCCTGGCGCGGCCGTTCCCGGCCTTTGCGGCCGACTTTCGTCAATGGTGGCGCTCGCGCACCCCGGCGGGCCGGCGCAAGATGCAGCAGCGCCGTATTGGCGCTGTGGCGCTGATCGCTGCCGCCGTCGGCCTGTTGAGCTGGCTGTTGGGCCGCCGCGGGCGCCAATGAAAAGAAGAGGTAGATCATGAGCCGAGATACCATCCTCGCCGATGTGCGCACCGCCCTGGGCCGCGCGGCCGGCGCGGCGCCGCCCCCGGTGCCGGCCGCGGCCCGCGTTCCGCCGCGCCAACCCGGAGATCCGGCGGCCGAACTGGCGCTGCTGCTGGCCGAGATCAAGAAAGTGGCCGGCAAGACGCAGGTCTTGCAGGAAGGCGAGCTGGCCGCGGCCCTGGCCGGGTTGGTTCAAGCGGAAGAGATCAAGAAGGCCACCTGCTGGCAGACCCCAGAGCTGCAAGCGTTGGGCGTTGAGCGGCTCCTGGCCGACCTGGGCGTCGAGATCGTGTCGCCGTATGCCGACAAGGAGGCGTTGGCCGCGTGTGATCTGGGCGTCACCGGCGTGGACGCGGCCCTCCCCGAGACTGGTACGCTGTTGTTGCGGGGCGGGGCCGATCGGCCGCGGCCGGTCTCGCTGTTGCCGCGCGTCCATCTGGCGCTGCTGCGGCCAGAGGCGTTGCGCGCCGACCTGGGGCCGGCCTTCGCCGAAGTCAAAGGCCCCGGCTATTTCGTGTGCGTGACCGGGCCGAGCCGCACGGCCGACATCGAGCTGACGGTGACGATCGGCGTACACGGGCCGCAGGCCCTCTACGTGTGGGTTTTGCCAGCGCGTTGAAGATGGATTGTACGACGAACTTAAGTTCGTCGTACGTGGTAGGACGAACTTAAGTTCGTCCTACTTGTCGTCCTACTTGCGCCAGTCACAATGAAGTGTGTACAGGAGTACGGCATGGCCACAACAGTGCTCACCGAGTTGACCACCCCCGAATTCAAGGCCCTGGTGACGCAGTGCATCCATTGCGGCCTGTGCCTGCAGGCGTGCCCCACCTACGACGTCTTCGGCACCGAGATGGACGCCCCGCGCGGCCGCATCGCGCTGATGCGCGCGGCCTCCGAGGGCCGCATCTCGGCCGACGAGTTCACGAACACGTTCGCCACGCACATCAACCTCTGCCTGTCGTGCCTGGCGTGCCAGACCGCCTGCCCGTCCGGCGTCAAATATGCCCGGCTGATCGAAACGACCAAGATCGCGCTGGAGCGCCATCGCAAGCCAGGCCCGGTCGAGCGCGCGATCCGCTGGCTGGCGCTGCGCCAGACCATGCCCCACGTGGGCCGGCTCAAGCTCATGGCCAGGTTGTTGTGGCTGTACCAGGCGACCGGTCTGCAAAAGCTGGTGCGCAAGCTGGACTTCCTGCCCCGGCCGCTGAAGGCCGCCGAGGCGATCCTGCCGCCCATCACGCCCAAATACCGTGACTACAGCAAGCCGGCCCCGGCCATGGGCGAAAAGCGCGGCAAGGTGGCGTTCTTCATCGGCTGCATTCAAGAGGCGTTCCTGGCGCAGGTGAATGAGGCCTCCATCCGCGTCCTGCAGCGCAACGGGTTCGAGGTGCATTTCCCGGCCGGACAAACCTGTTGCGGCGCGGCGCAGTTGCACATCGGCGAGGAAGCGCTGGCCCGCGAGCTGGCCCGCAAGAACATCGATGCGTTCCTGGCCGACGATTACGACGCGATCATCAACAACGCGGGCGGCTGCGGCGCCACCCTGAAGGAGGAATACGAGGCACTGTTCCACGACGACCCGATCTACGCCGAAAAGGCGCGGCGCTTTGCCGGCAAGGTGAAGGACATCAACGAGTTCCTGTTTGCCAACCTGCGCGAGCGGCCCACGGGGATCGTCAAGGTGCGCGCCACTTACTCCGATTCCTGCCACCTGCGCCACGCGCAAAAGGTGATCCAGCAGCCGCGCGCCCTGCTGCGGCTGATCCCCGGCCTGGAACTGGTGGAGCTGCGCATGCCCGACCGCTGTTGCGGCAGCGCCGGGGTGTACAACATCGTCCACTCCGAGACGGCCGATCAGGTGTTGCAGGCCAAGATGGCCGACATCGCGGCCACCGGCGCAGAGGTGATCGTGGCCAGCAATACGGGCTGTCATATGCAACTGATCGCCGGCGCGCGCAAGGCCGGCCTCAACGCCCGGGTAATGCACGTGGTGGAGCTGCTGGATCTGTCGTATCGCAATGGGAACCAGGAGTAGATATGGCTACGGCAAATCAGCTACGAGAATTGGAGCATGTTCTGGGGCCGGGACAGGTATTGACCCACCCCGTCGAGTTGCTCACCTATGAGCAGGATGCCAGCCTGGAACGCGGGACGCCCGACGCGGTGGTCTTGCCGCGCACTACAGCCGATGTGGTCAAAATCGTGCAGTGGGCACGGCGCACCGGCATCCCATTGATCGCGCGCGGCGCGGGCACCGGGCTTTCCGGCGGCGCGGTACCCGAGCACGGCGGGGTCATCGTCGGCTTTTCGCGCATGAACCGGCTGCTGGAGTTCGACGAGGCCGGCCGCAGCGTTGTCGCGGAACCCGGCCTGGTCAACCAGGTGCTGGACGAGCTGGCCAGGAGCAAAGGCCTCTACTTCCCGCCCGATCCGGCCAGCGGCCGCACGTCTACCCTGGGCGGCAACATCGCCGAGAACGCCGGCGGGCCGCACTGCTTCAAATACGGCGTCACCACCAACTATATCACCGGCCTGGAGGTCGTCCTGGCCGATGGCCGGGTGGTGCACCTGGGCGGCCGGGCATTGGACTACCCGGAATTCGATCTGGTGGGGCTGCTGACGGGCAGCGAGGGCACGCTGGGGCTGATCACCCAGGCCAGCGCCCGGCTGTTGCGCAACACCCTGGCGATCAAGACGATGATGGCCTCCTTTGACTCGGTGGAGGCCGCCGGCCGGGCGGTCTCGGCGGTGATCGCCCGCGGGCTGGTGCCGGCCACTATGGAGATGATGGACCAGAAGATCATGCGCATCATCGAGGACTTCGCGCACGCCGGGCTGCCGGTGGAGGCCGGCGCGGCGCTGATCATCGAGGCCGACGGCTATCCCGAAAGCGTGGGCCCGCAGATCGAGGAGATCGCGGCCATCTTGCGCGAGCACGAAGCCCGCAACCTGCGCATCGCCCAGTCGGCCGAGGAACGGGACAAGATCTGGTATGGCCGCAAGAGCGCAGCCGGCGCCATGGCGCGTCTGGCACCGGCCTACTACCTGGTGGACGGCACCGTGCCCCGCTCCAGGCTCGCCGAGACCCTGGCCGAGGTCAACCGGCTGTGCGAGGCCGAGGGGCTGCGGGTGGGCTATGTCTTCCACGCCGGCGACGGCAACCTGCATCCCTTCATCCTGATCCCCGACCCCCAAGACAAGGCGCTGCTGGCGCGGGTCATGCGCGTGGGCGAGGCGTTCATGAAGTTCTGCGCCGACCAGAACGGCAGCATCACCGGTGAACACGGGGTGGGCAGCGAGAAGCGCCAGTTCATGCCCCTGATGTACAACGCCGACGAGCTGGCCGTCATGCGGGAGATCAAAGAGGTCTTCGATCCCGACAACCTGCTGAACCCGGGGAAAATCTTGCCGAACGAAGGAACCGGCAAATCAGCAAATCGGCAAATCAGCGAAAGGCGCAATCCCCAATCCCCAATCCCCAATACCCAATACCTTGCACGCAGTCCGCACGATGCCGCTGACTTCATCCGCGCCTGCATCGCCGACGGCCAGCCTGTCCGCGTGCGAGGCGGGGGAACCAAATCGGCCAACCTGCCGGCGGTTCCCAACACCCTCTCGACAACCGGGTTGCGCGGCATCCGATCGTACTCCCTGGACGACCTGTATGTGACGGTTGGCGCGGGCACGCCCCTCTCGGAGTTGCAGGCTGAACTGGCGCGCGACAAGATGTGGGTGCCGCTCGTTTCGCCGTGGCCCGGCTCCACCCTGGGCGGCATCGCGGCAACCAGCTTCAACGGGCCGCTGCGCATGCGCTACGGCGCGGTGCGCGACCTGGTGCTGGCAGCTACCGTCGTTTTGCCCGACGGCCGCGTGATCCGGGCCGGCCGGCCGGTGGTGAAGAACGTGGCGGGCTACGACCTGCCGAAGCTGTTCGTCGGCTCTCACGGCGCGCTGGGGCTGTTGGCGGATGTGACTTTGAAGCTGGCGCCGTTGCCGCGGGCGCGCGCCAGCCTGATCGTGCCGGTCGAGACGTTGGCCCAGGGCCTGACCTGGGGCGCGCAGCTCTTGCGCGTCTGCCTGGTGGCCTCGGCGCTGGTGTTGTGCAAGGGATGCTCCCTCCCCACCACGTCGGCGCCCTACGCGCTGATCTACACCGCCGAGGGGATGCCCGAGGACGTGGCGGCCGAGCTGGCGCAGGCCCGCGCGGTGTTGCAGGCGGCCGGCGCCGGCGGGTTATCCCCACTGGACGCGCCGTCGGGCAGCGAAGTCTGGGCCGAGTTCCTGGCCGCGGCCGGGGAGGGGACCGTCATGCGGGCCGGCGTGGCGGTCAAAGACCTGGCGCGGCTGATCGTGGAGGTCGCGCCCGCGCTGGAATCGGCAACCTTCGTGGCCGACATCGCCAACGGGTTGCTCTACACCCGCAACGCGGCGGTAGAGCCGCTGCGCCGCGCCGCGTTGGCCATGGCCGGCTACGCGGTGGTCCTGGGCAGTTCGGCGCTTCCCGCGGCCGATCAGGCCCCGGATCCCTGGGGCTATGTGCCCGAGGGCCTGGACCTGATGCACGGGCTCAAGGCAAAGTGGGATCCGCAGCGGCTCTTCAACCCCGGCGCGTTCCTGTAAGCCGGATTTTTGCTCTCGGATGTGGACCTGTTGATCGCCGTCCGGGCGTCGGCGTCGAGCAAGGGGCTGCGCCTATGGCAACAACCCAACCAGCGACTGCCCCACGACGTGCGTCTTCGTGCGGTGGAGCGGCAGATAGCCCTGCGCTACCAGCTCCGGCGTCGGCAGGCTCGCCTCGTCGGGCTTGTCCGAGACGGCCATCAACAGGCATCCGCGGCTGCGCAACCAGGCCGCGAAATCGAACACCTCGCGCGTCAGACAGATCTCTTCGACCAGGCGCCGGCCGAGCGGCGCGTCGGCGGGCAGATGGCCCATCCGGCTTACCGTCTCGAGATATTCGCGGCGCCGGAACGCCTTGAACGGCGTGGCGTCGCCCGCGAGCACCCGCGCGTAGATCTCGCGATGGAGCGCGCGCAGCCCCGCGCCGGGGAGCGCGTCTTGTCGGGCATCCACCTGCGCGATGAAGTCGGTGAAACACGTGAGGCCGGCCGTTTCGACCTGGCGCAATAACTCCTCCAGGGTGATGATGCCGGCGCCGATCATCAGACAGATGTACGCGACGTAATCCTGATTGTCGGCCGTGAAAGAGTGGTACTTCGGCGGGATGATCGCCGCGTAGGCCCGGCGGAACGCGGCCTGGTCGAACGCCGGCCCCAGCGCGTCGGCCACAGTGGCCTCGATGGCGGCCATCCGCGCCCGATCAATGGCCGCGTCGTTGCGGCCGCGCGCGCCCAGCGCGGTCTTGTCAATGTCCACGATGACGGCCGTCCGCTCGTCCAGCGCCGCGCCCTCGTCCAGCAGCCAGCCGGCGAACTCGGCCAGGGCGCTCCAGCGGTTGGCGAAGAAGATGCCATCCTTGATGTCCACGGCCAGGGTCTCATCGCGTTCCGCGGCGATGAAGGCCCACCCGCGCCAGCCGCCGGCCGCGCGCACGTTGCGAAACGCGTTGCCGTCGGCCAGCGCGGTGTCGCCCAGGTAGACCAGCTCGGCCAATTCGGCCCGGCTGCCGTCGAGTGCCCGGCCGCGGCGCAGGAACCACGCCAACACCTGTGCAAAGGCCAGATCCTGCTTGCGCGGCCGCTGGGGACCGGGCATCCCCATCGCGGCCCAGGCCTGATCGTACCCCGGGATCTGCGGATCCACCGGACTCAAATTGCGGAACACCACCAGATCCCCGACCACTTCATAAAGAGAAGACTCGATTGCCATCGAAACACTCACATATCTCACGTTTCACGTTTTACGTTTTACGTTTTACGTCTTACGCCACCACCCCCCGGCTCACCAACAACTCCGCGTTCAAGATCGCGCCGCCGGCCGCGCCCCGGATCGTGTTGTGGCCGAGCACGATGAACTTGTAGTCGAAGATGGGATCGGGCCGGAGGCGGCCCACGCTCGTCGCCATGCCGGCGCCGGCCAGCCGATCAAGCCGGGGTTGCGGCCGGTCGTCGGCCGTGTGCAGGATGATGGCCGGATCGGGCGCGCTGGGGAGGCCCAGGCGTTGCGGCTCACCGCGATAGCCGGTGAGCGCGGCCGCCACCTCGGCAATGGTCGCGGAGCGCTTGAGCTTGACCGAAACCGCCTCCAGATGGCCGTTGCGTACCGCCACCCGATTGGCCTGCGCGGAGACGACGAAATCGGCCGGGGCGATCGTCCCATCGGCCACGACGCCCAGCAGCTTCTGCGGCTCGGACTCGAGCTTGCCCTCCTCGCCGGGGATGAACGGGATCACGTTGTCCAGGATGTCGAGCGCCGACACGCCCGGATAGCCCGCGCCGGAAAGCGCCTGCATCGAGACGACGTTGACCGCCGCCAACCCGAACGCGTCGTGCAGCGGCTTGAGCGCGCAGACCAGATGGGTCGTCGTGCAGTTCGGATTGGTGACGATGAACCCGCGCCAACCCCGTGCCTTCTGCTGAACCGGGATGAGCGCGATGTGCTCCGGATTGACGTCGGGGATCAACAGCGGCACGTCGGGATCCATGCGGTGCGCCGAGGCGTTGGAGCACACCGCGAAGCCGGCCGCGGCCAGATCGGCCTCCACCTCGCCGGCCGCACTGCCCGGCAGCGCGGAGAAGAGCAGCCGCACGTCGGGGCCGATGGCGGCCGGCTCGGTCGGCACGAGCGTCATGTCTTCCACCGCCTTCGGCATGCCGCCGCGCAGCAGCCACTTCGCCGCGTCCGCATAGCGCTTGCCGACCGAGCGGTCGGACGCGGTCAACACCGCGATCTCGAACCAGGGATGGTCGGCCAGCAACTGGACGAAGCGCTGGCCCACGGCGCCCGTTGCGCCCAAAATGCCCACGCGAATCTTCTGACGACTCATCTCTCCCTTCCTTCTGGTCTTCTCGAAAAATCAACGCCGGCACGCGGCCAGGGCGACGATGTCGGCATGGACGCCGGCCGCGGCCGCATCTACCCCCGCGCCGCGGCCCTGGAGCACGAGCGGCGTATCGGGATAGTAGCGCGTGTGAAATGCCACCAGGTTATCGTTGCCCTTGAGCTGGCCCAGGGCCGAATCGGCCGGCACCGCCTGCAAGCCAACGGTCGCCCGGCCGTCCTTGAGTTCCGCGATGTAGCGGAGCACCCTGCCCTCGACCGCCGCGCCGGCCACCACGGCCGCGAAATGGGCGTCCAGCTCCGGCAGCCGCGCCAGCCATGCGGCGAGCGCGCCGCTCTTTTCGGGATGGAGCGGATCGAGGTACTCGACCGGCAACAGCCCGCGCACCTCCACGTCGCTCAGCTCCAGCCGCCAGCCCAGCGTGCGGGCGATGATGAGCGCCTTGCGCGCCACATCCATGCCGGCCAGATCAATGCGCGGGTCCGGCTCGGTGTAGCCGCGGCGCATCGCCTCGTGGACGAGCGCCGAGAGCGGTTGGCCGGCCTGCAGGCCCGTGCAGATGAAGCCGAGCGTGCCGCTCAGCGCGCCCTGGACGAGGTGCACGCGATCGGCCGCGCGCATCAGGCCGAGCGCCGCCTCGATCACCGGCACGGCCGACCCCACGGTGGACTCGTAGCGGAAGCGACCGCTGCCGACCAACGCATCGAAGGTCGCCTGGGGGCCGACGAGGGGCACTTTATTGGCCGTGGCGACCGCGTAGCCCCGGCGCAACGCCAGCTCCAACGCCGGCACGGTCGCGTCGGTGGCGGTCACATCCACGACGATGCAACCGTCCACGCCCGCCACGTCCACGATCGCGGCCGGATCTTCCTGATGATAGCCCGCCTCGGTGGCGGCCAGCGGCGTGCCGGCCGCCTTGGCCTCGACGAGCGAGCGCAGGGCTTCCGCCGGGATGCCGCGCTCGGCGACCACCGCGCCGCCGCTGTCGCACCAGGCAACGATGGGAAACGCCAGGCCGTCGCGCCGGGCATGCAGCTCCGCGGCCTCGATCAACTGATGCACCAGAGCCCGGCCCACCTTGCCGGCGCCGAAGATGATGAGGGGGATGCGTTTCATGGGACCACCCTTGCGAATCATGCGGAAACGGACGCCTGACTCTTGCCGGCCAGATCGAAGGCGCTGTGGATATGCCGCACCGCGACATCGGCATCCTGCGCGGCCAGCGCCAGCGAGATGTTGGCCTCGGACGAGCCCTGGGCAATGGCGATCACGTTGATCCGTTTCTCGCCCAGCGCGCCGAAGAGCCGCGCCGCGATGCCGGGGGTGCCCCGCATGCCTTCGCCGACGACCGCCACGATGACGATGTTCCGCTCGCTGGTCACGCCGTCTATCTCGCGATGGCGGATCTCGTGGGCGAACGCGGCTTCCAGCGCGGCCGCTACCCGCGCGGCGTCCCCTTCCGGGACGACGAAACAGATGCTCTGTTCGGACGAAGCCTGCGAGATCATCAGGACGTTGGCGCCCTGGGCCGCCACGGCCGCGAAGGTACGCGCGGCGATGCCCGGCACGCCCATCATGCCCCGGCCGGCCACCGTCACCAGCGCCAGCCCGCGGATCACGGTCAACGCCTTGACGACCCCGCCGTTCGCCGTCTTCGCCACGACCCGCGTGCCGGGGAAGGTGGGGTTGAAGGTGTTGAGCACGCGGATGGGGATGCCGCGATCTATGCACGGCAACATGGTCTTCGGATGAAGCACCTTGGCGCCGAAATAGGCCAGCTCCGCGGCCTCGGCATAGCTCAGCTCGGGGAGCGGCCGCGCCTCGGGCACGATGCGCGGATCGGCAGTCAGCACGCCGTCCACGTCGGTCCAGATCTGCACCTCGTCGGCGTCGAGCGCCGCGGCCAGGATCGCGGCCGAATAGTCGGAGCCGCCGCGGCCGAGCACGGTGGGGATGCCCTCCGCGGTGGCCGCCACGAAGCCGGTCGTGACCGGGATGCGGCCCTGCGCCAACAGCGGCAAAAGGCGCTCGCGCGTCCGCATGCGCGTGGCATCCATGAGCGGATTGCCGGAGAGGTAGGTATTGTCGGTCACGATCAGCTCGCCGGCATCCACGAACTCGGCCGGCACGCCCCGGCCGCGCAGCGCCGCGGCCAACAGGGGCGCCATCAGCCGTTCGCCCAACCCGGAGATGACCGCCAACCCCCGATCGGTCAGCTCGCCCAGGATGGCCACCGCCATGCAGAGCCGCTCGAACTCGCGCACGCGCTCGTCGAGCTGGATCTGGAGCTCGTTGAGATCGTCCAGGTCGGCCACCAGCGCCTCGGCCGCGTCATGATGGCGGGCGATCAGCACCTGTCGCGCCTCGCGGTAGCGTTGCCGGTCGCCGGCAGCCGCGGCCTTCGCCGAGTCAATCAGGAGATCGGTCACCCCGCGCATGGCCGAAGTCACCACGACGGTTTGCGGGTCTTGCTTCACCTGGTCGGCCACGATCGCGATGGTCTGCGCAATGGCCTTCGCATCGCCTACCGATGTACCACCGAATTTCAGCACTCGCATCGGATCACCTCATCGCACAGGATAATAAAAAAAAGCCCCTCGCCATTGGGGCGAAGGGCTCGCGGTTCCACCCAAGTTGACCGGCCGATCCTCCAGGCGCTCTGTCCTGGGCCGTTGGCCGATCATCTCTGAGCCGATAACGGGGCCGACCGGAGCGCCATACTCTGCGACATGATTTGAGGCGCTCGCTTCCGGGTGGTTTTCCGCGGGCTTCGGCGGAGCAGGCTCTCAGCCGGTGACCTGCATTTTCTGGCGCTTCTGCGCTCGCGTACTCGTCCCGGTCAACGCGTTGACGTGTATCAGGTTGGCTGGCATTATACCCAAACCGGGCCATCTGTCAAATATGCGTCACTCGAACAGCCCGACCGGCTGTGGCCTCTTCAGCATTCAGGTCTTCACCAGGTTGACCCAATAATCTATCACCTGGAAGCCGCGATGCCGGAACATGGCGTACGCCTCGGGGCTATCCTTCATGTGGACTTCGACCTCGACCGCCAGGTAGCCGCGATGGGCCATCTCGACCAGGGCGCGGTCGAGCATGTAGGAGCCGAAGCGCAACCCGCGATAGCGGCGCTCGAGGCCGATCCAGGCAAGCGCGGCGGTCTGACCGTCGGGCAACGGATACCAGACGACGCTGCCCACGGCCCGGTCGCCGTCGGCCACCACGAGCCCCTGGTACTGGCGGCCGCCGTTGTGTCCCCAGCCGCGCAGATGATAGAAGGGTTCATCGCCGATCCAGGGTTCCTTCTCGCTGATCATGGCCACGCGCAGGCCGCGCTCGACCAGGCCGGGATCGGCCGGCCGCTCGCGGCCATGGAGGGTGGCGATCATGCTCACGTCGCCGGGGTGCGTGGGGTGATAGTTGCGCCGGGCCAACCAGTCCACCAGCTCCTTGTCGTTGAGCGCGCTCACCCCCATGCGCTCGGTCGAGCCATACCACGGCACCCACAGCTTTTCGATGATGCCGTAGAAGGGCGTCGTCTTGGCCGCGAAATAGACCGGACAATAGTACAGGTAGTTCTCGGCCGCGGTCAACAACTGCTGGCCGAGCCGCCGGCCGCGGTATTCCGGCGCCACCGCCAGCCAGGCAATGTGATGCCGCGGCTCTTGCATCTGCGACAACGGCACAGCCGGCGGCTTGATCGCGTGGACCCCCCCGACGACCTCCTGCCGTTCCGCGTCCCAGGCCAGGATCAACCCTTGCGGGTCGAAGGCCGGTTGTTCCAGGACGCGCTCCGCGAAGTCCGCCTCGGTGATCGCCGCCCAATGGCGATGCCCCGCCAGCACGCGGTTCAGGAACGCGACCAGCGCCGGGAGATGAGATGGCCGGAAAGCCGTCAGGACGATGCTCAACGATCACATCCCGATATAGCGCGCATAGAGCGTGGCCGCGACCGATTCGTCGTTCGTGCCCTTGATGATCGCCCGGCCGTCGGGAAAGACGGTGAACTGGAAGCCGTCTATCTCCGCGCGCAACAGATAGGGGTTGACCTGGATCGCGCCGACCTGCGCCTCGCGCAGGCGGTCGGCCAGGGCCGAAAGGTTGAGCGTCGGCGCGCCCACCACGCTGACCTGGACCGCGTCCCGGCCGCACAGGACCGTCAGTCGGGTGCCGGCCTCGGCGTTCAGAAACGCGAATTCGCGCTTGCCGCAGGTGGGGCAATCGGGCCGCGGGCCGCCGATCTCGAACTTGTCGAAGGTATCCTCCCACAGGTCCACATGGATCATGCCGCTGTTCAGAGCGCCGCGGCCCAGCAACAGCTTGAGCGCCTCGGCCACCGCAATCGAGCCCATCAGGCTCACGATCGGGCCGATGATGCCGGCCGTATCGCAGGTGGGCACGGTGCCGGGCGCCGGCAGCTCGCCCATGACGCAACGCAAACACGGGGTCACCCCCGGCCGGATCGTCATGGTCATGCCGTAGGAGGCGATCACGCCGGTGTAGACCCACGGCTTGCCGAGCTTGACGCAGGCGTCGTTGATGAGATAGCGGGTGGCGAAGTTATCGGTGCCGTCCAGCACGACGTCGGCATCGGCGATGAAGCCGGCGATGTTGGTCGGATTGACGTCGGCCACGATCTCCTCGATCGCGATCGTGCTGTTGATGCGGCGCAACTTGCGCGCCATCGCCACGGCCTTCGGGAGCATGGCGGCCACGTCCTCCTCGTCGTAGACGAGCTGGCGCTGGAGGTTGTTCAGCTCGAGGAAGTCGCGATCCACCAGCCGCAGATGGCCGACGCCGGCGCGCGCCAGCCGGTCCGCGAGCACCGAGCCGGTGGCGCCCACGCCGATGATCGTCACCCGCGCCGCGAGCAGGCGGCGCTGGCCCTCTTCGCCGATGGGCGGGAAGATGATCTGTCTGGAGTAGCGGGCGAGATGGGTGTCCATGGCTACCATTGATCGGCCGTAGGGCGAAATTCATTTCGCCCTACGATAGTCGGATTGTTTTTTCTATTTTACCGCCGACCGCATTTTCGAGCAAACTATCCGGTCGCGGCATGACCTGCGTCATTTACCGGCGGCCCAATCAGGATGATACTGTACTTGTACTTGTTCGATCAAACTCAGGAAGATGATACTGTACTTGTACTTGTTCGATCAAACTCAGGAAGATGGTGCTATGCTTGAAATGTTCACTGAACCCAGAGGCGTCGCCGTGATCGGCGCCTCGACCAGCCCGGAGAAGCTGGGCTACCAGGTGCTCCACAACATCGTGCAGTACGGATACCAGGGTGCGGTCTACCCGGTCAATCCGACGGCGTCGGAGATCCTGGGCTTGAAGGCGTATCCATCGGTGCTGGAATGTCCCGATCCGGTGGATCTGGCGGTGATCCTGGTGCCGAACAAAGCCGTTCCGGCCGTGATGGAACAGTGCGGACAGCGCGGGGTCAAAGGGGCCGTGGTGATCACGGCCGGTTTCCGCGAGGTCGGCCCGCAGGGCAAGGCGCTCGAACAGCAGCTCATCGAGACCTGCCATCGCTACGGCATGCGCATGATCGGGCCGAACGTGCTCGGCATCATAGACACGGTGTGTCGGCTCAATGCATCGTTCGCGGCCGGCATGCCGGCGCGCGGCCGCATCGCGTTCATGTCGCAATCGGGCGCGCTGTGCACCTCGATCCTCGATATGGCGATGGGCCAGGGGATCGGCTTCTCGCGCTTCTACAGCATCGGCAACAAGGCCGACATCAACGAGCTCGACCTGGTGAAGGCCTGGGCCGAAGACCCGGAGACGCGCGCCATCATGGCCTACCTGGAAGGGATCACCAACGGCCCCGAATTCATCCGGGCCGCCAGCCAGGTCACCCGCCACAAGCCGATCATCGCCATCAAGTCGGGCACGACCAGCGCCGGCTCAAAGGCGGTCTCCTCGCATACCGGCACCCTGGCCGGCTCCGAAGCGGCCTACGACGCCGCGTTCAAGCAGAGCGGCATCATCCGCGCCGGTTCGGTGCAAGACCTGTTCGACTTTGCGACCGCGTTCGCCCGGCAGCCGCTGCTGAAGGGGGACGCCATCGCCATCATCACCAACGCCGGCGGGCCGGGCATCATGGCATCGGACGCGGTGGAGCGGGCCGGCCTGCGACTCGCCACGCTGGCGAACGAGACCAAGCAGAAGCTGCAGGCGCAGCTTCCGGCCGCCGCAAGCGTGGCCAACCCGGTGGACGTCTTGGGCGACGCCCTGGCCGACCGCTATGCGCTGGCCATCGAGGCCGTGTTGGCCGACCCCAACGTGGATGCCTTGCTGGTCGTCCTGACGCCGCAGACGATGACCCAGATCCCCCAAACGGCCGAGGCGTTGGGCCGGCTCTCCAAGGCACACGACAAGCCGGTGTTCGGCGCGTTCATGGGCGATGCGAGCATCCGCAAAGGGGTCGAGGTGTTGCGCTCCTACGACGTGCCCAACTATCAGGTGCCGGAGCGGGCCGTCGCGGCCATCGCCGCGATGTGGCACTATCGCCAATGGCTGAATACCCCGCCGCTGGCGGTGGAGCCGCTGACGGTGGATCGGGAGAAGGTGGCGCAGCTCTTCGCGCGCGTGCGGGCCGAGGGCCGCGTGACGATCGGCGATGCCGAGGCCCGCGAGGTGATGGAGGCCTACGGCATCCCGTTGCCCAAGGCCGGCCTGGCGGCCACCGCCGACGAGGCGGTCGCGCTCGCCGAATCTATCGGCTATCCGGTCGTCATGAAGATCGCCTCGCCCGACATCCTGCACAAGTCGGACATCGGCGGCATCAAGCTCAACATCACCTCGGCGTCCGAGGTGCGCGATGCCTTCGATCTGCTGATCTACCGCGGCCGGCGCTACATGCCCGACGCCACCATCTGGGGTTGCCAGGTGCAACAGATGGTCAAGGGCGGCCGCGAGGTGATCATCGGCGTCAACCGAGACCCGCAGTTCGGCCCCCTGATCATGTTCGGCCTGGGCGGCATCTATGTGGAGGCGCTCAAGGATGTCACGTTCCGCGTGGCGCCCATTGACCGCCGGGAAGCGACCGAGATGCTGGGCGAGATCCGTTCCTACCGGCTGTTGCGCGGGGTGCGCGGGGAAAAGCCCTCCGATCAGCCGGCCATCGTGGACACCCTGTTGCGCATTTCGCAACTGGTGACCGATTTCCCGGAGATCGTCGAGCTGGACATCAACCCGTTGATGGTCTTCGAGCAGGGCCGGGGCGTCATGGGTATTGACATGCGGCTCGCATTGAAGTAAGCTAATGACTCAGGAAAACCATTGAGGAGCGTTCTCATGAAAGCTTTATACATTACTTCGGGCGAAACCTTCTCCGGCAAGTCGGCGCTCTCCGTCGGGCTGAGCATGCGGTTTCGCAAGGATGGCTTGCGGACCGGCTATATGAAGCCGGTGGTCGTGAACTGCGAGGTGCGCGAGGGGGTTCCGTTCGACGAAGATGTCAATTTCGCCAGGCGCATCCTGGAGATGTCTGAGCCGTTCGAGATCGTCTGTCCGGTGGCCATGACGCCGGCCCGGCTCAACCAGCAACTGCGCGGGCCCGAGGTGGATTACGAGCCGAAGCTGCTGGAGGCGTTCGCCAGGCTGGCGGAGAACCGCGATGTGCTCGTGCTCGAAGGCGGCCGCAGCCTGCGCGAGGGCTACATTGCCGGCCTGCCGCCCAAGCGGGTCGTGGACCTGGTCAACGCGCAGGTGCTGATGGTCGTCAAGTGGGACGAGAGCCTGATGGTGGATCGCATCCTGACGGGCCAGAACTATTTCAAGGAATCGCTGATCGGCACGGTGATCAACGAAGTGCCGCGGCCCCAGCTCGAACAGGTGCAGGACCTGGTCGTTCCCTACCTGAATCGGCACGGCGTGAAGGTGTTCGGCGTGCTGCGCAAGGATCCGCTCCTGGCGGCGCCCAGCGTGCGCGAGCTGGCCGAGGGCTTGAACGCCGAACTGCTCTGCGCAAGCGAATGCTCCGATGAGCTGGTGGAGAGCTTTCTGGTCGGCGCGATGGGCGCGGACACGGCTCTCACCTATTTCCGCCGCAAGCCCAACAAGGCCGTGATCACCGGCGGCGACCGCACCGACATCCAACTGGCCGCGCTCGAAACGTCGACGCGCTGTCTGATTCTGACCGGCAATCTCTATCCCGCGCCGCACGTGCTCAACCGGGCCGAGGAGCTGTGCGTGCCGATCCTGTTGACCAGCCTCGATACGCTGGGAACGGTCCAGGTGATCGAGGGTTATTTCGATCGCAGCCGCTTCCAGCAAACGCAGAAGGTCGAACGATTCTCCGCGCTGTTGGACGAATACTTCGACTTCGGCGCGCTGTACGATGTGATGGAGTTGCGGTAAGATGAGGTAGGCCGGGGGCGATTGAAATCGCGGCTAACGGGCGCGCCGGCGCCGCGACACCCACCTCCGTGGGTGCACGCGTCGGCGCAGGCCGACGCCCGGCCGGGGGCGATTGAAATCGCGGCTAACGGGCGCGCCGGCGCCACGACACCCACCTCCGTGGGTGCACGCGTCGGCGCAGGCCGACGCCCGGCCGGGGGGCGATTGAAATCGCGGCTAACGGGCGCGTCGGCGCCACGACACCCACCTCCGTGGGTGCACGCGTCGGCGCAGGCCGACGCCCGGCCGCAGGCTCCTTAGCCGCGACCTCGGTCGCCCCACAAGGCCCGCCGCGACCGCGGTCGCCCCAACCAACGATGCCGCCCGACATTGCGCCTTTGGCGGTTTTATG
>DAOTZV010000218.1:0-3168 GCA_034434235.1 Anaerolineae bacterium
CCAGGTCACGACCCTGCGCGTGCCGGCCGGCCTCTTTACCTCGGTCACGCTGCAGGCCCTGGTCAGCGACCTGTCCAGCAACGCCTGGTTCGCGCTTGACGTGGGCAACACCGGCAGCGATTCGTGGAACGGCACGGTGGGCAACGGCGGCGAATACACCAGCCCCAACCTGGCGGCCTTCTTCAACGCCTACTGGGCCAGAAATGGCGCGCCCACCACAGGCTATCTCGACGTGCCGGTGCGCGTCTATCTCGATCGCGCCGGCCAGGTGCTGTTGACCAACCTGCAGGTCACGCCGACCGGCAGCACGATGCGGTACGTGCGCGTGGGGGCGGACGGCCGTCCGCCCTTCCAGACGGCGACCCTGAATTTCACGGTCAGCGACGGCGCCGGCCCGCTGGCGGTGGGCGTGGATGTGGGCGGGGACGGCTCGGTGGATTGGACCTACACCGGTTCGCCGGCCTACCCGGCCACCCTGGCCACCGGTAACCTGGCCGCCGCGGTCAATGCGTACCTGGCCTCCCTCCCCCCGAATTCGGGGGGAGACGGAGGGGGGCCGGATGTGCCCATCCGCTTCTACGTGGCTCCCTTCCTGCCGCTGGGTTTGAGGGACTTTGTGGCTATCCCTGCCGACCGGCCAGACGCCACCATCGCCGCGGCCGACATCACATTCAGCGCGGCGACGCCGACCGAAGGGGATGCGGTCACGGTCAACGCGACGCTGCGCAACGGCGGCAGTCTCGACACGGGCCCGTTGACCGCCAGCTTCTTCGCCGCACCCCCCAGTGTTGGGGGGCAGGGGGGCGGCGGGACGCCCTGGTACATCGGCAGCGCGCTCATTCCCTCAGTTCCCCCGAGTTCCCTGAGTTCCGTCAGCATCCCCTGGAACACCCTCGGCTTCACCGGCGACGTGCCCGTGCGCGTCGTCGTGGATCCGTACAACCGCGTCGCCGAGCTCAGCGAGACCAACAACGTGGCCACCGCCACCCTGACCATCCGCACCCGGCCCGACCTGAGCATCCCGGCCATCGCGCTCTCGGACGCCGAGCCGGTCGCGGGCAAGCCGGTCACGGTGACGGTCACGCTGCGCAACGCCGGCCAGACGGCCGCCGGCAGCCAGACGACCACCCTCTACAACGGCAACCCGGACGCCGGCGGGACGGCCCTGGGCAACCGCACGGTGGCGTCCATCGCGGGCGGCGGCACGCGGGCTGCGACCTTCACCTGGACGCCGGCCGCGCCGGGACCCTATCGCCTCTTCGCCCGCGCCGATCGCACCGGCGTGGTGAACGAATACGACGAGGGCAACAACGACGCCTGGCTGGATGTTTACGTCGGCTTCGGCGCGCCGGTCGTCCTGGATAGCGGCGCGCCCGCGGCCGATCCCCTCTACACGGCCGGCCTCGGCTACGGCGCGGTGGATACGGGCCTGGCCGACGCGGTCGTGACCTGCCCCGGCCGGCCCGATCCGACCTTGCGCCGCGACCCGAGCAACCGGGTCGGCTATCGCTTCGATCACCTGCAGCCCGGCCGCTTCTACCACCTGGACATCATCCTCTACGAGTGCGACAACCTCCAGCGGGTCGAGCGGGTGCTGGTGGATGACCTGCCGGTGGCCGGCCCGGTGAGCCTGGGCGACCAGGCCGAGCATCGCCTCTCGATCCGGCTCGATCCCGCCGCATATCGCGATCACCAGATCCAGGTCGCGGTGGTCGGCGAGGAGGGCAGCCAGCGCGGGGCGGTGGTCGCGGCGGTCAGCCTGCGCGAGATAGACTATCGCTACGCCGACAGCGGCGGACCGGGCGATCTGGCCTACACGCCGCAGCGCGGCTGGGGTTACCTGGCCGAAGACAACACCGTCGCCATCCCCGATGCACTGCCCTACCGCAGCGCCCGCGTGAACCAGGCCGGCCCGGAGCTGCGCTATCGCTTCGACCGGCTCGACCCGGCCAAACGGTACCAGATCGCCCTGACCTTCTGGCAGGCGACCGGCAACCCGCTGCTCCAGCGCGTGCGCGTGGATGGATTGGATACCCCGGCCACGGTCAACCTGATCGCCGGCGCGGTCATGTCGGCCACCGTGCGCCTGTCGCCGGCCGCCTATGCGGCCGATGGCAGCGTCGTGGTGAGCGTGGTCGTGCTCAACGCCGGCGCCGGCGCCACGGTCAACGAGATCAGCCTGGAAGAAGAGACCCTGCTGACCGCCTCGCCGTGCCGCGTGCGTGAGACCGCCAGCCTCAGCCTGGCGTTGGGCAACGTGACCGTCAACGGCCTGGCCGCGCCCGCCGGCACGGTCGTCACTGCGGAAAACCCGCGGGGCGACATCGTCGGCTGCTACGTCGTGGGGACCGACGGCAGCCCGGCCGGGCAATACGGCTTCATGCCCATCTACGGCGAGGATGCCAACGCATCGCCGCCCATCCCCGGCATGCGGGAAGGCGAACTGGTGACCTTCCGCGTGGATGGCGCGCTGGCCCAGGCAACCCCGCTCTTCTACTGGCACAACGACACGGCGGAGCACTGGACCGATCTGACGGCGGTCCCGCTCTCGGGCCAGAGCATCCTCCTGCCGCAAGCCTGGAACCTGCTCTCCTTCCGGGTCGAGCCGCCCGTGCCGCTGCTGGCGGCCGTGCTCGCTTCCATTGACGGCAAGTACGATCGCGTGCTTGGCGCAGAAGGCATTTATGACGCGGACATCCCGCCGCAATTCAGGACGCTGACCGAACTGCATGCCACGCGCAGCTACTACCTGCGGCTGGATGGCGTCGCCAGCGCCAACCTGTTGATCGAGGGCAGCCCGCTGGCGGTCAGCACGCCGATCCCCCTCCAGGTCGGCTGGAACTGGGTCGGCTACCTGCCGCAGACCGCCCTGCCCGTGACCGTCGCGCTGAGCAGCCTGGCCGGCAGCTATCAGCGCGTGCTCGGCGCCGGCGGCCAGTTCTACGACGTCCGTTATCCCACCTTCAGCACCCTGAAGCAGATGGCGCCGGGCCAGGGCTATCGCATCTACGCCACTCGGGCCGCGACGCTGACCTACCCGTCCGCGGCCGTGGCCCTCGCGACCGATGCGCGACCCGGGACGCCCGCGGATCAGGCGGCGCCGTGCCGCGTGACCGCCACGCCGAATCTGATGCTGCTGTTCGGCGCGCTGACCGTGAACGATCGCCC
>DAOTZV010000219.1:0-34629 GCA_034434235.1 Anaerolineae bacterium
CCGATCGACGCGCTGCGCTATGAATGAGCGCGCGGTGATGCGTCGCGGGCGGCCGCGCCGCTTCACGTGCCAGGCACCCTTCCAGGTGCCTGGCACGTCTAAAGCATGGAGGGAGGAAAAAATGCCAGCTCGTTCGTTTTTGACTCTGACGGCAATTGCATTGCTGCTGTTCGCGGTGGCCGGGCCTGCTTTGGCGGCCGACGGCCCGACGTTTGCCGTGGCGGTGGCCGCGCTCAACCTGCGCCAGGGGCCGGGCACGAACTACGCGATCCTGGACGTGTTGCGCGCCGGCGAAGCCGGCGCGGTGACGGGCCGCGACGCGGCCGGCATCTGGTTGCAGGTGAAACTGGCCGATGGCCGCGCCGGCTGGGTGCACGGCGGCTATATCGCGGTGAACGGCGATGTGGCCGGCGTACCGGTCGTCCAGGTTGCCGCCGCGCCCTGGACGACCGCCGCCAGGGGCAACACCATCGTCTTTCAGGCTTCCAGCGGCGGCCCGATCTACGCCATGAACGCCGACGGGACGAACCTGCGCTACCTGACGACCGGCATGGACCCGGCCCTCTCGCCCGACGGCCGCTGGGTGGCCTTCACGCGCTGGATGGGGAGCAGCACGGGCGTCAAGGGCGACCTGTGGGTGATCGGCGTGGACGGCACCGGTGAGCGCAAGGTGCACGGCGACGTGCAGCAGCCCAAGTCGCCTGTCTGGTCGAGCGACGGCAAGACGATCGTGATCAACATCCAGCGGGGTGTCTCGCTGAGCCGGCTGATGTGCATGCCCAAGGAGTTCAGCCTGCCGCCGGAAGCGACCGACATCGAATACCGCGGCGATCTGATCTGCTTCAAGATCGCCCGGCCGTGGTGGCGCTTGCGCGCGGTGGATGTGGCCACGGGCGAGTTTCGGGATCTGCCGGGCGATGTGATCTCCTTCGCGCCCACCCTCGATCCGCGCAACGCGTGGCGTCTGGTCTACGTCGGCGATCGGGGGTTGGTCAACCTGGACATGACGAACGGCAACACATGGCCCCTGACCGGCGATCCACAGGATCACAGCCCGACCTTTTCGCCCGACGGGAGCAAGATCGCTGTCAGCTATCGGCAGACGGATCATTGGGAGGTGCATGTCATGAACGCGGACGGCACCGGCCGCGTGCGGTTGACGCAGACGCCCATGACCGTGCTGGTTGATCAGCAGCTCAAGGGCCAGACCCCGCGCTCCTGGAACAACGCCGCGCCGGCCTGGTCGGCCGACGGCAAGCAGATCGCGTTCCTGTCCGATCGCAACGGCCGGTGGGAGATCTGGGTGATGAACGCCGACGGCTCCAACCAGCGCTTGCTCTTGCCTGCCAGCGCGCTGGGTGGCACGCCGATCCGCTACGAAGGGATGGAAGAACGCGTGATTTCGTGGAGGTAGCAGCGTGAAAGCAATCAAATGGATCTTGTTGGCCGCGCTGGTCGTGATCGCGGCGGCCACCGCATCGGGGGTGTTGGCGTACAACATGGGCCGGCAGGAAGGGATCAAGGCCGGCATTGCCGCGCGCAATGAGTTCCTGCAAGCGCGCGGGATCGGCGCGGGGAACCTGCCGCAGGGCGGCGCGGCGGCCCCCGGCGCAAACGCGACCGGCCGCGCGGGCCAGGCCGGGATGGCGGGCAACTTCACGGCCGGCCAGGTGAAGTCCATCAGCGGCAACGAGCTCGAGATCAGCACGGCCACATCGGTCACTAAGGTCAAGTTGACCGACAAGACACAGGTCGAGAAGACCGTCGCCGGCTCGCCGGCCGACATCAAGGTGGGCGATCGGGTGGTCGTGCAGGGGACCCGGGCGGCCGATGGCTCGCTGGAGGCGAACATGATCCAGCTCGGCGGCGGCCGCTTTGGCGGTCCGGGCGCGGCCGCCGGCCAGGGGCAGGGTGGTCAGTGATGCAACCTTTGGCCGCTCCGGCCGGCCCGGATGACGAGTTCGGCGGCCGCGCCGAGGAGATCCGCACGCTGATCGCGCTGATCAGCAAGTGCATCATGCGCGACCTGGACCGTCGTCTGGAAGCCAGCGGCGCCGGCATCAGCGGGCCGCAGTTCGGGGTCATGCGCCTGCTGAGCCAGGAGAGCGCCACCATCAGCGAGCTGAGCGGCCGGCTCATGTTGGCGCCGGCGACCCTGGTGCCGGTGGTGGACACGCTGGAGCGAAAGGGACTCGTGCAGCGCGGCACCGATCCTCGAGACCGTCGCCGCGTCCCGTTGCTGTTAACCGATGCCGGCGCCCAGGCGGTGGCGCGGGTCGTAGAGGCATCCGAAGCGGATTCCCTCGCGCAAGCTCTGGCCAACCTGGGCGCGGAGAAGGCCCGGCAGTTGCACGCGCTCCTGCGCGAGCTCGTCAACTACCTGGCCGCGGACGACCTCCTGCGCGATCGAGCCGCGCTGGCGATCCTGGACGGATCGCCGAACGTCATTACTGATCACGGGTAGTATACGCTGCTGGTCGGGCGCCTTTGCTCATTTGTCAGTCTTGCGCACTATGAGTTACAATTAGCCAATTCTAACCGCCATACGCGGACGCACCGCCGGGAGCGCATGGGCCCTACGCCCCTGCCAGTCGCTCCGGCGCGTGAAGTCCGAAAACTGGAGGTAAGCATTGGCTAGCGTGGAGACCTTGACATCGGCAAAGGCGCCGTTGGCTTTCGAGGCGCCGCCGGCTGAGATCAACCTCAAAGATCCGTCCCTCTATTTCAACCGGGAGCTGAGCTGGATCGAGTTCAACCGTCGTGTGTTAGAAGAGGCGCAGGACCCGCGCCATCCACTGCTGGAGCGGGTCAAGTTCCTGGCGATCTTCAGCTCGAACCTCGACGAGTTCTTCATGATCCGCGTGTCGGGCTTGAAGGATCAGATCGCGGCCGGGGTGGTCAACGTGCCGCCCGACGGCATGACGCCGGCCCAGCAGCTTCAGCGCATCCGCAGCCTGGTCCTGCCGATGATGCAGGAGCAGCGTCGCGTTTTTTACGAGGAGATCCTGCCGGAGCTGGCAGCCAACGGCATCCGCATCGAGCGCTACCGCGATCTGGACGATGCCGATTGCGACCGCCTGCGCGCTTACTTCCAGACCGAGATCCTGCCGGTCCTGACGCCGCTTGCCTTCGATCCGGGCCGGCCCTTTCCTCACATCTCGAACCTCAGCCTGAACCTGGCCGTGATCGTGCGCGATGACAGGGGGGAAGAGCACTTCAGTCGCATCAAGGTGCCCACCTCGCTCCCGCGGCTGATCCCATTGGAAGACGGCCGGCGCTTCGTCTGGCTCGAAGATGTGATCGCCGGCAACCTGGACACCCTTTTCCCGGGCTACGAGGTGGTGGAATCGTACAGCTTCCGGGTGTTGCGCGACGCCGACCTGGAGATCCAGGAGGATGAGGCGCCCGATCTGTTGGAGACGATCGAACAGGGCCTGCGGCTGCGCCAGTTCGGGCCGGTGGTGCGCCTGGGGGTCGAGGCGGCCATGCCGGCCCACATGGTGGAACTGCTGCGCGAGAACCTCCAGGCCTCCGAAGATGACATCTATCCGCTCCAGCCGCCGCTCGGCATGAGCAGCCTGTGGGAGCTGGCGCGGCTCAACCATCCTGAGCTGCGCGATCCGCCCTTTGTGCCGGCCGTGCCGCCCATGTTGCGCGACTTGAAGAGCCCGGAGGACATCTTCGCGGCCATCCGCCGGCAAGATATCCTGTTGCATCATCCATACGATTCGTTTGGCCCGGTGCTCGACTTCATCAAAGCGGCCGCCACCGACCCCGATGTACTGGCGATCAAGCAGACCCTCTACCGGGTGGGGCGCAACTCGCCGGTGGTAGACGCGCTGCTCGAGGCGCAGCGCAACGGCAAGCAGGTGGCGGTGCTGGTGGAGCTCAAGGCGCGCTTCGACGAGGAGAGCAACATCGGCTGGGCGCGCGCGTTGGAAGCCGAAGGGGTGCATGTGGTCTATGGTCTGGTGGGCCTGAAGACGCACAGCAAGATCACGCTGGTCGTGCGCAAAGAGCCGCACGGCCTGCGCCGCTATCTGCACCTGGCGACGGGCAACTACAACCCGGTGACGGCCGGCATCTACACCGACCTGGGCCTGTTGACCTGCGATCCCGACATGGGCGCGGATGCGACCGAGCTCTTCAACACCTTGACGGGCTATTCCCGACAAACGTACTATCGCAGCCTGGTGGTGGCCCCGCGCGGGATGCGCGAGCGGATCGAAGACCTGATCGAGCGCGAGATCGCGCATCAGCTTGCGGGTCGCGGGGGCCGGCTCATCTTCAAGCTGAACGCGCTGGTGGACGATCGGCTGATCCGCAAGCTCTACCAGGCGTCGCAGGCCGGCGTGCAGATCGACCTGATCGTGCGCGGCATCTGTTGCCTGCGGCCGGGCGTCCCGGGCGTCAGCGAGAACATCCGGGTGATCAGCATCGTGGGCCGTTTCCTGGAGCACAGCCGCATTTACTACTTCGAGAACGGCGGCGAGCCCGAGGTGTATCTGGGGAGCGCCGACCTGATGCCGCGCAACCTGGATCGCCGCGTCGAGGTCATCTTCCCGATCAAGGATCCGGCCATCCGGGCCTATATCCGCGGCGCCATCCTGGAGGTGGAGCTGCACAACAACACCAGCGCCCGCGTCCTCCAGCCCGATGGCACCTACGTTCGTCGCCGGCCGGCGCCCGGCGAGCCGGCCATTGACAGCCAGATGTGGCTGTTGAATCACCCGGCGCAAGGGGGCCACGGCGTTCATTTTCGGCTGTGACGGGAACGACGCGTTGATGCCCACTTACGAGCAAAGCCTGGCGCGCCTGGAGCGCTTCGCCAACTACGAGATCAATCGCTCCGTGTCCTATGCGCCCGGCACCTTCGAGCTCGGCCGCATGCGGGCGCTTCTGGCCCGGCTGGGCGATCCCCACCGGGCCTATCCGTCCATCCACATCGCCGGCTCGAAGGGCAAAGGTTCGACCGCGGCGATGATCGAGGCCATATTGCGCCGCGGCGGCCATCGCACGGGGCTCTACATCTCCCCGCATCTGCACTCCTTCGGCGAACGGATCCAGGTGGCCGGCGCGGCCATCTCCGAGGAGGAGTTCGCCGGCCTGGTGGACGAGCTGTTGCCCCATGCCGAAACGGTGCCGGGCATCACCTGGTTCGAGCTGATCACGGCCCTGGCGTTCTTGCATTACGCCCGCCGGCGCGTTGACGTGGCGGTGATCGAGGTAGGCCTGGGCGGCCGGCTCGACGCGACGAACGTGATTACCCCGCTGGTGAGTGTCATCACCTCGCTCAGCTACGAACATACGGCGTGGCTGGGCGACACGTTGGCGCAGATCGCGTTCGAGAAGGCGGGCATCATCAAGCCGCACGTGCCGGTCGTCTGCGCGCCGCAGGAGGCCGAGGCGTTGGCCGTGATCGAGCGCGTGTGCGCGGAGCGCCACGCGACGCTGGCCCTGGTCGGCCGGGAATGGGAGGCGCGGCCGGGCCCCATCCACGAGCAAGGGCAGTCGTTCGAGGTGCGCTGTCCGGTCGGGGTGCCGGCCGGGGTCGCGGCCGTCGGCTGGCGGGCCGGCGAGTGGCTGCGCTTCGATCTGCCGCTCATCGGCCGGCACCAGATCGTCAACGCGACGTGCGCACTCGCGGCGGTGGTTCAGGCCGCGGCCGCCGGCCTGGCGGTGACGGTCGAGGCCGCGGCCGATGGTTTGCGGGCCGTCCACTGGCCGGGTCGGGGCGAGGTACTGGCGCGCGATCCACTGGTGATCGCCGACGGCGCGCATAACGGCGATTCGGCGCGCAAGCTGGTGGCGATGTTGGAGGAGTGGTTCCCCGGCCGGCGCTGGACCTTCGTCGTCGGCACCCTGTCCGACAAGGATCATGCCGCCATCCTGCGCGAGCTGATCCCCGCGGCGGCGCATCTGCTGGTGACGCGCTCGCAATCCGGCCGGGCGACCGACCCCGAGCTCCTGGCCGGGATTGCCCGGCGCCTGGGCGCGGACGCGCGGGTGGTGGACGCCGTGCCCGCGGCGCTGGAGCAGGCGCTGGCCTTCGGCGAGGCCGTGTGCCTCACCGGCTCGCTGAGCATCGCGGCCGAGGCGCGCGCCGCGTGGGCCGCGCGTTCTGTACGGCGAACTTAAGTTCGCCCTACGTAGGACGAACTTAAGTTCGTCCTACGCAAGGCAAACCTACGGACGGTTTGCCGCGGCGGCCATTTGACACCTCGCGGGTCCCATGCTAGAATCTGCCCGCCTGACTCATCATCTCCCCTGAGTGTGCATTATGCCTGATACAACAGCGTTGAAAGCACGAGCGCTTTCCGTCATTGACGAGCTGCGCGATGAATTCATCCGCATCAGCACGACGATCCACAGCCATCCCGAACTCGCATTCCGCGAGTTCGAATCGGCCGCGCTCCTGAGCAACACATTGGAGCAACACGGTTACACCGTCCAGCGCGGGATAGCCGGCCTGGAGACCGCCTTCCGGGCCGAGATCGGCGACCCCGCGGCCGGGCCGACCGTGGCCCTGGTGGCCGAGTACGATGCCTTGCCCGAGATCGGCCATGCGTGCGGCCACAACATCATCGGCACCGCGGCCATCGCGGCCGGCGTAGCCCTGCGGGCGGTGATGGACGAACTGAAGGGCCGGGTGGTCGTGGTGGGCGCGCCGGCCGAGGAAGGCGGCGGCGGCAAGGTGATCCTGGTGGAGCAGGGGGTCTTCGCCGATGTGGACGCGGCGATGATGGTGCACCCGGCCACCTACACCCTGGTGAACCGCGGCTCTCTCGCCTCGATCCGACTGAACATCCAGTTCACGGGCAAGGCCTCGCATGCGGCCGCCGCGCCCGAAGACGGCATCAACGCGCTCGAAGCGATCATCCTCACCTTTAACAACGTCAACGCGCTCCGGCTGCACCTGAAATCGGACGCGCGCGTGCACGGCATCATCACCCACGGCGGCACGGCCGTGAACATCATCCCCGATCACGCCGAGGCGGTGTTCAGCGTGCGCGCGGCCACCCAGTCCTACGCCGAAGAGGTCTTGCGGCGGGTCGTCCAGTGCGCCGAGGCGGCCGCGATCGCCACGGGCGCCCAGCTCAACTGGACGTTCAAACCCGGCTACGCGGCCATGATCCCGAACGCGGTGCTGGGCCGCCTCTTTGCCGATAACTGGCGGGCCATCGGCGTCGAGGTGCGCGATGCCATGCCCAACGAGCGCATGGGCTCCACCGACTTCGGCAACGTCAGCCAGGTCGTGCCCGCGATCCATCCCTATATCACCATCGCTCCGCCCGATACGGCCGGCCACACGATCGAGTTCCGCGAGGCGGCCGTTTCGCCCGCCGGCCACGCGGGCCTGATCAACGCGGCCAAGGCGATGGCGATGACGGCGATTGACCTGTTGGCCAATCCGGCGTTGGTGCACGCGGCGAAGGCCGAGCTCGCCGCGGCGCGGGAAAGGAGGTGATGCATTGGCCGGTGCGATTGAGCGAGCTTGCAGCCGGTCTGCGACCGGCGCCCCCGAAAGATACCATTCAACAGCCCAGAAAGGGAGGAGGCCATGAACATGCGTCGTTCGCACAAGTTGTTCCTGATCGTATCGTTGGTGGCCGCGCTGGCGCTGATCTTGAGCGCCTGCGCGCCGGCCACGCCGGCTCCGGCGCCGGCCGCCAAGGCGCCCGCCGAGGCACCCAAGGCCACCGAGGCGCCCAAAGCTGCTGAAGCGCCCAAGGCCACCGAAGCACCCAAGCCGACCGCGGCACCGGCCGCCGGCGAACCCAAGCGAGGCGGCACCCTGACCATGGTGGTGTGGCAGGAGCCGGAACATCTGAATCCCGAGCTGAGCACGCAAACGGTCGTGGATCACGTCAGCGGCCTGGCGCTCGAACCGCTGACCGGCGTGAACGAGAAGGGCGAGCGCTATCCGTTGCTCGCCACCGAAGTGCCGACCACGCAGAACGGCGGCGTCAGCGCCGACGGCAAGACGATCACGTACAAGCTGCGCAAGGCCAAGTGGCATGACGGCACCGACTTCACCTGCGAAGACCTGGTCTTCACCTGGAAAGTCATCATGACGCCGAACAACGGCGCCCTGGACGCGGGCAGCTTCAAGGACATTGACACCATCGAATGCCCCGATCCCAACACCGCGGTGATCAAGTTCAAGAACTTCCGGGCCGACTGGATCCGCCTCTTCTCGGGCATCGGCCTGCCGTTGCCGCGCACGGCCGGCAAGCCGGAAGAGCTGAAGACGTGGGCGTTCAACCGCGCGCCCATCGGCACCGGGCCCTTCAAGGTCACCGAGTTCGTCACCGGCGATCACATCACCCTGGTGCGCAACGAGAACTACTGGATGCCCGGCAAGCCGTATCTCGACAAGGTGATCGTGCGCATCGTGCCCTCGTCCGAGGTCGCCAAGCAACTGATGAAGAACGGCGAAGCGGACATCATGTGGAACAACACCGAGGCCGACATCCCCGAGCTCGAGAAGATGCCGAACGTCAAGCTCTTCTCCGCGCCCCAGGCCGGCGGCGAGCGCCTGATCCTCAACCTGGTCAAGCCGGGCGATCCGGCCGACAACAAGACGCCGCATCCGATCCTGGGCGATCTGCGCGTGCGCCAGGCCATCGCGTACGGCATTGATAAGCAGACCATCATAGACAAGCTGCTCTTCGGCAAGGCGCTCCCGGGCACCGGCGAGCTGAACGTGGATCCGTACAACTGCACCGAGGTCAAGCCGTTCCCCTACGATCCGGCCAAGGCGAAGGCGCTCCTGGATGAGGCCGGCTGGAAGGTGGGCGCCGACGGCATCCGCGAGAAGGATGGCCAGAAGTTGCGCCTGAAGTATCAGACGACCACGGGCAACAAGCTGCGCGAGAACTCGCAGGTGTTGATCGTCGAGAACATGAAGGCCATCGGCATCGAGTTCTACATCGAGAACCAGCCGTCGTCGTTGCTCATCGGCTCGTGGGCCAACAACAGCCCGCGCAAGAAGGGCAACTTCGACATCATCATGTACACGACCAACGCCGCGATCGACCCGCATAGCCAGATGTACAACTACTTCCACAGCAAGTCTATCCCGTCGCCGGAGAACCAGGGCGGCATCAACTATAGCCGCTGGAACGATCCGGAGACGGATAAGCTGATCGAGCAGGCCGGCAGCATCCCCGATTGGCCGCAGCGGAAGACGCTTTATTGCCAGGCCGCGGCGCGCATCGTCGAGGGCGCCAGCCACATCTACCTCTATCAGCGCTTCAACCTCCAGTCGTTCAACACCCGCGTCCAGGGCTGGATCCCCACCCCCTGGGGCGGCCCGATGTGGAATGCCTGGGACATCTGGGTGAAGTAACAAGGGGGATAGAGTAGGTGGTGGGGGATTAGGGATTAGGGATTGGGAATTTCCGACTCTTCCTATTCCCAATCCCGATCCCTAATCCCTAATCCCTAATCCCTAATACCCATGAGCTGCCATGACCCGCTACATCATCCGCCGTCTCCTGCAGGCTATTCCGCTGCTCTTCGTGATCAGCGTGCTGGTGTTCGCGCTGATTCAGATCATGCCGAACAACCCGCTGGCCGCGATGCAGAACAATCCGAACATCTCGCCCGAGGACCTGTTGCGCCTGGAACAAGAGTATGGCCTGCGCGATCCGCTGCCGGTGAAGTACTGGAAGTGGCTCAGCCACACCATCCGGGGCGATTGGGGCGAATCCATGATCACCCATCGGCCCGTGTTGACCGAGATCGCCGATCGGCTGCCGAACACGCTGCTGCTTTCCGGCATCGCGTTCATCCTGGCGCTGCTCATCTCGATTCCCATCGGCATGATCTCGGCCGTGCGCCAGTATTCGCTCTTCGATCACATCGCCACGACGATCGCGTTCATGGGGCAATCCATCCCGATCTTCTGGTTCGGCCTGATCCTGATCATCGTCTTCTCCGTCAATCTCCAGAACCCCTGGGCCGGGTCGGCGTGGTTCCCGCATCCGCCGCCTTTGCCGCTCTTTCCGGGCGGGGGAATGGTCACGCTGGGCGAATACGCGCCGCCGCCGCTGGTGGATCGCATCTGGCATCTGGTGTTGCCGGTGACCATGTTGGCGGTCTTCCAGCTCGCGCAACACGTGCGTTACATGCGCGCGGGGATGCTCGATGTGCTGCGGCAAGACTACATCCGCACCGCCCGCGCCAAGGGCCTCAAGGAGCGCGCGGTCATCCTGCGCCACGCGTTCAAGAACGCCGCGATCCCGGTCGTGACGATCATCGCCCTGGAAATGCCCGGGCTGTTCAACGGCGCGCTCTTCACCGAGACGATCTTCTCGTGGCCCGGCATGGGCCGGCTCTTCTTCCTGCACGCCGAACGGGGAGATTATCCGGTGCTGATGGGGATCTTGATGTTCAGCGCGATGTTGATCATCTTCTTCAACCTGGTGGCCGACGTGGCCTACGCATTTCTTGACCCCAGGATCCGTTTCGACTGATGGCTGCTCATCCTGTTGCCGCCCGATCCTTGCTCAACGGTGCCGAATCCCGGCCGCCCGAAACCCTGCTTTCGCTCGCGTGGCGCCATTTCCGGCGCCACCGGCTCGCCTTGCTCGGCTCGGTCGTGCTCTCGCTGCTCATCCTGGGCGCCATCTTCGTGCCCATGGCGACCCGCTACGATCCGGGCAAGACGAGCATCCTGGATCAATATCTGCCGCCCTCGTTGCAGCACCCGATGGGCACCGATGGCCTCGGCCGCGACATGTTCGTGCGCGCCATGGCCGGCGGCCGCGTCTCCCTCGCGATCGGCCTGTTGGCCATGTTGCTGGCGATCACCATCGGCACGGTGATCGGGTCGGTGGCGGGGTACTACGGCGGCGTACTCGACAACGTGTTGATGCGCCTGGCCGACATCATGCTCACGATGCCGACCCTCTTCATCGCCATCCTGTTGACGCAGCTCCTGCGCGCGGGAGTGGTGCCCGGCCTGAAGGCGGGCATCGCACCGATCATCCTGGTGGTGGCGGCCACCTCGTGGATGGGCGTGGCGCGGCTGGTGCGCGCGTCGTTCCTGTCGCTCCGCAAGCGCGATTTCGTCACGGCCGCCCAGATGGTGGGCGCGGCCAACCTGCGCATCATGCTGCGCCACATCCTGCCGAACGCCATGAGCCCGATCATCGTGGCCGCGACGTTGCGGGTGGGCGCGGCGATCATCACCGAATCGGGCCTGAGCTATCTGGGCTTCGGCGTGCAGCCGCCCACGCCCACCTGGGGCAACATGCTCCAGCACGCCCAGTCCGAGCTCGACTACGCGCCGTGGACGGCCATCTTCCCGGGGCTCTTCATCTTCCTTACGGTGATCTCGGTGAACTACATCGGCGATGGCCTGCGCGACGCGCTCGATCCGCACCACGTCGAGTGATGCATCATTCGGCCGATCTGACCTCGTAGATTGCGCAACTCCCTCGCTCGTGGTACTATTGCGCCATGCATTGGACTGCTCTTGTCCGCCGCGGGCTTGCGATCGGCTTGCCCGCGGCCGTGGTGCTCCTTCTGGCGTCCGCGCTGATCCTGTGGCGCAGCGAACGGTCGGCGGCCCGGCCGGCCTACGCCGGGGCGAGCGAGCTGGCCGGCGCGCTCGGCGTCAACCTGGAGGCCGGCGAGCTGGCCGATGAGGCGTTGCCGGGCCGGCTGGCCGCGTTGGCCGCGGGCGGCGTGCGCTGGGTGCGCTTCGTCATCCCCTGGGACCAGGTCGAGCCGGCGCCGGGCCGCTTCGATTGGGCCCTGCCCGATCGGCTGTTCGCTCTGTTGTCGGCATACCCCGATCTGAAGCCGCTGGTCGTGTTGAACGGCTCGCCCGCATGGGCGCGGCGCGCCGGCGACGCCGACAACCCGCTCGCGCCGCCGCAAGAGCGCAGGGACTTCGGCGCGTTTGCCGCGGCCGTGGCCCGGCGCTACGGCCTCCTGGTGGACGCATACCAGATCTGGCACGAGCCGAACATCGCGCCGCACTGGGGCCGGCGGCCGGTCGCGCCGGAGGATTACCTGGGCCTGTTGCGCGAAGCCGCGCTGCAGATCCGCAGCGCCGACCCCGACGCGCAGATCGTCCTGGCGGCCCTGGCGCCGAACACGGAGCCCGGCGGCGCCAACATGAGCGACGTGGCTTTTCTGGATGCGCTCTATCGCGCGGGCGGCCGGCCGTGGTTCGATGCGGCGGCGGCCCAGCCCTATGGCTTCTCCGCGCCGGCCACCGCGCCGGCCGACCCCGCGGCATTCAATTTCGCCCGCGCGCAGCTCCTGCGCGAGGTCATGGTGCGACATGGCGACGGCCGCAAGCGGCTCTGGGCGACGGCGTTCGGCTGGAACGCGCTGCCCGAAAGCTGGACCGGCCGGGCCTCGCCGTGGGGCCAGGTGACCATCGCGCAGCAGGCCGATTACGCGCGACAGGCGGTCGAGCTGGCGGCCACGCGCTGGCCATGGCTCGGCCCGCTCTTTTGGGCCGCGACCTGTCCGGCCCGGCCGGCCGACGATCCGTGGGTCGGCTTCGCCCTCTGCGCGGCCGATGGGAGCTGGCGGCCGGCCTGGTCGGCGCTGGCAGAGGCGGCGCACGCGCCTCCCGTCCTGCCGCCGGGCGATCACGCGGTCTCTCATGCCGCGGTGCGCTACAGCGCCGGCTGGCGCGTGGTCCCCGCGGCGGCCGATCCGGGCGCCGATGGCGATGTGTTGGCCTACGAGTTCCTGGGGACCGAGACCGCGCTGCGCGTGCAGGGCGGCCCGTTTTGGGCCTTCCTGCGCGTGTGGATAGACGGCCGGCCCGCCAACGCTCTGCCGACCGATGAGACGGGCGCGGCGTATCTGGTGCTCTACGATCCGCTGGCCGAGGAGCGCACGGTGACCCTGGCGGCCGGCCTTTCTCCCGGCCGGCATCGGGCGATCGTGGAGGCGCACGGCGGCTGGGGACAGTGGCCGTTGCGCGGCATCCAGGTGCGCGATGGGGCCGCGCCGGGGCCGCTCGCGCGGCTCGATCCCCGCGCGCTCGCGTGGGCCGCGGCCGGCCTCGCGGCCATCTGGCTGATCATGACGGGGCGGCCATGGAAGGGCGCCGTGGTTCCTGCGGCTTTCGCCTTCCCCGCCGGGCTTTCTTCCCTCTGGAAACGGACGCGGGGCGGGAAGCCGGCCGCTTTCCCCTGGGCCGCCTGGCCCGACGCCGCCTGGTATGCCGTCGGCGCGGCGCTGTTTCTGGCGTGCCTGCTTTCGCGCTGGCTGCTCCTCGATCTGGTCGCCCTGGGCGGATTGGGCCTGCTCTTCCTGGCGCGTCCCGATGTCGCGCTGCCGTTCATTGCGGCGGCCATTCCCCTGTGGCCGCGGCCGAAGGCGTTGGCCGGCCTGGAGTTCAGCCTCTACGAGCTGTTGATCTGGGTGGCGGCCGCGGCCGCGCTCGTCCGTGCGCTCGGAACCGGAAGCTGGCAGCGGACGTCCGACAGACCGCTTTCGGCGCCCGACGCCGCTTCGCCGGCCGGCCTGGATCGGCCCGTGCTGGCGCTGTTGCTCGTCGGGCTGGCGGCCGCGTTGGCCGCGGAGCGCACCGACGTCGCGCTGCGCGAGTTCCGCACCGTCTTCCTCCTGGCCGGGCTGTTCTATGGCCTGATCGTCCATACGCCGTGGCCCGCGGGCCGGCGCTTCTCTCCGCGGCCCTTGCTGATCGGCCTCCTGGTCGGGATGGTTTTCGTGAGCCTGGTCGCGCTCGTGCAGTTCGTCACCGGCCAGGGGCGAATAGATGTGGAAGGGGTGGGCCGGGTGCGCGCCTTCTACGGCTCGCCGAACAACCTGGCGCTCGTGCTCGATCGGGCCGTGCCGTTGAGCCTGGCGCTGGCCGCGTTCGGCGCACGGCATCGCCGCGGCGGGGCGACCGCTGCGCGCTGGCCGGCCCGGCTCGATCGGGAGCGGTTGTTCTACGGCGTGGCATTCGTTGTCACTTTCCTGGCGTGCATCGTGACCTACAGCAAGGGCGCGCTGCTGTTGGGCCTGCCGGCCGGCGTGGCGACCGTGCTGATCGGAGGCGCCTGGCGGAGCGGCCAGCGCTGGCCGCTGTGGGCGCTGGCCGGACTGGCCGTCGTCGGCGCGGCGGGCCTGTTCTGGCTGATGCGCACCCCGCGCTTCGCGCACCTGACCGACCTGGACGCCGGCACCGGCTTCTTCCGGCTCAAGCTCTGGCAGAGCGCCTGGCGCATGTGGCTCGATCATCCGTGGCTGGGGGTCGGGCCCGACAATTTCCTGTATGCGTATCGGACGCGCTACGTGTTGCCGACGGCCTGGCAGGAGCTCAACCTGAGCCATCCGCACAACATCGTGCTCGACTTTGCGACCCGGCTGGGGGCGGTGGGGATGGCCGTCGGCGCGTGGCTGTTCACTGCGGCGTTCCGGCGCGGCCGGCAGGCCATCGGCGCGGCGGCCGGCCGCGCCTGGCCGATGGCGCTCGGCCTGGTGGCCGGATTGGTCGCCACGGTGGCCCACGGCCTGATAGATAACTCGGTGTTCCTGATGGATCTGATGGCGCTGTTCATGTTGACCCTGGCACTGCTGGAACGCAGCGATGAGGTAAGCTGAATCAATCTCGGCCTTACAATGTAAGCCGAAATTAATTTCGGCTTACAACATATGCCGAAATTAATTTCGGCTTACAACATATGCCGAAATTATTTTCGACTTTACGGCGTAGGCCGAAATTAATTTCGGCCTACGTCCAGGCATTTCAGGAGGCTTTCATGCGTATCTTGGTGACGGGCGGGGCCGGCTTCATCGGCTCGCATCTGTGCGACCGGCTGCTTGCCGATGGCCACGATGTCATTGCAATGGACAATCTGATCACCGGCTCGGCCGATAACATCGCGCACCTGGCCGGCAATCGTCGCTTCAAGTTCATCTACCACGATGTGACGAATTACATCTACGTGCCCGGCGCTCTCGATGCGGTGATGCATCTGGCCTCGCCGGCCAGCCCGGTGGATTTCGCGCGCATCCCGATCCAGATCCTCAAGGTGGGCTCGCTCGGCACGCACAACACGCTCGGCCTGGCGTTGGCCAAGGGCGCCCGCTACCTGCTCGCGTCCACCTCCGAGGTGTACGGCGATCCGCTCGTCCATCCGCAACCGGAGAGCTACTGGGGCAACGTCAACCCGATCGGCATCCGCGGGGTCTACGACGAGGCGAAGCGCTTCGCCGAGGCGCTCACCATGGCGTATCACCGGATCCACGGCGTGGACACGCGCATCATCCGCATCTTCAACACGTACGGCCCGCGCATGCGCCTGGACGACGGCCGGGTGGTGCCCAACTTCATCGGCCAGGCGCTGCGCGGCCAGCCGCTGACCGTGTACGGCGATGGCAGCCAGACGCGCTCGTTCTGCTTCGTCTCCGACCTGGTCGAGGGGATGGTCCGGCTGCTTCTCTCCGACGAAACGAACCCGGTCAACGTGGGCAATCCTTCGGAGCTGAGCATCCTGGCGTTCGCCGAGCTGATCAACAAGCTGACCGGCAATCGGGCCGGCATCGTGTTCAAGCCGTTGCCGCAGGATGACCCGCGCGTGCGCCGGCCCGACATCACCCGCGCCCGCACCATCCTGGGCTGGGAGCCGCAAGTGCCGGTCGAGGAGGGCCTGGCGCGCACGATCGCGTACTACCGCAGCAAAATGTAACTTGTCACACGCTGGTTTTGACGCCCGCCCGGTTTTGTGCTATGATTCACATATCGGACTGATGATCTACCGCGGGAGGCGGGCATGTCAACGCAGGGAGTGGTATTTCTGGCCGATCTGGCCAATCCGACCCTGGCGGCCTGTTCCGAAGAGAGCCGGACGAAATTGTTGCGCTGCGGCGTGGTCCGGCAGGTCGCCGAGGACGAAAAGCTGTTTGCCGAGGGGGAAGCGGCCGGCGTGGTGCTGTTTCCCCTGTCCGGCAGCTACCGGTTCAGCAAGACCGCCGATCGCGGCCGCCGACAGGTGCTGTGCAACCTGGGCTGTACGACCTGTCAGGGCATCTGTCTGCTCACGATGGCCGAACGATCTCTGGCGGATGTCGTGGCGACTTCAGCCGGCCAGGTCTTGCTCGTGAAGCGGGCGGATTTCCAGGTTTTGGCTCGCACCGACCCGGTGTTGTGCCAGGCGGGGTGGCAGGCGGCCGTGGAGTGCATGTCGCACTTCAGCAATCTGGTGGAGCAGCTTTCGTTTCGCAAGGTGGCGGAACGCGTGGCGCTGACGCTCTACGATGGCGTTGCACAAGACGGGGAGATGGTCCGCCTGACGCAGTCCGAGCTGGCCGCCGAAGTGGGGACGACGCGCGAAGTGGTGGCGCGGTGCCTGGCGGCCCTCCAGGCCGAGGGAGTGGTGCGGCTGGGTCGAGGCCGCATCACCGTTCTCGACCGGAAGCGCTTGAAAGAAGAAGCGGTTCAGTAGGGCTTCCGGTTCTGGTCGGCCGACGGCACCCCGCCGACCAGAACAATCTGTGATAGTCCAACCGACGGCGCCCCGCTCATGGCGGGCGCCGTTTTCTTTTTCCCCGTTCCCGTTTTCCCGGATAGCTTTGGGGGCCAGGGGAGCGGGAGACGGCGGTCGGGTTTCCCGAATCGCATCGCATGGGGTATAATAAGACATCCGCAGCGAAAGTGTGAGCAGACCGATGGATCAACAACAGATACGCAACTTTTGCATCATCGCCCACATTGACCACGGCAAGTCCACCCTGGCCGACCGCATGCTCCAGCTCACCGGCACCATCTCGGAGCGCGAGATGGTGGATCAGGTGCTCGATTCCATGGACCTGGAGCGCGAGAAAGGCGTGACGATCAAGGCATCGGCCGTGCGCATGATGTATACCGCGTCCGACGGCCAGACGTATGAGCTCAACCTGATTGACACGCCGGGGCATGTGGATTTCGCCTATGAAGTGAGCCGGGCATTGCAGGCCTGCGAAGGCGCCGTGCTGGTGGTAGACGCCACGCAAGGGGTGGAGGCGCAGACGCTGGCGAACCTTTACCTGGCGATGGAGCACGACCTGGAGATCGTGCCCGTGGTCAACAAGATAGATCTCGTCTCGGCCCAGCCGGACGAGGTGGCGCAGGAGATCGAGGAGATCCTGGGCGTAAAGGCCGAAGAGGTCTTGCGCATCTCGGCCAAGGAAGGGACCAATGTGCCGGCCGTGCTCGAGGCGGTGGTGCGCCATGTGCCGCCCCCGCGCGGACTGCGCCACCAGCCGTTGCGCGCGTTGATCTTCGACAGCCACTATGATCCGTACAAGGGCGTGGTGGCCTACATCCGGGTGGTAGATGGCTACGTCGAGCCGGGCCAGGCGCTGCGCCTGATGGCGACCGGCCAGGTGGTGGAGCCGATCGAGGTGGGCATCTTCGCGCCGGGCATGAAGCCGGTCGGCCGGTTGGAGGCCGGCGAGGTGGGCTATGTGGCCACCGGCTTGAAGACCGTCAGCGAATGTCGGGTGGGCGATACTTTTACCTGGCACGCCAACCCGGCCGACGCGCCGTTGCCCGGCTATCGGCCGATGAAGCCGATGGTGTTCGCCAGCGCGTATCCCAGCGACGCGGCCGATTACCTGGCGTTGCGCGATGCGCTCGCCAAGCTGCAGCTCAACGACGCCTCGCTCACCTACCAGCCGGAGACGAGCCAGGCGCTCGGCTACGGCTTCCGCTGCGGCTTCCTCGGCCTGTTTCACATGGAGATCATCCAGGAGCGGCTGGAACGCGAGTACGATCTCGACCTGGTCTTCACCGCGCCCAGCGTCGAGTACGAGGTGACCAAGACGGACGGCACCGAGATCGTGATAGACAGCCCGGTCGAGCTGCCCGACCCGACGCAGATCGCCGAGATCCGCGAGCCGTGGGTGCAGATAGACGTCTATACGCCGACGGAGTACATCGGCCCGGTGATGGACCTGGTGACGCAGCGCCGCGGGGAGTTCAAGTCGCAGGAGTATCTGGATCAGCGCCGGGTGATGCTCAGCTATCATATCCCGCTGATCGAGATCCTGACCGACTTCTACAACGAGCTGAAGGCGCGCACGCGTGGCTACGCGAGCCTCGACTATCACTTCGAGGGCTACCGGCCCGCCGATATGGTGCGCCTGGACGTGCTGGTGAACAAAGAGCCGGTGGACGCGCTCAGCATGATCGTGCATCGCGATCAGATGTACGAGAAGGGGATGAAGCTGGTCAGCAAGCTGAAGGATGTGATCCCGCGGCAACAGTTCGACGTGCCGATCCAGGCCGCGGTGGGGAACAAGATCGTCAGCCGGGCCAATGTGAAGGCGCTGCGCAAGGATGTCTTGGCCAAATGTTACGGCGGCGACATCACCCGCAAGCGCAAGCTGCTGGAGAAGCAGAAGGCCGGCAAGAAGCGCATGAAGATGATCGGCTCGGTGGAGATCCCGCAAGAAGCATTTATGACCATATTGAGGTTGGATGAGGAATGAGGGCGGACGGGGGGATAACAGATGGATAGGTACGAAGATCTCAGGGAGCAAATCTTGTCCGTGCTATTGCCTTATGGCGTTGAAGAGATCGCCTTGTTTGGGTCGGTTGTGCGCGGTGAGGAAACGCCCGCAAGCGATCTCGATATCCTGGTGCGCTTTGTTGATCCGCCGCGTCGACCGTTGAGCCTGATCACATGGGCACGGCTAGAGCGCGAACTGGAGAAACGCTGCGGTCGGAAGGTAGATCTGGTTTCGGCGCGCGGGCTAAGCCGACACCTCAGGCCGCTTGTCGAAGCAGAAAAGGTGGTTCTCTATGCCCAGACGGGATGACACTGTCCTGTTGCGAGACATTTTGGATGCGATCAACCAGATCGAATCTTATCTCGTAAACGTGTCATACCAGACCTTTATCGAGACACCTTTGCTACAAGACGGCGTTATGCACCGCCTGGAAATCATCGGCGAGGCAAGCCGGAATCTGAGCGAGGCTTTTCGGGAGCAGCATTCGGATATTCCCTGGCAGGATATCATCGGGATGCGCAACAGGATCGCACACGCTTATTTCGCAGTGGATTTGCGAGCGGTCTGGGATACGGTAACCCTTGATCTCTCTGATTTGAAGCTATGGATTATGACCGTGTTGGGAATCTCCAGGGCAGCGGGGCCTGATTCATGAGATCTGGCAGCCGGTGACCGGCCATGGAATCATCTGCATTTCCTGCGTCGTTTTTGTCCCAGCTTTCCACGCTTGGCATCCATCCCAAAAAGAGCCTTGGCCAGAACTTCCTGGTGGACCCGACGCACCGGGCGCGCATCGTGGCCGCGGCCGGGCTGACGCCGAACGATACCGTGCTGGAGGTCGGCCCCGGCCCCGGCGTGCTCACCGAGCTGATCGCGCAGCAGGCGGGCCGCGTGGTCGCCGTGGAGCTGGACGACCGCCTCATTCCCTTCTTGCGCGCGCGCTTCGCCGATCAGCCGCACGTGACGATCGTCCACGGGGATATTTTGACGATAGATATCGGGTATTGGGTATTGGGAATTGCGTCTCATCCTCAATCCCCAATCCCCAATACCTCATATAAAGTCATCGCCAACCTGCCCTACTACATCACCTCCGCGGCGATCCGGCGTTTGTTGGAGGCCACGCCGCCGCCGGATCTGCTGGTGTTGACGGTACAGCGGGAAGTGGCCGAGCGCATGGTGGCCGCGCCGCCGGAGATGAGCCTGTTGGCGCTGGGGGTGCAATTCTACTGCACGGCGCAGATCGTGGACCGGATCCCGGCCGGCGCGTTCTATCCCCGGCCGAAGGTGGATTCGGCGGTGGTGCGGCTGGTGCGCCGGGAAGAGCCGGCCGCGACAGAAGTAGACGCGGAGGCCTTCTTCCGCGTGGCCCGCGCCGGATTCGGCCAGCCGCGCAAGCAGTTGCGCAACTCGTTGGCGGCCGGCCTGGGGGTGCGGCCCGACGAAGCGGAGCGCTGGCTCGCGGCGGCCGGCATCGCCCCCCAGCGCCGGGCCGAGACCCTCTCCCTTCTCGAATGGCGCAAACTGGCGCAAACGGTGACGGGGTGATACGTGTTCACGTGTTCACGTTTTACGTTTTACGTTTTACGTTTTACGCCTCACCCCCTCAATCCACAATCCTCGCCTTCATCCACTCATTGCTGTTGTGGAAGTCGGCCACGGCGTTGCCGGGATGCACGAGCGCATCGAAGAGGGGCCGATCGGCGTCGTCCAGCTTCTTATCGAGCACGCCCAGCGCATCTTCCAGGTGCGCCATCGTGCGCGGGCCGATGATCGGCGAGGTGACACCCGGCTGATCTTTGACCCACAACAGCGCCAGTTGCGAGGCGGTCATGCCGCGTTCCCTGGCCATCTCCGCCACCTGCGCGGCCACCTCGCGGCCCTTGCGGGTGACCCGCTGCTGGAACATCGCGCCGGCGCGCGCGGCCCGCGAGCTGGCATCGAATTCGGCCGCATCGAGCGGATAGCGGCCCGCCAGGATGCCTCCCGCCAGCGGCGACCACGGCAGGATCGCCAGGTTGTACTTCAGCGCCAGCGGAATCAGCTCGTTTTCGATGCGCCGGTCCAGCAGATTGTAGGGTGGCTGCTCGCTGACATAGCGCGCCAGGCCGTAGCGCTCGCTGATCGCCAGCGCCTCCATCACCATCCACGCGGGATGGGTGGAGCAGCCGATATAGCGCACCTTGCCCGCGCGGATCAGGTCATCGCAGGCGCGCAGCGTCTCGTCCTGAGGGATGGTCAGCGACGGCCGGTGAAGCTGATACAGGTCAATGTGATCGGTTTGCAGCCGACGCAGCGAATCCTCGCACGCCTTGATGATGTGGTAGCGCGAGTTGCCGGCGTCGTTCGGCCCGGGCCCCATCCGGCCGTGCACCTTCGTCGCCAGCACGACCTGATCGCGCTTGCCGTTCAGCTTCAGCGCCTCGCCGACGATCCGTTCGCTCTCCCCCGCGTTGTAGACGTTGGCCGTGTCAATGAAGTTGATCCCGGCTTCAAGCGCGCGGTTGAGGATCGCGATCGAATCCTCCTTGCTGGTGGGCGCGCCGAAGTTCATCGTGCCCAGACAGAGCGGCGAAACCATAACCCCTGTGCGACCCAGTGATCGGTATTCCATCGTAAACGCTCCTTTTTTTGTTGGATTTCACGCGCCTCACGTGCCAGGCACCCTCCCAGGTGCCTGGCACGTGAGGCGGGCTATTTTCAGATCAGTCAATCTTGCACTTTGTCGGCATACACGCCGCGATATGCGGCCGGCAGCATGCGCGCCAGGGTGACCATCAGTTGTTCGGTATAGCCGTCCAGCTCGCCGGCGCGCAGTTGCGCGGCCTCGGCCGGCAGATAGATCGGCGGGCCGAAGTGCAGGTGTACCTCGGCCCGGCGCAAGCGCGCCCAGGCGGGCATCACCTTTTCCTGGCCCCACATGGCGGTCGGGACGATCGGCGCGCCGGACCGCGCCGCCAGATACACCACGCCGCTCTTGCCGGGCAACAGGCCGCCCGTGCGGCTGCGCGTCCCTTCCGGCGCGATCGCCATGACGCCGCCCCGTCGCAACACCTCCAGCGCCTGGCTCAGCGCCCGGCGGTCCGCTTCCCCGCGCGCCACGAAGATCGTCGTGGTGACCAGCTTCATCACCCAACCGCCCAGTTTGTTGCGCCATTTGTTGGCGGCGAAGACGCATACCTGGCGGGGACAATAGGCAAACGCCACGGGCAGATCGAAGACGTGCAAATGGTTGGGCGCCAGGATGAACGGACCGGTCGTCGGAATGTTCTCGATTCCTCTGACTTCGATGCGGGTCAGATGCTCGATCAGCCATTGCATCACCCGCTGGAGGCCGCGATAGAACAGCGGTGCTTCAGGTGCGATGGGCCTCATCCGCAATCCTCTCCTCAGGAGCCGCGCGGGGGCGGCGTGGGCGTCAGGTTGCGCCGGCCGAGCGCCGTCACGCGAAAGCTCTGCACCGGGCCGCCGGCCGGCGTGAGGGTCACCGAGAAGCTTGTCTCGCCGCCCGGCGGGATGACGTTGTGTTCGGGGATGACCTTGCGCGTGCCGATGACGCGGCCGAGCGCATCGTAGATCGTCACAGTCACGGTGACCCCGACCGCATCCTCCGGGCCGGTGTTGGCGATCGTGCCCGAGACGATGTAGGCCGCGTAGCGTTGGCCCTCGCCGCGCAGGTTCTTCGGCGTCAGATCGCGATAGTAGGCGCCGACATAGCCGTTGATGCCGGTGGCCGGCAACGCGGTATAGCTGGCGAAGCTGGCGGGCGCGTCCTGGAAGTGCACCGCGAAGGGCGCGCGGCCGTCCGGCGCGATCAGCTCGATCTGCGCATGGCCCACGCCGCTGGCCAGGACCTTGCCCCCCTGATCGAGCAGATGGACGATGACGGATGCCTGTTCCAGGTCGGCGCCGGTGGTGTTGTGGATTTCGCCGAAGCCCCAGAGGCCACCGATGGGCGTATAGTTGAACGCCATGTTCTCGACGCGGAACGGCAGCGGCGTGGGGGTGGCGGTGGGCGTGCCGGCGCCCTGCGGCGGCTCGCGCGGGATGATGATCTTCTGGCCCACCAGGAGGCCGCGCGGGTCGGTGATGCCGTTGGCGTCCTGGATGGCCTGCAACGTGGTGCCGAACTCCAGGGCCAAGCCGAACAGCGTATCGCCGCTCTTCAAGGTGTAGATGAACGGCGTCGGCGTGACGGTGGGGGTGGCGGTGGGCGCGGGCGTATAGGGCGCGGGCGTGGCCGTAGGCCGCGGGGAAGCCTGCCGCACGAGCGCGATCGTGGGCGTGGCGCTCGGCGTCGGCGTGACGCGAGTGATGATCTGCCCGCGGCAACCGGCCAGGAGAAGCACCAGCGCGCCGGCCAGGAATCCGATCACCCTCTTTTTTCGGCCCGGCACAGCCGGGGATAGGAAACGATATGACAAATCGCTGCTCTGTTTCGACGATTACAGAAAGCCCCAGCTTCCAGCTTCCAGATTATACCCGAAACAGGCTCAGCGGGCAAACGGCAAACGGCGAGCTATTTACATTGGACAGAACTTGTGATATCATGTAGTTAGTCTGGTAGCCAGACCCGGACGTATGGTCTACTGCGTTCGCCTTCAGGAAAGGAGAATCCTATGGGCACTTCGTGGTGGCGTCGTTGGAGCATCGCCTTGCTGGTCATTGCGATCGTGGGGGTCGGGTGGACGCCTGCCGTTGTCGCCGATTCGGCAGCGGCCCCCGTCAACGCCAGCGCGGCCGGTTGCGCGCCCGTCTATTATCGCGTCCGGTGGGGCGACAACCTGACCCGTATCGCCTGGCACTACGGCGTAACGGTCTGGCAGTTGCAACAGTGGAACCACATCAGCAACCCCAACCGCATCTATGCCGGCCAGACGCTGGTGATCTACCGCTGCGGCTATCCGCCGCCTGTTCCGCCGCCTGCGCCGCCGCCCTGGCCGCCCACACCGTGGCCTTGCAGCGGACAGACCTGCTGGCCCGTTCCGCCGCCCCCGCCGCCTCCACCGCCGGCCGGCTGCTGGAACGCCGACTACTTCAGCAACCGCGACCTGAGCGGGCCGGTCACCCTGAACCGGTGCGACCCGGACATCAACTTCAACTGGACGGGCACCTCGCCCGCGCCCGGCACGCTCAATCAGTACAACTTCTCGGCGCGCTGGACGCGCGTCTTCTACATGAACTACGGCACCTATCGGGTGACAACCACCGCAGATGACGGCGTGCGGGTCTGGATAGACGGCGTGCTGGTCATTGATAATTGGGGCATCCACCCTGCCACCATCTGCCAGCGCGACGTCCTGATCTATGCCGGCAACCATACCTGGACGGTGGAATACTTCCAGGCCGAAGGCGAGGCCGTGGTGCAGGTGAGGTCGCAGAAGATCTGGTAATCCGGTCATCGGCGGCTTTGACAAAGCCCCTTTCTTGCCGTACAATAGCTCAGCACGCGCCGGGGCTCCCGGCGCGTGCTGATTGTTGGACGGAAGACCAGGGATGGGTGCCGGTCAAGGGCGCCCGGCGCCGTCTCTGGCCTTCGTCATCTTGAGGGACGATTACATGACCGACAAACGCTTTCCGACCAGCGCCGCGATTCGCCAACAGTTCCTGGACTTCTTCGCCAGCAAGGGACACCAGATCGTGCCCAGCGCTTCCCTGGTGCCGCTGGGCGATCCGACGTTGTTGTTCACCAACGCCGGCATGAACCAGTTCAAGGAGATCTTCCTGGGCCTGCGCGAACCCGAAGCCCGCCGCGTGGCCGACGCGCAAAAATGCATGCGGGTGAGCGGCAAGCACAACGACCTGGAAGATGTCGGCCGCTCGCCGGTCCACCACACCTTCTTCGAGATGCTGGGCAACTGGTCGTTCGGCGACTATTATAAAAAGGAAGCCATCGCCTGGGCCTGGGAGCTCCTGACCGACGTCTGGAAGCTGCCCAAGGAGCGGTTATGGGCCACCGTCTTCGAGGACGACAAGGGCGAGCTGGGCCGCGATGAAGAGGCGGCCGCATATTGGCGCAGCGAGACCGACATCGCGGCCGATCACATCCTGTTCTTCGGCCGCAAGGACAACTTCTGGGAGATGGGCGATACCGGGCCGTGCGGCCCGTGCAGCGAGATCAACATCGACCTGGGGCCCGAGGCGTGCAACAAACGGGATGTGCCGGGCCATGTGTGCCGGGTGAACGGCGACTGCAAGCGCTTCGTCGAGCTGTGGAACCTGGTCTTCATCCAGTACGAGCACACCCGGGACGACCGCCTGGTGCCCTTGCCCGCCAAACACGTGGACACCGGCATGGGCTTCGAGCGGATCGTCAGCGTGCTCCAGCACGTCTCTTCCAACTACGACACCGATCTGTTCCAGCCCATCATCCGCCGCACGCAGGAGCTGTTGGGCCATTCCGACGCCGAGCGCGAGGCGCGCATCGTCTCCTATCGCGTCATCGCCGACCACAGCCGCGCCATCACCTTCCTGATCGGCGACGGCGTACTGCCGTCGAACGAGGGCCGCGGCTACGTGTTGCGCCTGATCCTGCGCCGGGCCGCGCGCCACGGCCGGCTGTTGGGCTTCACCGGGCCCTTCCTGGCCGAGCTCGCCAAGACGGTCATCGAGATCATGGGGCCGCACTACGGCGACCTGATCCGCCGCCGCGAGTTCATCTTGAACAACATCGAGCAGGAAGAGGATCGCTTCCACCAGACGTTAACCGTCGGCCTGGAGCTGCTGGATCGCCTGATCGCCGACCTGAAGGCGCAGGCCGCGACGACGATCCCCGGCAGCGAGGCGTTCCGCCTGTACGACACCTACGGCTTCCCGCTCGACCTGACCCGAGATGTGGCGCGCGATCACGGCCTGGTCGTGGACGAAGCCGGCTTCCAGGCCGCCATGGCCGAGCAGCGCGAGCGGGCGCGCGCGTCCGCCCAGTTTGCCGCGGCCGAGACGCACGACGTGCAGGTCTACCTGGATCTCCTGCACGATCTGAAGAGCGACGGCGTGTTGGGGCCGGAGGGCGTCAAACACGTCTACGAGGACGAGGTCGAGGCCGAGGCGGTCGTCGCCGCGTTGTTGCGCGATGGACAGCCCGTGCGGGTGGCGCGGCCGGGGGACAAGGTGGAGGTCGTCTTGCCCGTGACGCCTTTCTACGTCGAATCGGGCGGCCAAGTCTCCGATCGGGGCTACATCGGCCGCTATGTCGAGGGCCGCGAAGAGCCGATTTGGGAGATCCGCGTGGACGATGTCCGGCGACCGGTGCCGGGCCTGATCGTCCACATCGGCGAGGTGGTGACCGGCAATCCGGCCGTGGGCGACGTCGCCTGGGCGCTGGTGGACGAGGAACGCCGGTGGGACATCATGCGCAATCACACCGCCACGCACCTGCTCCACAGCGAGCTGCGCTACATCCTGGGCGAACACGTGCATCAGGCCGGCTCGGTGGTGGAGCCCGACCGCCTGCGCTTCGACTTCACGCACTCCAGCATGTTGACCCAGGCCGAGCTGGACGCGGTCGAGCAATCGGTCAACGACGCGATCCTGGCCGATTATCCGGTGGTCGTGGAGCGCAAGAGCTATCAGGATGCGGTCGCGTCGGGCGCGATGGCGCTCTTCACCGAGAAATACGGCGACGAGGTGCGGGTCATCAAGGTCGGCTGGGAGGGCGAGGAGTTCAGCAAAGAACTGTGCGGCGGCACGCACGTCCAGCGCACCGGCCAGATCGGCCTGTTTCACATCGTGTCGGAAGAGGGGGTGGGCGCGGGCGTGCGGCGCATCGAGGCGGTGACCGGCCGCGGGGCGATGCAACTGGTGCAAAATCGCCTGCGCCTGCTCGATCATACCGCGGCGTTCCTGCGGGTGCCTCCCGATGAGATAGATCGGGCCGTGCGCAACCTGTACGCCGAAGTGCAGGCGCTGCAGAAGGAAAACGCCCGCCTCAAGGCCCGGCTGGCGTTTCAGCAGACCGAGCAGCTCGCGGCGCAGGCGCGGCGCGTCAAGGGCGTGGCCGTGGTCTCGGCCCAGGTGGAGGGCGCCGATGTGCAAACGCTGCGCGATATGAGCGACTGGCTGCGGAACAAGCTCGGCTCGGCGGTCGTCATCCTGGCGACGGCCGTGGACGACAAGCCGCAGATCATCGCGGCCGTGACCGACGACCTGGTGAAGCGGGGAGTGCACGCGGGAGAGCTGGTGAAGAGCGTGGCGCGCGTGGTCGGCGGCGGCGGCGGCGGCCGGCCCTCGCTGGCGCAGGCCGGCGGCCGCGACCTGAGCAAGCTGCCCGAAGCGCTGGCGCAGGCGCCGGAACTGGTGGCGAAGGCGCTGGCGAAGAGTTGATATAATGCCGGTCGAGATCATCGAGTTGACGCCTCGGGATACCCTGAGCAGCGTCCTGATGCGCTTGCAGAGCGCGCCGGCCGGCCGCGTGTTGCTGGCCGTGCCGGCGGGATGCACGTTTACAGTGCCCGATCTGGTGGCTTTGGGGCGAGAGGCGGCCGCGCATGGCGTCGAGATCGCGCTCTTGACGGCCGATGTCGCGTTGCGGCGCCGCGCGGCCCGGGCGGGGATCAGCGCGTTCCGCAGCCGCTGGTGGGCCGAACGGACCATCTGGCGCAAGCCGCGGCGATCCGTGCGGCGGCCCGCGCCGCCGACCCCCGACCAGGTCGAGCCGCCCTTGGGGCCGGGCGTGTTCGGCCCGCGTTCGCCCACCGGCTTCCGGCCGGTCGCGTTTCCCCGCGCGTTCAAGCGGGGGATCAGCCCGTGGCTGGTCGAGCTGGGCCTCCTCATCTGCCTGCTGGCGCTGGGGACCGGCCTGGTGTATGCCCTTTCGCTCGTCGTTCCGGCGGCCACCATCACACTGGTTCCGGTCTCCGAGCCGCTCCAGGTGCGCGTGCCGTTGACGGCCGCGCTTGACGCACCGACCGACGTGGTCGCGGGAGTCATCCCGGCGCGCGTGCTGAGCGCGCAGGTGGCCGGCGAAGGGAAGATGCCCACCACCGGCCGGCGGCTCGAGCCCGCGACGAAGGCCCGCGGCCAGGTGATCATGGTCAACCGCACCCCGCGCGAGATCACCGTGCCGGCGGGCACCATCGTGGCGACCGCCACCGGCAACAACGTCCGCTTTGCGACCCTGGCCGACGCGCCGCTGGCGCCCAACGCGCGGGCCACCGTGCCGATCGAGGCGGTCTTGCCCGGCCCCGACGGCAACGTGCGGGCCGGCACGATCACGCAGATCGAGGGGCCCATGGCGCTGTCGGTCGTCGTGGCCAACGACGCGCCGACTTCCGGCGGCACCATGGCGCGCGTCGGGGTAGTGACCGAAGAGGACAAGACGGCGCTCCAGGCGCAGCTTTTCGAGCAGCTCAAGAAGGAAGCCTACGAACGCCTGAGCGAGAAGATCGGGCCGGGCTCCTTCGTGCCGCCCGAGTCGGTCACCTATCTGGCCCTTTCGCCCACCTTCACGCCGTTTGTGGGCGAGGTGGCGGCCGAGCTGACCCTGAACATGACCGTGCAGGCGGTGGGGTTGAACGTGGACATGGCCGCCGCGCAGCAGATCGGATTGGCGCGGCTGCAAGATGCCATGCCCCCCGGCACCCGCCTGATCTCCGACACCGTTCGCTTTATTCCGGGCGCGGTCTCCGTTCCCGACGAGCGGACGGTGAAGTTCGAGCTGACGGCGCAGGGGATCCTCTTGCGCGGCATAGATCGGAACGCGGTGCGCGCGGCGGTGGCCGGCCTCCCGGTGGAGGATGCCACGGCTGCGCTCATGGCGCGCTTCCCGCTGGCGCAGCCGCCGCGGATCCATCTGGGCCCCGACTGGTTGCCGTACATCGTGCCGATCAACCTGCCGGAGCTGCCCTGGCGCATCCGCGTGGAAGTGGATTGGGATGCCGCGGCCGAGCTGGCGCGGCGACCGTAGATCGAGATGGTAGTCCCCCCGTTTTCCCTGCCGGAGGGCCGGCTGTTGGCCCTCGACCTGGGCCAGGCGCGCACCGGCGTGGCCGTGTGCGACGAGCTGGGCATGTTCGCCACGCCGTTGACGGTGTTGCGCCGGCGACGTACCCGCGCCGAGGACTTCGCGGAGATCGCCGCGCTGGTGCGCCGGGAGCGCGCGGTCGGCGTGATCGTGGGTCTGCCGTTGGACCGCGCCGGCCTCGCCGGCGCGCAGGCCCGCTGGGTGCGGCGCTACGCCGGTCGTCTGGCCGGCGTGCTGGATGTGCCGCTGGCGTTCTGGGATGAGAGCTTCACGACCGAGGAGGCCGGCCGACTGGTGCACCAGGCCGGCGGCCGCACCGCCGTAGACGCGGCCGCCGCGGCCGTGCTGTTGAACGACTTCCTGGAGGCGCGGCGCAAAACCAGGTAAGGCGAAATTTATTTCGCCCTACCTGTATCCATGAGTAAGACGAAATGAATTTCGTCTTACTTGCATTCATCAGTAGGGCGAAATTTATTTCGCCCTACTGATATCCACAAGCAAGACGAAATAAATTTCGTCCTACTTCATATGTGGAGGTATGGTGAACTCCTTCCATCGCGCAGTGCATGTACTGCTGCGCTTTGCCCTGTTTCTCGTGCCGGTGTTGGCGCTATGCGTGCTGGGCTTCGTGCTGGTGAGCTTCGTCGAGGCGCAGTTGGCCGACGTGCCGCAGCAGCCGCGGGTGGCCCTGCTTAAGCCCACGGCCGAACAGCCGCTCGATCTGCGGCCCGAGACCCTGGAGCTGCGGCTGCTGGCGCTCTACCTGCGCCTGCAGGGCTCGGCCCTGGAGGCCACCGCCGGCGATGATCCCACGCCCCGGCCGTTCAAGATCGCGCTGGGCGAGACGGCCCTCTCGATCAGCGAGCGCCTGCAAGAGCAGGGGCTGATCAGGGACGCCAATCTGTTCCGGCTCTACATGCGCGTGAACGGGCTGGACAAGCGGCTGGCGGCCGGCGACTTCGAGCTGGCGCCCAACATGACGATGGCCCAGATCGCCGAACAGCTTCAGCGGCCGCGCATCCAGGAGATCGTGGTGACCATCCCCGAGGGCTTGCGCGCCGAGGAAGTGGCCGACCTGCTCAACGTGCAGGGGGTCATGGACGGCGAGGCGTTCCTCTCGATGGTGCGCGGGGGCGCGGCGTCGGCGCGGGCGCTCGGCGATTATCCCTTCGTGCCCGATAGCGCCACCACGCTGGAGGGCTATCTGTTCCCCGATACCTATCGCCTGCCGGCCCGCGCCACCCCGGCCGATCTGATCCAGCGCATGCTGGATAACTTTGCCCGCCGGGTGACGCCGGAGATCGAGCAGGCCGCGGCGCAGCGCGGCCGGAGCCTGGAACAGGTGATCGTCATGGCCTCCATCGTGGAGCGCGAGGCGACGCGGGCCGACGAACGGCCGCTGATCGCCAGCGTCTACTGGAACCGACTGAGCGGCGCGTGCAGCAAGGAGACGGGCGGCTCGTATCTGCAGGCCGATCCGACCGTGCAATACGCGGCCGGCCGGCCGGGCGAATGGTGGTGGAAGCCGCCTTCGGTCGAGGCGTATGCCCAGGTGCAATCGCCGTACAACACCTACCTGCGCCCCGGCTTGCCTCCGGCGCCGATCGCCAGCCCCGGCCTCTCGGCCATCAGGGCCGCGGCCGAGCCGGCCGAAACGAAGTACTGCTTCTTCGTTGCCACCAGCGACGGCTCGCACGTCTTCGCCGTGACCCTGGCCGAGCATCAGGCGAACGTCGCGCGGTTTCAGCGGTGAGGCGTGAAACGTGAAGCGTCAAACGTCGAACGTGAAGTTGCAGAGAGCGGTCTCATGAAGGCGGCGCTTCGTGTTGTGCGTTTGACGCTTTGCGGCCTGTTCTTTCCTCTTGTTCTTTGTTCTCTACCCTCTATTCTTTCCTCTCTGCCTGGCGATGCGGCGGCCGTGGTCAAGATCGGCGTGATTGCGCCGTTCGAGGGCGCCGGCCGGCCGCTGGGCTATGCGGTATTGCCCGCGATCAAGGCCGCGGCGCAGGAGGCGAACGCGCGCGGGGACCTGGGCCGCTATCGCGTGCTCGTCGTGGCGTTCAACGACGATCTCGATCCGCCGCGGGCCGCGGAGCAGGCCCGCGCCCTGGCGCTCGATGGGGACGTGATCGCCGTGCTCGGACCGTGGACGCGGCCGGCGGCCGAGGCGGCCGGGCCGATCCTTGCGGGAGCCGGCCTGCCGTTCGTCGCGCGGGCCGATCTTGCCGCGCCCGCGTGGGGCGAAAAGTGGGACGACGCGACCCTGGCGGCCGCGGCCGAACGGGCCGGCGAGGATGCGCGGCGCCTTCTGCGCGCCCTGGCCGAGGACGTGCGCCTGCACGGCCGGCCCTCGCGGGCGGGGACGGCCGCCGCGCTGCGCTGAGGGCCGGCCGCCGCGCGCGGGCCGGCTATCTGATCACCTGATGCACGACCGGCGGCGCCGCGACGGCCATGTCGCTGAAGCGATAGGCGCGGGCCAGCCGGTCGAGCGCGGCCGCCAGCGCAGCGGCCGTGGCCGCGTGGACCCACAGCAGCGGCTCGCCGGCCCTCACCTTGCCCCCGACCTTGCCGGCCGGCTCCAACACGACCCCCACGGCCGGATCGATCGGGTCGCCCTTCCTGGCCCGGCCGCCCCCCAGATCCACCACCGTGTAGCCCACCTCGCGCGCGTCTATCCCGGCCACGTAGCCGTCGGCCGGCGCGCGCAGGGGCGCCACGAACGCCGCGCGCGGCAGGCGGTCGGGTTCGTCCACGGCCGCCAGATCGCCCCCCTGCGCCGCGATCCACTGGCGGAACTTGGCCCAGGCGCGGCCGTCGTCGAGGGTGGCGGCCGCCCGTTCCCGCGCGGCCTGGATGTCGGCCGCGGTCGGCGTCGCGGCCGGGCCGGCGATCAACAGCATCTCCGCGGCCACGTCTATGCAGTGCTGGCGGAAATCGGCCGGGCCGCGGCCGTGCAACGTCTCGATGGCCTCCGCCACCTCCAGCGCGTTCCCCACCGCCAGGCCGAGCGGCTGGCTCATGTCGCCGATGAGGGCCGTCACCCGGCGCCCCAGCCGCCGGCCGATCTGCACCATGAGCTGGGCCAGCTCGACCGCGGCGGGCAACGTCTCCATGAACGCGCCCTGGCCGACCTTCACGTCGAGCACGATGGCGTGCGCGCCGGCCGCGATCTTCTTGGACATGATCGAGCTGGCGATCAGCGGCAGAGAGGGGACCGTGCCGGTGACATCGCGCAGCGCGTAGAGCTTGCCGTCGGCCGGGGCCAGCTCGTGCGTTTGTCCGGCCACCACCAGCCCCACCTCGCGCAGTTGGCGCCGGAACTGCTCGATGCTCAGATCCACCCGGTAGCCGGGGATGGACTCCAGCTTGTCCAGGGTGCCGCCCGAGAAGGAAAGCCCGCGGCCCGACATCTTGCCGACCGGCAGTCCCAGGCTCGCCACCATCGGCCCGACCACCAGGGTGGTCTTGTCGCCGACGCCGCCGGAGGAATGCTTGTCCACGATGATCGGCGCCACATCGCTCAGGTCGAGCGTCGCGCCCGAAAACGCCATCGCCTCCGTCAGGTCCGCGGTCTCTCGCGGCGTCATGCCGCGGAAGTAGATCGCCATGCAGAGCGCCGCGGCCTGGTAGTCGGGCACGTCGCCGCTGACGTAGCCCCGGATGAACGCCTCGATCTCGTCGCGGGTCAGCTCGCCGCCGTCCCGCTTCTTGGTGATGATATCTACAATGCGCATGAATGCCTCGAGTTTGGTGAGTATCGAAGCGATATTATATCATAGGGCTGTTTCTACCCGCTATCTCGCTCAAGGAGCTGCTCATGACCAGGACACTTCATCTGATCGGCAACGCGCACATTGACCCGGTATGGCTATGGCAATGGCAGGAGGGCTTTCACGAGGTCAAGGCCACTTTCCGCTCCGCGCTCGACCGGATGCAGGAGTACGACGACTTCGTCTTTTGCGCCAGCTCGGCCGCATTCTACGAATGGATCGAGCAGAGCGACCCGGCCATGTTCGAGGAGATCCGCCGCCGCGTGGCCGAGGGCCGCTGGATCATCGTCGGCGGCTGGTGGGTCGAGCCGGATTGCAACGTCCCCGCCGGCGAATCGTTCGTGCGCCACGGCCTGTACGCGCAGCGCTACTTCCAGGAGAAGTTCGGCGTCATCGCGACCGTCGGCTGGAACGTGGACAGCTTCGGCCACGCGGGGACGTTGCCGCAGATCCTGGCCCGCAGCGGCATCCGCTACTATTGTTTCCTGCGTCCGGGGCCGCACGAGAAGGGGCTTCCCGGCCGCGTCTTCTGGTGGGAAGCCGCCGACGGATCGCGCGTGTTGGCGTTTCGCATCCCGTTCGAGTACCTTTCGGGCCCGGCCGACTTCGAGCCGCATGTGCGGCGTTGCGCCGCGGAGATGAAGCCGCCCCTGGACGAGTTCATGTGCTTCTACGGCGTGGGCAACCACGGCGGCGGGCCGACCATCGCCAACATCGAGTGTATCCGCCGGCTGCAAGCGGCGGCCGATCTGCCCGAGCTGCGCTTCAGCTCGCCCGAAGCCTTCTTCCGGTCGGTGGCGGCGAAAGACCTGGCGCTGCCGATCGTGCGCGATGAGCTCCAGCATCACGCCGTCGGCTGCTACGCGGCCCATTCCGGCATCAAGCGCTGGAACCGCCTGGCCGAAAACCGCCTGCTGGCGGCCGAGAAGTGGTCGGCCCTGGCCGCCTGGACCACCGGCCAGCCCTATCCGGCCGATCTCGGCCGCGCGTGGAAGAACGTCCTCTTCAATCAGTTCCACGACATCATGGCCGGCACGGCCATCGAGCCGGCCTACGAGGACGCGCGCGATCAGCTCGGCGAGGCGCTCGCCATCGCCGACCGGGCGCTCAATCTGGCCATCCAGTCGTTTGCCTGGCGGATTCGCATTCCGCAAGAGCCCGCGAGTCGGCCGATCGTCGTCTTCAACCCGCACGCGTGGGCCGGCCGGCAGGTCGTCGAGCTGGAGTTCGGCCGGGTGGCGGCCGATGAGGTGCTGGTGGACGACGAGGGCCACGTCGTTCCGTTCCAGCGCGTTCAGTCGCACGCCACGGCCGGCGGCCGCACCCGCCTCCTCTTCCTGGCCGATCTGCCCGCGCTGGGATATCGCACCTACCGGCTGATGCCGGCTTCCCTTTCTGCGCCCCGAAAGGCGGAGGGGCCGGGCGATGCGCCCTGCGTTTCGGCCGGCGACACCGTCCTGGACAACGGCCGCTGGCGCCTGGAGTTCGATCCGGCCACCGGCTACATCAAGAGCCTGCGCGACCTGCGGCTGGGCGTCGAGGTCTTCGCCCGGCCGGCGGCCGTGCCCGTGGTGATCGAGGACCTTTCCGACACCTGGAGCCACGATGTCTTCCGGTTCGATCGCCAGGTCGGCGCGTTCACCGCGACCGACGTCCGCCTGGTCGAGGCCGGCCCGGTGCGCTGGACGATCCGGGTGATCAGCCAGTACGGCCGGTCGCGGCTGGTCCAGGATTTCGCGATGTACGCCGGCCGGGATGTCATTGACGTCAACGTGTTGTTGGACTGGCGCGAGCAGCTCAAGCTGCTCAAGCTGCGCTTCGGGGTGAACCTCAAATTCCTGAAGGCGACGGCCGAGATCCCCTACGGCCACATCGAGCGCCGGGCCGACGGCGCGGAGGAGCCGATCCAGGGATGGCTCGACCTCTCCGGCGCGGCGCGCGACGTCGGGATCGCGTATGGCTTCGCCCTGCTCAACGACGGCAAGTACAGCGCGGATGTGAACGTCCGCGACATCGGCCTGACGGTGGTGCGCAGTCCGGTTTACGCCCATCACGTGCCGGCCGAGCTCGCGGCGGACGGCTTCTATTCCTTCATGGATCAGGGCCTCCAGCGATTCCGGTACGCCCTGTTGCCGCACGCGGGCGGTTGGGAGGACGCGGGCGTCGTGCGGGCCGCGGCCGAGCTGAACCAGCGGCCCCTGGCGCTGGCCGCCACCTTCCATCCCGACGGGACTTTGCCCCCGGCCGCGGCGTTCATCGCGGTCGAGCCGGCGAACGTGATGGCGACCGTCCTCAAGCAGGCAGAGGACGACGAAGACCTGATCCTGCGCGCGGTCGAAACGGCCGGCGCCGCGACGCGCGCGGCGATCCGCCTGCCGCAGTGGGCGCGGGCGGTCGAGGTCGATTTCGGGCCGCTGG
>DAOTZV010000220.1:0-53290 GCA_034434235.1 Anaerolineae bacterium
GCGACGTTGCCGCCGGGCTGGTTCGCACGCGATAACGGCGACGGCACGGTGACGATCACAACGACGAATCCGCTGCCCGCGGGCGACGCCGTCGGCCTGCCGATCACGGTGATCGTTGATCCGGCCGTGCCCACCGGAACGAGCCTGGAGTTCGCGGCGGTCGTCGGCGCCAGCACGCCCGATAGCAACCCGCGCAACAACGAGGCCAACGCCGATACGTCGGTCATCGCCCGCGCCGACTTGGGGTTGACGAAGGTCGGCCTGCCGACCACGGTGACGGCCGGCGAGCTGATCACATACGCCCTGGTCATCCACAACTTCGGCCCGTCCAGGGCGATCCAGGTGAAGCTGGTGGATTCGCTGCCGGCCGGGCTGACGTTGCTCAGCGTGACGCCGGGCCCCCCGTTCCCCCCAAGTTTGGGGGGCCAGGGGGGCTGCGCCGGGCTGATCTGCCTGCTGGGCGATATGATGCCGAACGAGACGACGACCGTGACGGTCGTGGCGCGGGTCAATCCCAACACCGACGAGGGCGTGGTGCTGCTCAACGCAGCCTACGTGTCGAGCGAAACGACCGACCCCGGCCCGAATCCGAACATCGCGACAACCGTCAACACGGTCCAAACGGAGGCCAGCCTCCAGATCGAGAAGCATGATCTTGCCGATCCGGTGGCGCCGGACGCACAACTGATCTATGCCATCGTCGTCACCAATACCGGGCCTTCCGAGGCGCGCGATGTGATCGTGACCGATCAGCTCCCGGCCGGGGTCACGTTCCTGGGGAGCACGGATAGCTGCGCGGAAACCGCGTCGGGGCTGCTGGACTGCCGGCTGGGCACGCTGGCCGCCGGCAGCGTGACGCGCTTCCTGGTATCGGTGCGCGTTGCGGCCACCGTCGTCAGCGGCACGACCCTCATCAACAGCGTCAGCGTGACGAGCACGACGCCGCTGACCCGCTCGACGCTGAGCGATACGGAGCCGACGACCGTGCTCCAGGCGTTCGGACCGCCGGCCGATTTGGCTGTCGCCAAGATGCCCTCCAGCGCCGCAGTGATTGCGGGAGGCCGCATCACCTACACGCTGGTGATCACCAACTACGGCCCGGCTACCGCGACCGACGTCGAACTGGCCGACGCGCTGCCGGCCGGCCTGACGCTGATCAGCGCCACGCCGAGCCAGGGCGCCTGCGACAACGCCGGCGTCTGCTTCCTGGGGTCGCTGATCTACGCGGGCGCGCCGTCCACGGCCACCGTCCTCATCGTGGCCGAGGCGTCCCCGGCGCTCGCGGCGGGGACGATCCTGACCAACACCGCCCAGGTGCACGCCGATCAGCCCGATCCGGTTCCGGCCAACAACTCGACCGTTGCGGCCGTGACCGTCGCCGCGACCGCCGATCTGGCGATCGCCAAGCGCGGCGCGCCGGATCCGGCCGTAGCCGGCGACCTGTTGCGCTACACGGTCGTCGTGACGAACAGCGGCCCGTCGGCCGCCGTCGCGGTCTTCGTGACCGACACGTTGCCGGCCGGAGTTACGTTCGTGGCCGGCTCGACCTGCACCGCCGGAGCGGGCAACCTGGTGATCTGCTCGTTGGGCGACCTGGCGGCCGGCGCGACGACCTCGTTCGAGATCGTCGTCTCGGTGGCGCCGACCGCAACCGGCGTCTTGACGAACGTGGCGGTTGTCGGCAGCACCACGCCCGACCCGAACCCGTCGAACAACACGGCGATCCATGCCGCTCCGCTCGTCGCCAGCGCCGATCTGAGCATCGTCAAGACGACGAGCGCCGAGACGGTGGTCGCGGGCGAACTGTTCACCTACACGCTCGTGGCGCGCAACGCCGGGCCGTCGGCCGCGACCGACGTGGTCATCACCGACCGACTGCCGTCGGGCGTGACGTTCGTGTCGGCCGCGCCGCCGCAAACGGCCGGCCCCAACCCGCTGATCTGGCGCCTGGCCGGCCTGGCGGTCAACGAGACGCGCACCTTTACCATCGCGGCCCGCGTCGAGGCGGACGTGGCCGCGGGCACCCTGTTGCGCAACAGCGCCGACATCGGCGCGGCGACGCCCGATCCGAACGAGGCCAACAACAGCGACCAGGCATCGGCGCAGACGGTCGCCCATGCCAGCGTGACGATCACCAAGACCGCCGCGCCCGATCCGGCCGTGGCCGGCGAACCGCTGACCTACACCATCACGCTCCACAACGGTGGACCGTCGGATGCAAGCCGGGTGGACGTAAAAGAGCTGTTACCCCAGGGCCTGACGTTGCAGCAACTGATCGCCAGCCAGGGGGTGTGCGTCGGCCTGATCTGCCAGCTCGGCGACCTGCCGGTGAGCCGCACGGTCGTGATCACCGCGGTCACGGTCGTAGACCCGAACCTGCCGCCGGGCACGCAACTCTGCAACACGGCGGCCGCGTTCAGCAATACGCCGCAGCCGGGCGGCACGACCGGACCGATCACCGGCACGATGTGTGTGACGACAACCACTTCGGCCGACGTGACGATCGCCAAGCGGGCGCAGTCCCCCACCCCAACCCCTCCCCCGATTTCGGGGGAGGGGCCAGGGGTGAGGGCCGTGGCCGGCGAGCTGCTGACCTACACGCTGGTGGTGGCCAATCTGGGCCCCTCCACGGCCATGAGCGTCACGGTCACCGACACATTGCCCGCGGAGGTGACGTTCGTCGCGGCCGAGCCCGCGGCCGACAGCGGCCCGAACCCGCTGCTCTGGAACCTGGGCGCGCTGGCCGTCGGCCAGACGCGGCTGATCACCGTGACGACGCGGGTCAACGCATGGGTCACGGAGGCCTTCACCAACACGGCCGGCATCGTCTCGGCCACCGGCGACCCGAACCCGGGCAACAACGGCGGGACGCAGCCGGTCCGGCCGACGGCCCAGACCGATCTGTCGCTCGTCAAGCAGGCACAAGGTGCCACGGCCAGAGCCGGCGAGCCGTTGACCTACACGCTCATCGTGCGCAACGCCGGGCCGTCCGACGCGACCAACGTGCGGGTCACCGACACGTTGCCGGCCGAGGTGCGCTTCGACGCTGCGACGCCCGCGCCGAGCAGCGGGCCGAACCCGCTCATCTGGGAGCTGGGCGTCCTGCCGGCCGGAGCCAGCCGGACGATCACGGTCCACGTGACGATCGGGTCGTGGGTGACGCAGACGTTCACCAATACGGCCATCGTCGGCTCGACCACGGCCGATCCGAATCCGGACGACAACGGGGATTCGGCGCCGACGGCCCCCACCGTCATGGCCGACCTGATGATCGCGAAGACCGCGGAGCCGACGCCGGCCGTGCCCGGCCGCCTGCTCACCTACACCATGATCGTCACCAACATCGGCCCGGCCGACGCGACGGCCGTGCTCGTCACCGATACGTTGCCCGGCGCGGTCGCGTTCGTGCGCTCTACCCCGGCCCCCATCTCCGGGCCCGAGCCGCTCGTCTGGAGCCTGGGCGCGATGCCGGCCAACACCAGCCGGACCATCGAGCTGGTGGTGAGCGTCCGGCCGACCGCGACGCAGGCCTTCTCGAACACCGCGCTCGTGGCGTCGCAGGAATTCGATCCGGATGACTCGAACAACGACGACACGGTCGTCAGTCCGGTGCGCTTCGTGGATCTCCAGATCGCCAAGTCGGACAACGTGAGCCAGGTGTTGCACGGCCAGCTCCTTACCTACACGCTGGTCATCACGAACGCGGGCAATACGACCGCGACCGGCGTCGTGGTGAGCGACCGCATCCCCGCGCACACGGCCTTCGTGGCCGCCAGCGCGGGCGGGGTCTTGAGCGGCGACACGGTCATCTGGCCGGCCTTCTCCCTGGCCCCCGGCGCGGTCGCCACCCGGACGGTCACGGTGCAGATCGCGTCGCCGCTGCCGGAGAGCGTGACGGCGATCGTCAACGCGGCGGCCGTCGGCGACGACGGCTCGTCGGGGACCGACCCGACGCCGGACGACAACACGGCCGACGACGAAGATCGCCTGGCCGCGCGGGTGATCGTCAGCAAGACGGACGGCGGGGTCATCGTGGAGCCGGGCGACACGATCGTCTACACGCTGACCTATACGAACACGGGCAGCGTCGCAGCGACCGACGTCGTGATCACCGAGACCGTACCGGTCACGACCACCTTCGTGCTGACGGCGAGCACGCCCGGCTGGAGCTGCCCGGATGGCAGCCCGGCCGGCACGACCTGCGCCTTCACGGTCGGCCGCGTGCCGGCCGGCGCGAGCGGGGTCATCACTTTCGGCGTGAGGGTGGATAGCCCGTTGCCCGTGACGCTGGGCGCGTTCATCCTGAACGCCGTCCAGGTCGCTGCGGGCAACCAGATCGAGCCGGCCGGCCCCGGCACGACCGCCACCATCACGACCCCGATCGGCATCCCGACCGGCGTCATACCGGTCAGCTTCGCGGCCGCGCCGGCCGCCGATCGCATCGTGCTGCGCTGGACCGCAGCCGACGGGACGGGCCGGGGCAGCTTCCATCTCTGGCGCAACGTCAGCGGCGATCGGCTGAGCGCCACGCGGATCACGGCGCAGGCCATCCCGGCCGCGGCCGGCCAGGATGGTGTCTACACCTTCGAGGATGCCACGGCCGAGCCTGGGGTCGAGTACGCGTACTGGCTGCAAGCGTTCTGGCCGTCGGGCCGGATGCAGGAGTACGGGCCGATCTTCGCCCGCATCCTCGCGCCTCGCGGCCACCGGTTGTGGTTGCCCGTGATCATGCGATAGTAAAACCAAAGGGCTTCGTGCCAGGTGCCTGGCGCTTTTGGGGAAGCGCCAGGCACCTTCCCACGATTGGAGGTCACCATGAAAGCAAAAGCAACGGTGAGAGCGATCCTCGCCATGAGCCTGGCGTTGCTGATCGTAGCGGCGCTGATGCCGGTCGGCGATCGGTCGGGCCACGCGGCCGCGCCGGTCGGCCTGACGCCCAGCCCGGAGCCGCCGACCCCCAAGCCGCCGCCGACGCAGCCGCCCGAGCCGCCGACGCCGGTGCCGCCGACGCCCGTTCCACCCACGCCGGTGCCGCCGACCCCGGTCCCGCCGACCCCGCGGCCGCCCGAACCGACGGCGACGCCGACGCAAGTGCCGCTGCCTGAACTCGTCATCATCAAGACGGCCAGGCGCTTCGTTGAACCCGGCGGCGAGATCATCGAATTCACCATCGTGGTGACCAACGTCGGCCGCGCGCCGGCCACGGCCGTCCAGGTCGTGGACGCGCTGCCGTCCTTCCTCGACCTGATCTCGGTCCAGACCACGAAGGGCGTGGTGGTCGTCGAGGGGCGCACCGTGCGAGTGCTCATTGATGTCCTGGCGCCCGGCGAGGCCGTGACGATCGTCATCCGCACGCGGCCGAACGGCCAGCCGCAGCCGCCCGACGCGCGCAACGAGGCGCGCGTGACGATCCCCGGACCGGAGACCAATCCCGGAAACAACACGGCGACCGTCCCCATCCCGCCCCCCGGCCAGCCTCCGGTAATCCTGCCACCGACGGGCGGCGACCTGATGGGAACGTCAATCGTCCCCACCCCCATCACCTACCCCTCGTTCGGCCCCCCGTTCCCCCCAAAATTGGGGGGCCAGGGGGGCGGGGGCCAGGGGGGCGAGGGCCAGGGGGGCGGCCCCCCGTTCCCCCCAAAATTGGGGGGCCAGGGAGGCGGGGGCCAGGGGGGCGGCGTTGAGGTGGAGACTCGCCCCGCGGGCGTGCAGATCGTCTGGCGGGCCGCCGCGCCCGAGCGCCTGGCCGCAACGGACGAACAGGGCGGATACGGCGAACTGGACGCCTGGCCGCTGGTCGAGATCGGCGGGCTGCGCTTGCCCGCGCAACTGATTGCCTTGCGCGTCGAGGGCGATGCAGCCATCCGACCGGTCATCGAAGCCGTGTCCAGCGTGGCATGGCATGGTCAGCTCCGGCCGGTCGAACCGCTTGCGAACCGAGCGCCGGCCGACGACCTCCTTCGCCGCGCCGGCCTACGATCCTTAGCGCACATGGCCGGACGGCCGGCCCAAGAGTCGAGCCCGCCCTCCGCGCCCGTCTTCGTCCTGCGCGAGGGCCGGCTGCGCGCCACGCGCATCGCCGTGATCGCGCTCAGCCCGATCTATTTCGAGGCGGGGCGGCCGCGATTGGCGACCGCGCTGCGGGCGACCCTCCCCGGCGCCGAACCGCTCGAAGCCGACGCCGCCACGCTCCTGGAAAGCGCGGCCCCCTTTGGGGACGCCGCGCCGCCGCCCGCCAATCCGCTGGCGTTCGTGGATGGCCTCAAGATCCACGTGAGCGCGGCCGGCATCCAGCGCGTGCCGGCCGCGGCGCTGGCGGCTGCCGGGCTCGACCTGGCGACGGTGGATCCGAGCCGATTGCACCTGTGGCACGACGGCGGCGAAGTGGCGCTTCAGATCATCGGCGCCGCGGCCGGCCGGCTCGCGCCGACCGACGAGCTGCGCTTCTACGCGGCCGAGGTCGGCGACCGCTGGAATCGCGGGGACATCTACTGGTTGACGGTCGAGCTGACGCCCGGCCGGCGCATGGAGTTGCGCTACCCCACGTCGGGCGCCCCGCCGATCAGCACGACTGCCATCGGCCGCGGGGTGTGGCGCAACAACACCCTCTACGATTCGGTGATGCCCGGCCCCGACGGCGATCACTGGTTCGCGGCCGAGCTGAGCCTTCCCCCTCCCCTGCTTTCAGAAGCTCGCGACGCCGACCCCTCCCCCGCTTTCGGGGGAGGGGCTGGGGTGGGGGCGATGGCGCCGGCCGGCGCAGCGGTGACCATCACCGTGCCGCTTTCGCCCTCTCTGCCGGCCATCTCCGCGCCGACCGTCTTGACGATCGCCGGCAGCGCCTACGGCGCCGGGCCGCATCAGTTCCGGGCGGCCATGGGCGGCGCGGTGCAAACCGTGTCCTGGACCGGCGCGGGCAATTGGACGCAGGTCGTCACGTTCACCTCCGACGCACCGACGGTCGAGCTGGTCGCCCTGCCGCAGGCCGATCCGATCCTGCTGGACAGCGTGCGCTGGCAGCGCAGCGTCGCGCTCGACGCCGGCGGCCGGGGCGCGACCTTTACCGGCCTGCCGGACGCCGGCCATTATCGGATCGTCAACGCGCCGGCCGACGCGATCTTGTACGACGTGACCGACCCGGTCGCCCCCACCATCCTGATCTTGCCGGCCGCGCCGACCCTCGACTACCAGGACAACCGGACTTCCCGCGCCTACCTGCTGGCCGGCCCCGGCACGCTCTTCGACGCGCAGGTGAGCCGCCACGCGCCGGCCGATCTGGCCCCGGCGGCCGGCACCGATATGATCATCATCACGCCGGCCATCTTTCGCGATGCGCTGGCGCCGCTGGTCGCGCTTCGCCAGGGCCAGGGACACGTCGTCAAAGTGGTGGCCGTGCAGGACATCTACGACGCGTGGACCTACGGTCGGACATCGCCCGACGCCATCCGCAACTTCCTGCGCCACGCGGCCGCGACGTGGAGCCCGCCGCCCTCTTACGTGCTCCTGGTGGGCGACGGCACGCGCGATCCGCACAACTACACCGGCCGCAACAACGACAACTTCATCCCGCCCTACCTGGCCGCGGTGGATCCGTGGCTGGGCGAGACCGCCTGCGACAACTGCTACGCCCAGTTGGACGGCGACGACCCGCTGAGCGACCTGTTGCCCGACCTGGCGATCGGCCGGCTGCCGGTGAACGGCGTCGCCGACCTGAACGCGGTGATCGGCAAGATCATCGGCTACGAGACGGGGCCGAACCTGCCCGATTGGCTCGCCCGCGCCGTCATCATCGCCGACAACGCCTACGAGGCGGACGGCTCGGCCGATCCGGCCGGCGATCTGTGGGCGCTGGCCGACGACGCCGCCGCGCGCCAGCCGGCCGGCGTGGACGTGCAGCGCATGTACTACGATCCCTCGCCCTTTACCCCGCGGCCGGCCTGGCACATCGCCGATCCCGTCGCGGCGCACCGCCGCACGCTGGAGCTGCTCAACGCCGGCGCCGGGCTGGTCACCTATATCGGCCACGCGCACCAATGGCAATGGGCGTTGACCGACCTGGCCGCCGATCCGCCCTACCTGTTGGGCTTGTACGACGTGGACACGCTGACCAACGGCAGTCGCCTTCCCATCGTGCTCGACATGACGTGCCTCACTGCGGCGTTCCAAACGCCGGCCTACAGCAAGACGACGTTGGACGAGCGCCTGCTCCTCCACGCGCGGGGCGGGGCGGTCGCGGTGTGGGGCTCCACGGGCCTCGGCGTGGTGTGGGGGCACGACCGGCTGGAGGCCGGCTTCAGTGCGGAGCTGTGGCGCCGCCCGGCCGGCGACGTCACGTTGGGCGCGTTGACGGCGGCGGGCTATCGCGAGCTCTTCGAGCACGGGACCTGTTGCTCGAGCGCCGCCCGCACCTTCGTCCTGTTGGGCGACCCGGCCATGAAGGCGCGAGTATACGCAAGACGCTCTCTCTACCTGCCTTTGATTTCCCGATGAGGCCGCCGACGGTCGGTTTGGCAAAAAAGGACAGGGGGTGTAGAATAGAATCATCACATCTCATGTGATGGGCTTACAGGGCTATCTGGAACGCCAGCCGACCGAAGCGCGGAGCGGTCGCGTGGCCACTGCCGGAAGGCCAGATACGGGCTTTCCGATGCAGGAGAAGGAGGAAAGCCATGCGCACCCGACTGACGGCCGGTTTCGCGGCGACGATCATCGGCATCGTCGTTTTCTCCGTGGCCTTCGCCGCCACCTGGACAGAACTGCGGCCGCTGGGCGATACCAATCAGAACTGGAACGCGGCCGCCTCGAGCGCAGACGGCACGCACCTCATCGTTGCCGTTCACGGGGGCCATCTCTACACCTCGGCCGATTCCGGCGCCACCTGGAACGAACACCGGCCCGGCGACGGCAGCGCCCGCCGCTGGTTTACGGTCGCTTCGGATCAAGACGGGTCGCATCTGATCGCGGCGTACGAGACTGGGGATGGGCGACTTTATACCTCTTCGGACTACGGAGCCACCTGGATCGAGCGCCGGCCGGCCGGCGATACGGGCGTGAACTGGCAATCGGTCGCCTCGAATGCCGATGGTTCGCGCCTGATCGCGGCCGCCAACGCCGGGCGCCTGTATACCTCCGCCGACGGCGGCGCGACCTGGACCGAACGTCGGCCGACCGGCAACGACGAAAACCTGGACTGGCAAGCCGTCGCGTCGGACGCAACGGGCTGCTACCTGGTTGCGGCCGTTTACTGGGGCCGGCTCTATACCTCGGCCGATTGCGGCGAGACATGGGTCGAACGCCGGCCGGCGGGCGATACAGACGCGCCCTGGTACGCAGTCGCGTCGAGCGCCGACGGCTCGCATCTGATCGTGGGCGCTTACGGCGGCAGGCTATACACCTCGACCGATTACGGAGCAAGCTGGACCGAGCGCCAGCCGGCCGGCGCCGGCAACCGAAATTGGATCGCCGTTGCATCGAATGCCGACGGCGCCGTCCTGGCGGCGGGAATCTATGGCGGTCGCCTGTATATATCAACCGACGGCGGCGCCAATTGGAGCGAGGAGCAGCCGGCCGGCTCGGTGAATCAGCTGTGGCGGACGCTCGCGTCGGATGGAAGCGGCTCGAAGCTCATTGCCGGCGTCTACGGGGGTCGCCTCTACGCTTCCAGCTCGATCGCACCGGGTGCCACCCCCACCCCGACACCCACCGGCGGCCAACCGACCGCTACTCCGACCGCCACATCCACGCGCACGCCGAGCGCGACGCCCACGGTCACACCCACCGGCGGCCAACCGACCGCTACTCCGAGCGCGACGCCAACCGCCACCCCGACCGCCACACCCACCGCGACGCCGACCGCGACGCCGACCGCCACGCCCACGGCCACGCCGAGCGCGACGCCGACCGCCACGCCCACGGCGACACCGACCGCGACGCCGACGGCGACGCCGACGGCCACGCCCACGGTTACGCCGAGCGCGACGCCGACCGCTACGCCCACGCCGTCCGCGACACTGACAGCTACACCCACGGCGACGCCGACCGCGACGGGGACGCCGACCCCTTACCGTCTCTATCTGCCGTTGATCAGGCGATTCTAGCTTTACAAACCGCAACAATGCCATTGGACAACTTCCCGATTCTGGTGTATGATCCTGACACACTTCATCGCCAAAGGAGACCGCCGCCATGAACTGGGATGAATTCTTCAAAGCCATGATCGCCGAGGAACACGCCGCCTACGCCAAATACGCGGCCGCCGCGGCCCAGGCCGGGGACAAAAAGCTCAAAGAACTGCTCGAACAATTCCAGTACGAAGAAAGCGTCCACGCCGATCTGCTCGAACGCGAATACGAGAAGTGGCGCAAACAACAGGCATGATGGCCGCGAACATGACCTGCGTCATTGTTCGATCGGGCATTCTCTGGCATACTTATAGTGTCACATATAGCACAGGCTGACGATGGCCTGGGTTCGGCACAGGTGGTGAGCGCCTGCCCATTTCGCCGCGCGCGAGGGGCGGGCGTTTTCTTTAATCGCGGAGCAAAACGTGCGAAGCTGTTGGCAGATCCGACAAGAGCTAACCGCAAAAACCGGCGAGGGCCAACCCGACGGATGGCTGGTGCAATGCGCCGACTGCGCCATGTACCTGAGCGACCAGTCCTGTTGGGAACAATGCAAGGGTTCGCCGTGTTGCTGCGCACCGCTCCACGTCACCTGCGATTTCTGTGCGCTTTACATCGAACATCGCCGCGAGATCGCCCAAATGCTGCAAACCACCAAAGATCACGTGTCAACGAATTCGTTGACGAATACAACGAATTCGTTGACGAATACAACGAATTCGTTGACGAATACAACGAATTCGTTGACACCGACAACAACGAATTCGTTGACACCGACGCCGCAATCCATTCCGATCAAAGGAGATGTGTCAGCAACTATGGAAAAGTTACAATTCAATCTTCCTGACATGTGGGCCGACCACCATGTGCTGAAAGTGCGGGCCATCCTGACCAACATGGCCGGCGTGCAGGACGTGGTGGCCAGCTCCGCGTTCCGCATGGTCGCGCTGACCTACGACCCCGCCACGGTCACGCCGGAGCAGATCGCGGCCGCGCTGGAATCGGCGGGTTACCCCATCTCGACCGACGGCGCCGGGGTCATCGCCGAAGCCGTTCCGGTGGCTTCCGGCCAGCGCGATCCGGCCTGGTTCCGGCTGGGCCTGCGCCAGTACCGGACCGACGAACGAGACCTGAAGACGAAGCGATAAGGAGAACGATCATGGCCAAGGCCAAACTTATCCCCAGCATTGATCCGGCCGCCTGCCAGGTGCTGGAATTTGCCGAAATCGCGGGCATCACCACGGCCTTTGCGCGCGCCAGCGACATGAAGCCGTGCCCCATCGGCAGCGGCCAATCCGGCATCTGCTGCAAGAACTGCTACATGGGACCGTGCCGTCTCACCAAGGATGGCCAGGTCGGCGTCTGCGGCGCAACGGTGGACACCATCGCGGCGCGCAACTTCGCGCGCGCCGTGGCCGCCGGCGCGGCCGCCCACTCCGATCACGGCCGCGATCTGGCGTTCACCCTCCAGGCCGCCGCCCTGAACGAGGCCGCCGGCTACACCATCCGCGACGAGGCCAAGCTGCTTGCCGTCGCCGCCAAGCACAACATCCCCACCAAAGGCCGCAAGATCAACGAGATCGCGCTTGACGTGGCGAACAAGGCCATCAGCGAGTTCGGCCAGCAGCGCGGGGAACTCTCCTACATCTCGACCGCGCCGGCCAAGCGCCAGGCAATCTGGCGGGAACGCGGCATCGTCCCGCGCGGCATCGACCGCGAAGTAGTGGACATCCTGCACCGCACCCATATGGGCGACGACCAGGACCCGGAACACATCCTCACCGCCACCCTGCGCACGGCCCTGGCCGACGGCTGGGGCGGCTCGATGTGGGCGACCGACATCTCCGATATCCTCTTCGGCACTCCGGCCCCCCTCGTCGGCACGGTAAATCTGGGAGTCTTGCGCGACGACGAAGTCAACATCATCGTCCACGGCCACGAACCCACCCTGAGCGAGATGATCGTCGCCGCGGTGCAGGACCCCGAGCTGATCGAATTCGCCCGCAGCAAGGGCGCCAAGGGCATCAACCTGGCCGGCATCTGCTGCACGTCCAACGAGATCATGGTGCGCCAAGGCATCCCCTCGGCCGGCAACTTCCTGCATCAGGAGCTGGCGATCCTCACCGGCGCGGTCGAGGCGATGGTCGTGGATGTGCAGTGCATCATGCAATCGCTGACCGCCGTGGCCAAGAACTTCCACACGGAGATCATCACCACCAGCCCCAAGGTGAAGATCACCGGCGCCACCCACATCGAGTTCGACGAGCATCACGCCCTGGACATCGCGCGCGATATCGTCCGCCGGGCCATCGAGAACTATCCCAACCGCGGGGAAACCCGCATCCCGGAGATCTCCGAACGAGTCGTGCCCGGCTTCAGCCATGAGTATCTGAACTACATGCTGGGCGGCTACTACCGCGCCTCCTTCCGGCCGCTCAACGAGGCCATTGCGACCGGTCGCATCCGCGGGGTGGCGGCCGATGTCGGCTGCAACAATCCGGGCACCACCCAGGACAAGGAGCACATGGAGATCATCGGCGAGCTGCTCAAGAACGATGTCCTGGTGGTCACGACCGGCTGCGGCGCGATCGCGGCCGGCAAATACGGCTTTCTGCGCGGCGAAGCCGGGCTCGAAAAGGTGGGCCCCGGCCTGCGCGAGATCTGCGAGGCCATCGGCATCCCGCCCGTTCTCCACATGGGCTCCTGCGTGGACAACTCCCGCATCCTCACCGTCCTGACGCAGATGGCCACCGAGGGCGGCCTGGGCGACGATATCAGCGATATCCCGGCCGTGGGCCTGGCGCCCGAATGGATGAGCGAAAAGGCGCTCGCCATCGCCAGCTATTGCGTGGCCTCCGGCGCCTACGTCATCATGGGCATCCGCTCGCCGGTCGAGTTCTCCGACCAGGTCACCGAGATCATGTCGAAGGGTTGGGAAGCCCAGTACGGCGGCAAGCTGGAATTCATCAGCGATTCGGCCGAGGTCGTCCGCCGCGCCCTGGAGCACATAGATAAGAAGCGCGCCGCGCTCAAGCTCCCGGCCTACAACCCCGATCGCTTCGGCCAGTCGGGCGATGTGCCGCTGCGACCCTACTTCGAGCTGCCGCTGGAAGAACAGATGGCGGAGCTGTATGGATAACAGGTATTAGGTATTAGGTATTGGAGATCAAAGGGACGGCAGAAAGCCCAATCCCCAATACCTACCTGTAAAGGACGGAGGAACACCTACATGTCGCGATATATTGCTACGCGTGCCATTCGCGGCGCGAACCTGATCACGCGGGAAGCTGAAGCGCTCCTGAACAAGGCGCTGAAGGAGCTGGGGCCGGAAACGCCGGTGGCATTCCCCAACACGGCCTACTATCTGCCGACCATCCTCGGCATGACCGGCCGCGAGGTAACCAAGCTGGGCGACCTGCCGCCGGTGCTGGAACATGCCAAGGAACTGCTGCACCCCGTCCCCTCGCCTCAGTGTTGGACCCCCTACCTGGGCGAGACGCTGGACTGCGGCATGGCGACATTGCTGTCGGCCGAGATCATCGAGGCGGTGCGCTTCGTCTACGGCGAGGAGCCCGGCGTGATCCCCGGCTTCCACGCGACGGGCGGCAGCTTTACCAGCCCCGAATTCGCCGGCGAAGGCGGCAACGGCACCGGCCGGCTCAACGGCCCCATTGACGACATCCAGTTGCGCTCCTGGGGCATCCAGCTCGTGGACGGCCGCATGCCCGGCTTTGCGGCCATCGTCGGCGCGGCCAAGAGCAACGAGGTCGCGGTCAAGATCGTGCGCGAGCTGCAAAAGCGCAACATCCTGATCTTCCTCTCGGGCAACGTCAACGGCCGCTCGATCATCCACCAGCTCATGGAAGAAGGGGTCGAGATGGGCTACGACACCTACATCGTGCCGTTCGGCCTGGACACCCTTTCGGCCATCTACGCCATCGGCTTCGCCACCCGCTCGGCCCTCACCTTCGGCGGCCTGAAGGGCGGCCAGGCGAAGGACATCCTGCTCTACAACCGCCAGCGCGTCTTCGCGTTCGTGCTGGCGCTGGGCGAGGTGGACGACCTGAAATATGCCGCCGCGGCCGGCGCCATCAACTACGGCTTCCCGGTCATCGCCGACACGCGCATCCCGCAGATCCTGCCCACCGGTGTGACGACCTACGAGCACGTCATCTCGATGCCGTTCAATGAGATCGAGGGCAAGGATGACCTGGAGCGGGCCGAAAAACTGGTGCAGAAGTGCATCGAGGTGCGCGGGGTGAAGATCAAGCTGGCCGAGGTGCCCATCCCGGTGCCCTACGGCTCGGCGTTCGAGGGCGAGGTGGTGCGCAAGAAGGATATGCGCGTGGAGTTCGGCGGCAAGTACAGCCGCGCCTTCGAATACCTGCGCATGGTGGACATGGACCAGGTGGAGGACGGCAAGATCGAGGTGATCGGCCCCGACTTCAGCCATGTGCCCGTGGGCGGCGCGATGGACATGGGGATCGTCGTCGAGGTGGCCGGCCGCAAGATGCAGAAGGACTTCGAGCCGGTGCTCGAGCGCCAGATCCACTACTTCATCAACGGCGCAAGCGGCATCCAGCACATCGGCCAGCGCGATATCACCTGGATCCGCATCAGCCAGGCCGCCGCCGACAAGGGCTTCAACCTGCGCCACTTCGGCGACATCCTGCACGCCCGCTTCATGTCCGACTTCGGCGCCATCGTGGACAAGGTGCAGGTCAAGATCATCACCGATCCGGCCCTCCACGCCGAGTGGCTCCGGAAGGCGCGCGAGGCCTACGACTATCGCAACAACCGTCTGGCCGATATGACCGATGAGTCGGTGGAGGAGTTCTACACCTGCACCCTCTGCCAGTCCTTCGCGCCGACGCACGTATGCCTGGTGAGCCCGCAACGGCTGGGCCTGTGCGGCGCGTACAACTACCTGGACTGCGCGGCGTCCTATCAGATCAATCCCACCGGCCCCAACCAGCCGGTGCGCAAGGGGATGGTCATCGACCCGGTGAAGGGGATCTACACCGGCCTCAACGAGATCGCGCAGCAGAAATCCCAGGGGACGGTGCAGGAAGTGGCGATGTATTCGATCATGACCAGCCCGATGACCGCGTGCGGCTGCTTCGAGTGCATCGTGATGCTGATCCCGGAGGCGAACGGCGTGATGGTGGTGAGCCGCGAGGACACCAGCATGACCCCGGCCGGCATGACGTTCAGCACGCTGGCCGGCATGGCGGGCGGCGGCCTGCAGACGCCCGGGGTGATGGGCGTGGGCAAGTATTACCTGACCAGCCCTAAGTTCATCTCGGCCGACGGCGGCTTCAAGCGGGTCGTCTGGATGTCGAGCATCCTGAAGCAGACGATGGCCGAGGAGCTCCAGAAGGTCGCCGAGCGCGAAGGCGATCCCGACCTGATCAGCAAGATCGCCGATGAGACGATCTGCACCGACGTGGACGGCCTCCTCGCCTACCTGACGGAGAAGGGCCACCCGGCGCTGACGATGGACCCGATCTTCTAGAAGCCGCGTGCGGGGAAAGCTCAAAAGAAGGGGGTTTTGGGGCGGCTTCGCCGCCCCAAAACCCCCTTCATAATTGCAGGAGTTACGCAGTAGAGGCTCCCAGCCGGTCTGCGACCGGCGTCATCGGCTTGCAAGCACCGTCTTGGCCGGCCAGACGGGGTCGCAGACTCCTGCAAGCAGGTAGTGCGTAAATCCTGTTTTACATTCGCAGCTTCCCCAGCAAAACCCGCGCAAACTCCACCGGGTCCGCGTGGATGTTATAGTCGGCCACGGCCGCGATCGGCGCCGACGGATCGGGTTGCACGGCGACCACCAAGCCGGCATCCTGGATGCCCATGAACAGGTTGGTGTCGCCGTCCATGCCGAGCGCCAGGAACAGCCGTGGGGCCACGCGCACGCCCGTCAATCCGATGAGCTGATCTTCGGTGATCCAGCCGGCGTCGAGCGCAGCCACGTCGCCCCCCACGGCCGCGCCGAGCGCCTGCGCCAGTTGCGTCGCCAACGCGAAGCCCTCGGCCGTCTTGAGGCCCAGGCCGCCGGCCACGATCACGGCCGCGCTGGCCAGGGTGAGAGGCGCCACAGGCAACGCCACGGTCGGCCGCGGCGCGGAGACAGGCCAGGTCAACCCGGTCTCCTCGACCGTGCCGGTGCGCCACGGCTCGTTGAAGGCCGCCGGCAACCGCGTTGTATCCACCACGGCTACGGCCGGCGCGGCGAGCAACGCCACGCGCTGGCGAGCCGCGTCATCCAACACCGGCTGATGCGCCACCACGCGCTGGTAGATCGGATCCACTTCCAGGTCGGCGGCATGGCCGCACAAGCTGCCGTTCAGCGCCTGCGCCAGGCCCGGCCCCAGCGCCCGGCCCGACCGCGTGGCCGGAAAGAGCACCACCTGCGGGCCGCGTGGCCGGAAGAACTCCACCAGATCGGCCAGGGCGGGCATGCCGCCGGCCACCAGCACGCGATCGGCCCCGGCCTTGATGGCCCGTTCCCCGTCCGCGGCCCCGGCGTCGCCGGCCATCAGCAGGTACACATAGGCGCCCAACGCATCGGCGAGCACGCGGCCCTTGCCGATCAGGCGCAAAAGGCCGTCATCGAGCCGCCCGGCAAGCGCAACGACCCACACGCCACCGGTCTCGGCCGTCGGCTGATCGCTGGCCGCTGCGGCGCCCATCAGTGCTTCATAGTACGACAGATCCAGGCTCATGGTGCGCCTCCTCTACGCGGCCGCCGCAGAGATCAGCCGCTGCGCCTTCAGGGCGGCCAGCAGCTCCTCGGCGGCCGTCGCGAGCGGCCCGGCGATCACCTGGCCGCGCGTGCGCTCCGGCGGCAAGACCAGGCCGCCGACCTCCACATCCGGCGCCAGGTCCTCGGCCGTCAGGCCCAGGTCCTGGGCGGTGCAGGTTGCAAGCAGGCCCGGCGCCCAGGCGTTGGCGATGCGCGCCGGCTGCGGATAGCGCGGCCGTTCGATGCCGGCCGCGATCGCCACCACCGCCGGCAGCGCCAGCGAGATGACCTCGCCCACGCCCGGCCCGACCGCGGCCGTGGCCACGATCCCGCCATCGGCCGCGGCCGCCAGCGACACCACGTCGAGCGCCACGGGCCAGCCGAGCGCGGCCGCCAGCCGCGGAGCCAGGCCGCCGGCGCCGTCCACCGCGGCGACCTGCCCGGTCAAGACCAGGTCCACCGGCGCCAGGTGGCCGATGCCCGCCGCCAGCGCCCTCGCCACGGCCCGGCCGGTTGCCGACGCCAGTTCCGGCCCGGCGATCAGCAGCGCGCGGTCGGCGCCCATGGCGATGGCCTCGCGGCCCACGTCTTCGGCGTCGGCGTCGCCGACCGTCAACGCGATCACCTCGCCGCCGGCCGCCTCGCGCAGGCGCAACGCCGCTTCCAGCGCGTAACGGTCGGCCGGGTTCGTGATCTTGACCGCCCCGCGCAGGTCGAACTCCTCGCGGCTGCGCGAGATCTTGACCGTGGCCGGGTCGTATGTCTGTTTCACACACACCACGATTCGCATGGCAAGCTCCTTTACGGCCTTACCCGCACGCCGTAGGGCCGCATCACCTGCTCGGCGATGACGATGCGCTGGATCTCGTTGGTGCCCTCGAAGATCTCGGCGATGCGCGCATCGCGCCACATCCGTTCCACCGTGAAATCGCGGCTGTAACCCAATCCGCCGTACACCTGCACCGCGCGGTTGATCGCGCGCGAGGCCACCTCCGAGCCGTACAGCTTGCACATCGCCGCCTCGCGCGTGTAGGGCTGATGGGTGTCCACCATCCACGCGGTGCGATAGACGAGGGAACGCAGCGCCTCGATCTCGGTGGCGGTATCGGCAATCATCCACTGGATCATCTGCTTTTCGGCAATGGGCCGGCCGAACTGCACCCGGCCCGCGGCATAGCGGCACATCAGGTCGAGCGCGGCCGATGCGCCGCCCAGACACGCCGCGCCCAGGCCGAGCCGACCGGTGTCCAGCGTCTGCATGAAGGTGATGAAACCGGCACCCACCTGGCCCAACACGTTGGCCGCCGGCACGGCCACCTCGTCCAGGATGATCTCGGAGGTGGCGCTGCCGCGAATGCCCAACTTGTGTTCGATGGTGCCGACCGACAGGCCGGGCATGCCCTTTTCGACGATGAAGGCGGTCACGCCCCCGCGCGCGCCGAGGGTGGGATCGGTGACGGCCAGGACGGTCATCACGTCCGCGATGGGGCCGTTGGTGATATAGATCTTCGACCCGCTGATGATCCACCGATTGCCGTCTCGCACGGCGCGGGTCTTGATCGAGGCCGCGTCCGAGCCGGCGTTCGGCTCGGTCAGGCAGAACGCCGCGATCTTGCGGCCGGCGCACAGGTCGGGCAGGAAGCGGCGCTTCTGCTCCTCGTTGCCGCCCAGGTAGATCGCCATGACGCCGATGCCGATGTGCGCGCCGATGATGGTGGCCGTGCTGGTGCACACCGCGCCGATGGCCTCCATCAGCAGGCAATAGCCCAGCTCGCCCAGCCCGGCGCCGCCGTACTCCTGCGCAAACGGCACGCCCAACAGCCCGTTTTCGCCCAGCTTGCGCACCAGTTCCATGTCGGGCCAGCCCTGGCGATCCATCTGGCGGGCCCTGGGCAAGACTTCCTGGGCGGCGAATTCCTGCACCATCTTGCGGAAGAGCTGATGGGGCTTGGGAAGTGTGAAGTCCATATAGCCTCCCTCTACACCGGCATGGGGGCGAAGTTTACTTCGCCCTACGGTCGCACCTTGACGGCCGTGCCGGCAAACAGGCCGCCGGCGATGATGATCTGCTGGATCTGGGTCGTCCCCTCGGCGATCTCCAGCGCGCGCGCATCCCGATAGTAGCGCTGGATCGGATAGTCCATGATGTAACCGTAGCCGCCGTGCACCTGCACCACCTTGTTGGTCACGTTGCCGGCCATGCGGCTGGCGAACAGCTTGGCCATGGCCGCCTCCTGCGTGAAGGCCCGGCCCTGGTCGGCCAACCAGGCCGCCCGCCGCGCCAGTCCCTCGGCCGCGGCCACTTCGGTGGCGCAGTCGGCCAGGTAGCCCTGGATCGCCTGCTTGTTGCCGATGGGGCCGCCGAACTGGACGCGCTCGCTGGCGAACTTGACCCCCAGCTCGACCGCGCGGCGGGCCAACCCGACCGCGATGGCCGCCAGTCCCACGCGGCCGTAGTCGAGCGTCTCGAGCGCGATCTTATACCCCTCGCCTTCTGCGCCCAACAGGTGATCGGCCGGGATGCGGCATTCGTTGAGGTAGAGCCGGTGGATGCTGGCCCCGCGCACGCCCAGCGTCTTCTCGCGGCCGCCGACGACCAGCCCGGGCGCCTCGCGGGGGACGACGAACGCGCTGAGGCCGCGGGCGCCGGCAGCGGGATCGGTGGCCGCGAAGATCACGAAGGCGCCCGCGATGCCGCCGTTGCTCACCCACGTCTTGGCGCCGTTCAACACGTATTCGTCGCCCCGGCGCGTGGCCGTCGTGCGCAGGTGAGTCGGATCGCTCCCCGCGCCGGCCTCGGTGAGGGCGAACGCGCCGATGCGTTCGCCGGCGGCCATCTCGGGCACCAGCCATTCCTTGAGGCCGGCGGCCCCGCGGCGCAGGATCGTGCCCAGGGCCAATGTGTTGTGCACGTGGAGCGTCAGCGCGGTGCTGGCGCACTCCGCGGCCAACGCCTCGAGCAGAAGCGTCAGGGTCAAAAAGTCAAAGCCGGCGCCGCCATAGGGCTCTTCGGGCACCATCACGCCCATGAAGCCCTGGCCGGCCGCGCGCTTCAGGAGGCGCGGCGGCAACGCCTCTTCCCGATCCGCTTGTTCGGCCACCCGGGCCACCTCGCGGGCGGCGAACTCCCGGAACATCTCCCGCGCCATCTCTTGTTCCCTGGTCAAAGAGAAGTCCATAGCCCTCCTTATCTCCGATCCCTAATCGCCTACATCCCCTCCCGCTCGGCGATCAACCCGGCCAGGAACGCCCGGGTATGTTCAACGCGGGCCAGGTTTTCGCCGCCGGCCTGGGCCAGCGAAGCGGCCTGGTCGGCGACCTCCCGATACGTTTGGCGGACGATGCCCAGGTTGACGACGGCCAGGCGCCGGATCAGGTCTTCCCAGGCCGCCACGACCTGGGGGTTGGCGTGGTTATGAAGCTTCAGCGCCACCTGATGGGCCGGCGAGCGGCCCAGGTTGGCCGGCACCGCTTCTTCGAACTGCTTGCCGGCAATCGCATAGTAGTAGCTGGCCATCGGGTTGACCAGCCGCTGGATGCGTGGCCACACGCAATCGGCCTCTTGCGCCAGGCCGAAGAACGCCAGGTAATACGGGATCGCTTCGCTGTAGTTGCCCGACACGAACGCGTGGCCGGCCTTCACCGAGCAGTAGCTTGCCAGGTACCACTTCAGGTCGTCGAAGCCGGCGCGCGCCTGCGGCATCCGCAGCGCCTCGAGCTGGATGCGGGCGGCCTGGAGGTAGCGCTGCGCGCTGCCGGCGAAATCCTTCTGGCGCAGCTCCGAGCCTTCGCGGAAGAGGCTCTCGGCCGTATGGGGCGAGACCGGCTCGTTGGCCGGCAACGGCTCGCGCGCCAGGTGATCGGCCGGCAACGCCAGCTCGGGCCGCTGCAACAGGCGGCCGATCTGTTCCGGCGCGATGCTATAGCCATCGCCCTGGGGCACGATCTTGCCGTCCGCGACCAGATCGCGGCACAACCCCACGACCGCGTCCTTGCCCGTATCGGCATCGTAGAGGACCCGCGTCAGGTGCGCGGGATCGAGCGGCATGCCGCCCTCCACCAGCCGCCACACGTAGACGCGCTCGCAGGCGCGCACGAGCTGGTCGAGGCCGGGCAGTTCCGCCTGGAGGATCGGCGCATGGCTGCACGGCTGGCCGCCCGCGAAGCGGAGCGCGGCGCTCATGATCAGCAGGCGCATGACATCGGGCACGGCCAGCTTCAAAGGCAACGCGTTCTCGGCATCGTAGCGGTCCTGAAGCAGGTCGGCCGCATCGTGCAGGGAAAGCGCCTCGGGATGGCTGCGGACGGTGGCCAGGAAATCGGCCGCCACCCGACGTCGGGTCGCGCCGTCCACAATGCGCAGGCCGGCATCGCGGAAGAAGCTGCGATAGCGCTGCTCGAGCTCGCTCTGCGAGCGGCCGGCCTGGGCCGCGGACGCCCGCGCCCCCGCGCCGGGTCCCTCGGCCGCCCCCCCGGCCGAGGAAGCCCCCCCGGCTCCCGAAGTTTGGGGGGATGAGGAAGGCCCCCCCGCCCCCCAAGTCTGGGGGGGTGAGGGAGGCCCCCCGGCCCCCCAAGTCTGGGGGGGTGAGGAAGGCCCCCCGGCCGGCAAAACCTGGGGCGGCGAGGAAGGCCCCCCCGCCCCCCAAGTCTGGGGGGATGGGAGGGCGCCGACGGCAACCGGCTTGGCCGGGGGCGGCGGGACGACGGCCGGCGGCGTCGGCTTCCGCATGCTGACGAAGAGCTGCAAGCCCTGCTCTTCGATGGCCACCAGGTCGGGATAGGCTTCCAGGAACGCCCGAAACTGTTGAAAGCCGTAGTTGGCTTCGCTGAAGGAGGAATCCAGGTTGAGCATGATCTGCTTCAGCCGGCCGGCATAGATGGGCAGATCGCCCTTCTGCTCGGCCGCGCTGAGGGCCCGGCGCAACAGCTCGCGCGGGTCGGGCAGGCGCAACTCATCGGAGATGTCCATCGCCTCTTCGGTGACCAGCGTCTCGTAGAAGATGAACTCATCGCAGGCCCGACGTAACAGGTCGCTGGTGGCCGCGCGCAAGCCGATGCCGATGGTATATTTGCCGTAATCGCGCAGCTTGTGGATCAGCTCCGTGAAATCGCTGTCGCCCGAAACGATGACATAAAGGTCAATGCTGGGCCGGGTAAAGACCGTCTCCAGCGCATCAATGGCCAGGCGGACGTCCGCCCGGTTCTTCTGTTGCACGCCGACCGAATAAAGTTGAAAGAGGTCAATGCCGTTTTCCAGCATGGCCCGACGATAACGATGAAAACGCCCCCAATCGCCGTAGGCACGTTTGATCAAGAGGCGGCCGCGCGTGCGCAGCAGATCCATCACGGCGGTCACGTCGAAATCGCCGAAATTGGCCTCGGCCGATGTGGCTACGTTTTCGAAGTCTATGAAAACCGCGATTTGTGGGCCGTTGGGTCGAGTGTCCATTCGCAAAAAGTTCCTTTTTCAGACAGCAGGTATGGGCAGCGGGCATGGGGTATGGGTCGAACGACCCCTACCCCACGCCTGAGTATCCTCTCAATAACCCGGGGAGACGGCGGTCGCAGACCGCCTACGAGCTTGCTCAAAGGGGGTCTGAGACCCCCGTCGCCCCCACTTTTTGAGAAGATACACGCCTGAGATCTCCGAACGCCCTGCCTCAACTATCGGTAAACTTCGGCTGGCGCTTCTGCAGAAACGCGCTGACCCCTTCGGTGGTGTCGTGGCTGCCGATCAGCTTGCCGAACTGCTCGGCCTCGAGGGCCAGTCCTTCGCTGAGCGAGACCTTCAAGCCGCCGTAAATAGCGCGCAGCGCGGCCTCGTTGGTCAGCTTGCTCTTGGCGGCCAGCTTGCGGGCAAGCCCCTTGGCCTCGGCCAACACCTGGCCCGCCGGCACCACCTTGTTGGCCAGGCCGAGCCGGAACGCCTCCTGGGCGTTGATCAGGTCGCCGGTGAGGATCAGCTCGGCGGCCTTGGCCGGGCCGACGATGCGCGGGAGCCGTTGCGTGCCGCCCCAGCCGGGGATGATGCCCAGGTTGCTCTCCGGCTGGCCCAGCCGGGCGCGGTCGGCGACGATGCGGATGTGGCACGCCATGGCCATCTCCAGCCCGCCGCCCAGCGCCACCGCGTTGATCGCGGCGATCACCGGCTTGGTGCACGCCTCGATCTTGTCGAAGATCCGCTGTCCTTTCAAGATGAACTCGCGCGCCTCGGCCGCGTCTTTGACCGCGGCGATTTCGTTGATGTCGGCGCCGGCCACGAACGCGAACTCGCCCGCGCCCGTGATGATGATCACCTTGACCTGATCGTTGGCGATCAGCTCGTCGAGCGCGGCATCCAGATCGTTCAACGTGGCCCGGTTGAACGCATTCGCGGGCGGATGGTCAATCGTCAACACCGCCACGCGGTCCTCGAGAGCGATTCGGACGTTAGTATATTCTCCCATGGAAAGCTCCTTTCACGCGTACTCATGGAACCCACGGCCAACCTTGACCCCCAGGTGGCCGGCGCGGACCTTGGTGCGCAAGAGGCGGGCCGGCCGGAAGCGTTCGCCGTATTGCGCGTGGAACTGCTCCAGCCCGGCCAACACCACATCCAGGCCGATGATGTCGGCGATGGCGAGCGGCCCCTTGCGTTCGCCGTGATACGTCATGCCGGTGCCGGCCACCATCGCCAGGTCAATGTCGTTGATGGAGGCGATGTGTTCCTGAAGCGCCAGCACCGCTTCGTTGATGAGAGGATACATCACCCGCTCGATGCTGAAGACGCTCTTGGGATCGCGGCCAAAGCTGGCGATCATCTGTTGCACGGGCTCGTCCGATTCGCCGCCGTAGCCGTAGAACCCCTTGCCGGCCTTCTCGCCGAACCGGCCGGCCTCCACCAGCTTGTAGAAGAGCTTCGCCGGTTCCATGCGCGGGCCGTACTCGCTGTAAAGGTATTCGCCCACGTACTGGCACACATCAATGCCCAGCATGTCCATCAGCGTGAAGGGGCCCATCGGCATGCCGAACTCCACGACGGCCCGATCTATCTCGGCGGCGGTCGCCGCGCCCTCCTGGAGACAATAGGTCGCTTCGTTCAGATAGGGCATGAGCAGGCGATTGACCAGGAAGCCGGGGCACTCCTGCACGACCACGGGCAGCTTGCGCAGGGACTCGGTGAACGCGACGACATCGTCTATCGTCTCCTGGCTGGTCTCCAGGCCGGGGATCACCTCCACCAGCTTCATCACGTGGGCCGGGTTGAAGAAGTGCATGCCGATCACCTTCGCCGGCCGCTTCGTCGCGGCCGCCATCTCGCTGATGGAGAGCGCCGAGGTATTGCTGGCGAAGATCGTCGTGGACGGCACCACCTCCTCCAGCTCGGCCAACACCCGCTTCTTGATGGCCATCTTCTCCGGCACGGCCTCGATGACGATGTCCACGTCGCTGAAGCTGTCGTAGGTGAGGGTCGGCTCGATGAGCGCCAGCTTGCTCTCCATCTCGCCGACGCTCATGCGCCCCTTGTCCACCCGGCTCTGATAGATGCGGCGGATGGTCTCCATGCCCCTGTCCAGCATCTTCTGATCAATGTCCTTCAACACGACGGGCAGGCCGCTGAAGCTGATCACCTGGGCGATCTCGCCGCCCATGGTGCCGGCCCCTACGACCCCTGCTTTGAAGATGTACATGCGATCCTCCTTTCGGGTCTAGATCAGAAATCGGCAAATCAAACATCGGCAGAGGGAAGAGTTAGACGCGTTCGACGATCAGGGCGGCGCCCTGGCCGCCGCCGACGCACAGCGTGGCCGCGCCGTAGCGGGCGTTGCGCCGCTTCATCTCGTGGAGCAACGTCACGACGAGCCGCGCGCCCGATTGGCCCACCGGGTGGCCCAGGGCGATCGCGCCGCCGTTGACGTTCGTCTTGTCCCAGTCCCAGCCGTGGCCATCCTGCACCATCTTGATCCCCACGGCCAGCGCCTGCGCCGCGAACGCCTCGTTCAGCTCCACCAGGTCGAGCTGGTCGTATTTCAGGCCGGCGCGGGCCAACGCCTTCGGCAGCGCGGTGGCCGGGCCGATGCCCATATAGGCCGGACTGACGCCGGTGTAGCCGTAGGAGAGGATGCGCGCCATCGGCTTGAGCCCGAGCTTCTCGGCGCGCTCGGCCGTGGTGACCAGCATGGCGGCCGCGCCGTCGTTCATCGGACACGCGTTGGCCGGGGTCACGGTGCCGCCCTTCTTGAACACGGTGGGGTACAGCGCGGCCTTCTGGACGGTCAAGGCCGGGTTGATGCTCTCGTCCTGGGTGATGAGCTCTTTGGCCACCTCCTGGCCGGCGGCCTTCTTCACCACCTCGACCGGCACGATCTCGTCCTTGAACTTGCCCATGCGGGTGGCCATGAACGCCTTCTTGTGGCTCTGCACCGCGAACTGATCTTGCGCCTCGCGGCTGATGTTGTACTGCTCGGCCAGGTTCTCGGCCGTCGCGCCCATGATCAGGTTGCAGGTCGGATCGGTGAGCCCTTCCCACAGGGCGTCGGTGAACTCGGCATGGCGCAGCTTCAGGCCCCAGCGCGCGCCCTTGACCACGTAGGGGATCAAGCTCATGTTCTCGGTGCCGCCCACCAGATAGAGCTCGCCGTCGCCGACCTGGATCGAGTTGTAGGCGCTGGTGATCGCCTGCAAGGCCGAAGCGCAGTTGCGCTGGACGGTGTAGGCGGGCACGTGTTCGGGGATGCCGGCATAGAGGGCCGCCACGCGCGCGATGTTGGCCGCCTCGGAGGGCTGGCCGATGTTGCCGAGGATGACCTCGTCCAGGATGCCCGGATCAATGCCCGCGTCGGCGATGACGCGTTGCATGACGTACTTCGCCAGGTCGTAGGCGGGCACCGTCTTGAAGGCGCCGCCGAAGCTGCCGTTGGCCGTCCGCAACGGATTGGTGATGACCACTTCCTTCATGGATCGCCTCCTGCTGAATGGTGAATAGGAACAACGCACGAGCCCGCACCGCAAGCCGCCGGCTTGCCATCGTCGCACGCCCAAACCCGTCACGCGTGCCGTCGGCCTGTGCCGGCGGCACGGACCGTTTACTTCAACCCGCGCAGGCAGACCTCGAGCGCGGCATGGTACAGGCCGGCGACATCGGTGCGCATCATGGCGCGGCGCATCGGATGCGCCGTGAGCGCCAGCGCGCCGTTGAGGGCCGCCCAGAGCACGCCGGCCGCCTGACGGGGATCGGCCGCCGCGAAGATGCCCAGCGCCATCCCGTCGCTCACCGCCTGCGTCACCAGGCCCAATGCCTGCTCGCTCGCGGCCAAAATCTGGGCGCGACGTTCGGCCGAGATGCCCTCTTGAAAAGCACCCCGGTCGAAGGCAGTCAACAACCGGAAATAATCGGGGGCGTTTTGCGCAAAGGACAGGTAGGCATCCGCCATCGCCCGCAGCTTTTGGTCGGGATGCAACACGGAACAACTGTCGCTGGCCGCTTGCAGCCGCGCCACCAGCTCGGCCAGCGCCTGCAAGACCAGCTCCGCGAGGATCGCTTCTTTGCTCTCGAAATAGAGGTAGACGGTGCCTTTGCCGACTTCGGCCTGCTGAGCAATGGCCTCCACGGTCGCCCGGTGAAAGCCGTCCTGGGCAAACACGGCTCGCGCGGCCGCCAGGATCGCCTGACGACGACGCGCCCGCTCTTGCTCACGACGGTCTATCGGCGCCACGATGCACCTCGGCCCAATCGGCTGCCCTGCCCGGCAAAGACCTGGACAAAACGATCACGGTGAGAGGAAATTGACCATCGGTCACTTATTGACTATGCGTCAGTATAGTCCATTCGGTGGCGCTTGTCAAGCATTGCGCGTTACTCGTGCTAAAGTTATCATGGCGCCGCCGAAGCGCCGGGAGCGCCGAGACGGCCCCAACGATCTCCGGTCCGCTGCGCCTCGGCGGCCCAGCAGACCGGCCGCCAGGGCCGATTATGGCGCGGCCCCATTTCGTGTTACAATCGCCCCATGCCGATCCATATTCTACCGCCCGAAGTCGCCAACCAGATCGCCGCCGGCGAGGTCATCGAGCGGCCGGCCTCGGTCGTCAAAGAGCTGGTCGAGAACAGCCTGGATGCCGGCGCGCGCGATATTCGCGTGGAGATCCGCGAGGGCGGCCGGCGCCTGGTGCGCGTCCAGGACGACGGCTGCGGCATCCCGGCCGAAGAAGCGCCGCTCGCCTTCGCGCGCCACGCCACCAGCAAGATCACCACCGCCGATGACCTGACCCGCCTGACGACCCTGGGCTTCCGCGGAGAGGCGCTCGCCAGCATCGCGGCCGTCAGCCAGGTGACCATGCTGACGCGCGCCCGCGGGGCCGAGGTCGGCGCGCTCGTGCGCGTGGCCGAGGGCCGGCTGGTGGGCCAGGAGCCGTACGGCGGCCCCTCCGGCACGGTCGTCACCGTCGAGCACCTCTTCGCCAACGTGCCGGCGCGGCTGAAGTTCCTCAAACAGCCCGCCACCGAGGCCGGCCACGCGCAGCAGATCATCACCCGCTTCGCGCTCGCCTATCCCGATCGCCGCTTCAGCCTGATCAGCGACGGCCGGCTGGTCTTCCAATCCACGGGCAGCGGCAAGCTGTACGATGTGCTCCTCAAGGTCTACGGCCTGGAGATGGCCAGGGAGATGTTAGAGATAGGGGAGGAAGCCGACGGCGCACCGCCGGCCGACCCCGCCCCCCCGACCCCCGCCCCCCCGACCCCCGCCCCCCCGACCCCCCAAATTTGGGGGGAACGGGGGGCCAATCGGGGGGCCGATCGGGGGGCCGATCGGGGGGTAAGGGTGACGGGCTATGTCGGCGCGCCGTCATTGCACCGGGCCAATCGGGGCTACATCACCCTGTTCGTCAACCGACGCTGGTTCCAGGATGCCTCCATCGCCTACGGCGTGATCCAGGCCTATCACACGCTGTTGCCCGTCGGCCGCTACCCGGTGGCCGTCATCTTCCTGGAGATGGACCCGGCCGAGGTAGATGTCAACGTCCACCCGACGAAAGCGGAAGTGCGCTTCCGGGACACGGGCGCCGTCTTCGCGGCGGTCCAACGCGCCGTGCGCCGCACGCTGGTGAGCCGCGCGCCCATACCGCAGGCGAACCTGGGGACGCCGCCGGCCGGCGGCGGGCCGGCCGCGTGGACCGCGCCACACGATGCGCCGCCGGCCGCTCTTTCCGGCCCGGCCTGGGACGAACGCCGCGAGGCCCTGCTCGCCGCGGGGACGGGCCAACATCGCCTCTGGCCGGGGCCGGCGACGCCCCAAGCCGGCGGCGTAGCCCCGGTTGCCGGGGAGGAGAGCCCGCCCGCGGCCGAAACCCGGCCGGGCGAACCGGCAACCCGGCCGCCGGAGCCGGCCGCGCTCCTGCCCCTCCTGCGCGTGATCGGCCAGCTCGGCGCCACCTACATCATCTGCGAAGGGCCCGACGGCCTGTATCTGATCGACCAGCACGCAGCCCACGAGCGGGTGCTCTACGAGCAGCTCATGGCCGAGCACGCGGCCCGAAAGCTGGCGATCCAGCCGCTGTTGGAGCCGCTCATCGTGGATCTGAGCCCCGAGCAGGCGGCCCTCGCGGCCGAGGCGCTCGACGCGCTGAACGAGCTGGGGATCGCCATCGAGCCGTTCGGCGGCAGCAGCTATCTGGTGCGCAGCCTGCCGGCCATCCTCGGCCGCGACGATCCGCGGGCCGCCATCAGCGAGATCGTAGACGGGCTGGCCCAGGCCGACGACGTGGTGGCCGCGACGCGCGAGGCCGCGCTGATCACGACGATCTGCAAACGGGCCGCGGTCAAGGCCGGCCAGGTATTGGGCCAGGCCGAGATGCAAGAGCTGGTGCGCCGGCTGGAGGCGTGCCGATCCCCGCGCACCTGCCCGCACGGCCGGCCCACCATGATCCACGTGAGCGCGGCCGAGCTGGCCCGGCAGTTCGGCCGGACGTAGGGCGCGGCGATGGGGCCGTTTCGCGATTTGACAAATCGCGGCAACCGGTGGTAATATCGGGCCCAGGACGGAAAGATGAAAAAACACCTGAACCCTGAGCGCAGCTTCTCGTTTAGCTTCTACTTTTATTATCCGAGCTTTCGGAGAGAAGCCCGCGCGCCGGGGGAGGGACAGGCGGCCTGAGCCTCCTTAAATCGTCAAAGCAGCGAACCGGAGCGTGGAGCAATCCACGCTCCTTTTTGTTAATGCGCACCGATCTGCGGCGGTGCGATACCGCAGGCCAATCCACATCCTCAGGAGGAACGTCTATGCCTATCCGGGGCATCCGCGGCGCGACGACCGCCGCCGACAACAGCGAAATCGCCATTCTGGACGCCACCGAAGAGCTATTGCGGTGGCTGGCCGCCGCCAACGAACTGCGGCCCGCCGACATCGCCAGCATCGTGTTCTCGGTCACGCCCGACCTGAACGCGACCTTCCCGGCCAGGGCCGCCAGACAGCTCGGCTGGAACGAAGTCCCGTTGCTCGACACCGTCGAAATCCCCGTCCCCAACGCCCTTCCCCGCTGCATCCGCGTCCTGATCCACTGGAACACCGACCGACCCGCCGAAGCGATCCAACACGGCTACCTGCGCGAAGCGGCCTCGTTGCGGCCCGACCTGGCGCCGGAGAGCGGGGTCATCGCCATGCCGCCGTCGGGCAACGGCGGGCCCAGGCCGCCGGCCGAGCCGACCCCACCCGCCCCGCGGCCCGCGTCGAGCCTCGATACCAGCACCAAGACGATCGTGGCCTATCAGGGCGAGCCGGGCGCCTACTCGCAGGAGGCCATCTATCAGCACTTCGGCGACCTGGTGAGCACCCTCCCCTGCCACAGCTTCGAGGAGATCTTCCTGGCCATCGAGGAGGGGCGGGCCACCTACGGCCTGTTGCCGATCGAGAACTCCCAGGCCGGCTCGATCAACCAGGCGTACGACCTGCTGCTCGACCACGACCTGCGGGCCATCGGCGAGGTCAAGCTGCGCGTGCGCCATTGCCTGTTGGCCGCGCCCGGCACGACCATGGCCGACATCAAGCGGGTGCGCTCGCATCCGCAGGCGCTGGCGCAATGCGAACGCTATCTGCGCAACCGCGGCTGGGAAGCGATCCCGGCCTACGACACGGCCGGCGCCGCGCGCGAGCTGGCCGCCGCGGCCGAGCCGGGCACCGCGGCCATCGCCAGCGCGCTGGCCGGCAAGATCTACGGACTGGAGGTGCTCGACATCGGCATCGAAGACTCGCCCGAAAACACGACCCGCTTCTTCGTCCTGGGCCGCGAAGACGTGCCGCCGGCCGCCCGCAACAAGACCTCCATCGTCTTCGCCACCACCCACACGCCCGGCGCGCTCTACCACGCGCTCGGCGAGTTCGCCAACCGCGGCATCAACCTGACCAAGATCGAGAGCCGGCCGCGGCGCAATCGCCCCTGGCATTATGTGTTTTATGTGGATATGGAGGGCCATTATCAAGACCTCAGCGTCAGCCGGGCGCTCAGCAACCTGCTCACCCGCGCCGCGTTCGTCAAGCTCTTGGGCAGCTATCCGGCCGCGCCCGAAACGACCGGGCCGAACGGCGTATCCCGGCCCGGAGTAGCCTGAAATCCATTTCATAAGGGAGGACAAGATGATCATCGTGATGAAGCATGGCGCAACTGCCGGTGAGATCAGCTTCGTGGTGAACCAGGTCGAGGCATCCGGCTACCGGGCCCATCTATCCCAGGGCACCGAGCGCACGATCATCGGCGTGGTGGGCGACGGCCGGCCGCTGGAGAACAACAACTTCGAGCTGCTGCCGGGCGTAGAGCAGGTCGTCCGCATCCTGCAACCGTTCAAGCTGGCCAGCCGCGACTTCCACCCCGAAAACACGATCGTGGACGTGCGCGGGGTTCAGGTGGGCGGCCAGCAGCTCGTGATCATCGCCGGGCCGTGCTCGGTCGAATCGCGCAGCCAGCTCCTGGAAACCGCCTGGGCGGTCAAGGAGGCCGGCGCCACGATCCTGCGCGCCGGCGCGTTCAAGCCGCGCAGCTCCCCCTACTCCTTCCAGGGCCTGGGCGAGGCCGCGCTCGAGCTGCTGGCCGAGGCGCGCGAGGAAACGGGCCTGCCGGTGATCACCGAGGTGATGTCGGTCGAACAGGTGCCGCTGGTGAGCAAGTACGCCGACGTCCTGCAGGTGGGCGCGCGCAACATGCAGAACTTCCCGCTGCTCCACGCGGTCGGCCGGGTGCGGATGCCGGTGATGCTCAAGCGCGGGCTGATGAACACGGTGCAGGAATGGCTGCTCTCGGCCGATTACATCCTGAGCGGCGGCAACCGCCAGGTGATATTGTGCGAGCGGGGCATCCGCACCTTCGAGACGGCCACGCGCAACACCCTGGACATCAACGCCATTCCGCTGGTCAAGGGGTGGTCGCATCTGCCCGTGTTCGGCGACCCCAGCCACGGCACCGGCAAGTGGGATCTGGTTTCGGCGGTGGGCCGGGCGTGCATCGCGGCCGGCGCCGACGGCATCATGGTCGAGGTGCACCCGGAGCCGGCCAAGGCGCTCTCCGACGGCGCGCAGTCGCTCAAGCCCGAGCGCTTCGCCGAGCTGGTCGCCAGCCTGCGCCAGATCGCGCCGGCCGTGGGCCGCACCCTGTGACCTGACCCATGGACGATGCGTTTACCCTCGCCATCGTCGGCCTGGGCCTGATGGGCGGGTCGCTCGCGCTGGCGCTGCGCGACGGCCCCGTGGCCGACAGGGCGCCGGGCTTCCGCCCCGGACGCATCATCGGCGTGAGCCGCAGCGCCGAGACGTTGGCGGCCGCGCTGGCGGTCGGCGCCGTGGACCGGGGCACGACCGACCTGGCGGCCGGCGTGGCCGACGCCGACCTGATCGTGATCGCCACGCCCGTGCGCACGATCCTGCGCCTGCTCCCGCAGATCGGCCGCCATGCGCGGCCCGGCGCGCTGGTGATGGACCTGGGCAGCAGCAAGGCCGCCATCTGCGCGGCCATGGCCGACCTGCCCCCCGGCCTTCAGCCCGTGGGCGCGCACCCGATGTGCGGCAAGGAGGTGGCCGGCTTCTCCGCGGCCGAGGCCGGCCTCTACCGCGGCCGGCCGTTCGTCCTCTGCCCGCTGGAGCGCACCGCCGCGACCGCCGTGGAGACGGCCCGCGCGCTGGCGCTGGCGGTCGGCGGCCGGCCGCTGGTGCTCTCGCCGCAGGCGCACGACCGGGCCGTGGCGGCCATCAGCCACCTGCCCTACCTCGCGGCCGCAGCGCTGGTGGCCGCGGTGGATGCCGCGGGCGACCCGCTGGCGTGGTCCCTGGCGTCATCGGGCTTTCGCGACACGACGCGCGTGGCGGCCAGCGACGTGGACATGATGCTCGACATCCTGCTGACCAACCGATCGGCCGTGCTGGAATGGCTCGACCGGTTCGCCGGCCAGCTCGCCGATCTGCGCGCCGCGCTCGCCGCGGAAGACGAGGCGCGGCTGCGGACGCAACTGGCTGCAGTTCAGGCCAGGCGCCGCAACCTGATCCTCTAAACGTGCCAGGCACCCTCCCAGGTGCCTGGCACGTGAAGCATTGAAAGGATTGCCGATGTCCACACTGATCGTTCATCCCTCGGGGCCGCTGCGCGGCGCGACCGCCGTGCCGGGCGACAAATCCATCAGCCACCGCGCGCTGCTGTTGAGCGCGCTGGCCGAAGGCGACACCACCATCCACGGCTGGGTGGAAGCCGACGTGTGCCAGGCCACCCTGCGCTGCGTGCGCGGCCTGGGGGTCGTCGTCGACGCGCCCGGCCCCGAGACGCTCATCGTGCACGGCGTGGGACTGCACGGCCTGCGCGAGCCGGAAGACGTGCTCGATTGCGCCGGCTCGGGCACCACCATCCGCCTCCTTTCCGGCATCCTGGCCGGACAGCCCTTCACCAGCATCCTCACCGGCAGCCCGGCGCTGCGCCGCCGGCCCATGGGCCGCGTGGCCGAGCCGCTGCGCCTGATGGGCGCGACCGTCCTGGGCCGGCAGGACGGCAAGCTGCCGCCGCTGGCGATCCGCGGAGGCCATCTCCACGGCATGGATTACGCGCTGCCGGTCGCCAGCGCGCAGGTCAAATCGGCCATCCTGTTGGCCGGCCTCTTCGCCGAAGGCGAGACGATCGTGCACGAGCCGGGCCCGGCCCGCGATCACACCGAGCGCATGTTGGCGCAGTTCGGCGTGCAGGTGGAGACGGCGGCCGAAGGGGTCGGCTCGGCCATCCGGCTGCGCGGCGGCCAGAAGCTGATCGGCAACGGCCCGCTCTACGTGCCCGGCGACTTCTCCTCGGCCGCGTTTCCGCTCGTCGCGGCGGTGCTCGTGCCCGGCTCCGACGTGTTGCTGCGCGGAGTGGGCGTCAACCCCACCCGCACCGGCCTGTTCGACCTGCTGGCGGCCATGGGCGCGACCGTGGCCCAGACCGACCTCCGGCCGTCGGCGACGGATGTGCGGCCGCGCGGCCATGCGACGCCCGACGACGACGAGCGGCCCGCGGCCGGCGGCGAGCCCATCGCCGACGTCGCGGCGCGCGGCAGTGCGCTGGCCGCCATCGAAGTGGCCGGCGCGATCGTCGTGCGCGCCATAGATGAATTCCCGATCTTCGCCGTGGCCGCCACCCAGGCCGCCGGCACGACGATCGTCCGCGACGCGGCCGAGCTGCGCGTCAAGGAATCGGATCGCATCGCGGCGGTGTGTCAGGAGCTGCGCAAGATGGGCGCGGCCGTCGAAGAGCAGCCCGACGGCATGATCATCCACGGCCCGACGCCGCTGGTGGGGGCCGAAGTAGATAGCCACCACGATCACCGCCTGGCCATGGCGCTGGCCGTGGCCGGCCTGGTGGCCCGCGGCCCCACCCGGATCCACGACGCGGGCGTCATCGCCGACTCGTTCCCGAACTTCGTCGAGACCATGCGCGCACTCGGCGCCGAAATCCAATGGACCAGCTAATACCTCGCACCCATTCCCTGATACCTACCACCCATCACCCACCATCCCGCGCTGCCGCGCCAACGATCACCGGCGCCACCCGCCTGGTCGGCGTGATGGGATGGCCGGTGGCACACAGCTTGAGCCCGGCCATGCACAACGCGGCGTTCGCGGCGTTGGGGCTCGATTGGGTCTACGTGCCGCTGGCGGTGTCGCCGGAGCGCCTGGCCGACGCCGTGCGCGGGTTGCGCGCGCTGGGGTTCGTGGGGAGCAACGCCACCGTGCCCCACAAGCCCGCGCTCGCCCGCTTGATGGACGAGCTGACCCCCGCCGCGGCGGCCATCGGCTCGGTCAACACGGTGGTCATCCGGCCCGACGGTTCCCTGTTGGGCGATAGCACCGACGGCTACGGGTTCCTCACCGATCTGCGGGCGCATGGAGTGCGCATCGGCGGTACGGCAAGTCGGCAAGTCGGCGAAGCGGCAGATCGGCAGGTCGCAGAAGCGGAAGGCCGGCCGGCAGAGGAGGTGGTGTGTCGGCGGGCGCTGGTCATCGGCGCGGGAGGCGCGGCGCGGGCGGTGGTCTTCGCGCTGGCCGAGGCCGGCGCGACGGTGGCCATCGCCAACCGGACCGTCGCCAGCGCGGAGGAGCTGTGCCGGATGGTGACGGCCGCGCTGCCGGCGGCCGGGGTGTCGGCGCATCCCTTCCCGGCCGCCCTGGCCCGGCTGGCGGCCGACGCCGACCTGATCGTCAACACCACCAGCCTGGGCCTGCACGGCGACACCGATCCGTTGCCGTGGGATCCCGCCGTGCCGTTTCGCCGCGATCAGGTCGTCTACGACCTGATCTACAACGTCCGCACGCCGTTCCTGCGCATGGCCGAGGCGGCCGGCGCGCGCGCCATCGGCGGATTGGGCATGTTGGTCCACCAGGGCGCACGCTCGTTCGAGCTGTGGACCGGCCAACCCGCGCCGGTGGAGGTGATGTATGCCGCGCTGCGACCCGCCTGAGGTTGTCCGCAGCCGCACTTCGTGATACACTATACACCACGAGGAGCAACCGAATCATGACCAACGTCTTCGATGAATTCCAGTGGCGGGGCCTGGTGTACGCCTTCACCGAAGGCTTGCCCGAAGTGCTGGCCACCCAGAAAGTGACCGCCTACATCGGGTTCGATCCCACGTCCGATAGCCTGCAGGTGGGCAACCTGCTCGCGCTGATGGGCCTGGCGCGGCTGCAACGCTTCGGCCACACCCCCATCGCGGTCGCCGGGGGCGGCACCGGCCTGATCGGCGATCCCAGCGGCAAGGCGCACGAACGGCCGCTGCAAGACAAGGACCAGATCGCGGCCAACGTCGAATCCATCAAGAAGCAGCTCGCCCAGTTCCTGGACTTCGAGGTCCGCACGAATCCGGCGCGCATCGTCAACAACGCCGACTGGCTGACGACGATCTCGATGATGGACTTTCTGCGCGATGTAGGCAAACACTTCACCGTCAACTACATGATCGCCAAGGACTCGGTGCAGAGCCGGCTGGAGCGCCAGGACGGCATCTCCTACACCGAATTCAGCTACATGTTGTTGCAAGCCTACGATTTCCTCCAGCTCTACGACCGCTACGGGTGCACGCTCCAGGCCGGCGGCAGCGATCAATGGGGCAACATCACGGCCGGCGTCGAGCTGATCCGCAAGGTGCGGGGCGGCCGCGCCTACGGCCTGGTCTATCCCCTGGTCACCAGCGCCGACGGCGTCAAACTCGGCAAGACCGAACAGGGAACCATCTGGCTCGACCCGAAGCGGACATCCCCCTACCGCTTCTATCAGTTCTGGTTGAACCAGCAGGACGCCGACGTGATCCGCTACCTGGGCTACTTCACCTGGTTGACGCGCGAGGAGATCGCGGAGCTGGAGCTGGCCGTGGCCGAGCGGCCCGAGCAGCGCGAAGCGCAACGCCGGCTGGCGCGCGAGGTGACCCGCATGGTGCACGGCGAGCAGGCGCTCGCCCAGGCCGAGCGCGCGTCGCAGGCGCTCTTCGGCGGCTCGCTCGACGGCCTGAGCGCGGCCGAGATCGGCGAGATCTTCGCCGAAGTGCCCTCCACCGAACTGCCCCGCGCCGCCTTCGAGGGGGAGGGCAAGCCGGTCGTGGACCTTCTGGCCGAGACCGGCCTGGTCAAGTCCAAAGGGGAAGCCCGACGGCTCATCGCGGCCGGCGGTGCTTATGTCAACAACGTGCGCGTTGCCGATGTCGGCCAGGTCGTATCCACGGCCCAGCTCATCGGCGGCGAGTTCGTCGTGCTCCGCTCGGGCAAGAAACAATATCATTTGGTTCGCACAATAGGATAGCCAGGAAAGACGGCCACATGCACCACTTCCAGCCCACCCACTATCACAACACGCTGGGGCCGCACGAACCCGTCCTGCGCATCGCCGACGGCGACACCGTCGTCACCACGACCATCGACGCGCATGGGGTGGATCAATACGGCAACCAGGTCGGCCGGCGGCCCAATCCGCTCACCGGGCCGTTCTACGTCGAGGGCGCAGAGCCCGGCGACACGCTGGCGGTCCACTTCGACCGCCTGTTGCCCAACCGCGACACCGGCTTCACCTACACGCCGGTCGCGCCGAATGTGGTGGAGCCCGGCTTCGTGCGCCAAATGCCCGAGCGCCGGCGCCTGCTCTGGCGCATTGACCGACAACGCCAGATCGCGACGCCGGCCGAGCCGGCCCCCGGGCTGGAGGCGCTGGCATTGCCGCTGGCGCCGATGCTCGGCTGCTTCGGCGTGGCACCCGCGGGCGGGCAGGCGATCTCTACGATGACCTCGGCCGAGCACGGCGGCAACATGGACTACCGCCGTTTCGTGGCCGGCAGCACCGTCTATCTGCCGGTCTTCGCGCCGGGCGCGCTCTTCTGTCTGGGCGACGGCCACGCCACCCAGGGAGATGGCGAGATCGTCGGCACCGGCATCGAGACGTCCTTCGATGTGCAGTTCACCGTGCACGTCCTGAAGGGCAAGGAAATCGGCTGGCCGCGCGGAGAAGACGCCGACTACATCTTCGCGCTCGGCAATGCCCGGCCGCTCGACCAGGCGGTGCAGCACGCCACCACCGAGATGTTGCGCTGGTTGGCGCAGGAATACGGCCTGGACATCGCCGGCGCCAGCACGCTCCTGGGCCAATGCGTCGAGTACGACCTGGGCAACATGTACGATCCGGCTTACACGATGGTGTGCAAGCTGCCCAAACGCATCCTGGCCCATCTCGCCAGAAGATAAGGAGGCAAACCATGCAGCGTCGCATGATCCACAATGTCCATCTCGAAGGGGAGTCGTTTTACTGGCCCGGCGGCCCCGACGGCATCCTGCTGATCCACGGCTTCACGGCCACGACGGCCGAGGTGCGGCCGCTGGGCCGCTACCTCTACGAACACGGCTACACCGTGGCCGGACCGCTGTTGCCCGGCCACAACACCTTTCCGGAAGACATCAATCGCTGCACCTGGCAGGACTGGACGCGCGCCGTAGAAAGGGCCTATCGCGAAGTGGCCGCACGTTGCGAGCGCGTGATCGTGGGCGGCGAATCCATGGGCGCGCTCCTGAGCCTCTATCTGGCGAGCGAGCATCCCGAGGTCGCCGCGGTGCTGTGCTATGCGCCTGCGCTGCGGCTCACGCTGTCGCCCGCGCAGGCCCTCCTCCTGCGCCTGATGGCGCCCTTCAAGTCCTATGTGCCGAAGGGCGAGCTGAGCAACGCGGAGCTGTGGCAGGGCTATCCCGTGAACCCGTTGCGCGGCGCGGTGCAGCTCCTGAACCTGCAACGCGCGGTACGTCGCCGCCTGCCGCGCATCCAGCAGCCGCTCCTGCTCATGCAGGGCCGCCGCGACACGGCCGTTTCCCCGCGCGCGCCCGCCGAGATCGCGGCCGGCGTGCGTTCGGCCACAAAGGAGACCTACTGGCTCGAACAATCGGTCCACACCCTCTTGCTGGGCATCGAACAGGCCAGGGCTTTCGAACTGACGCTCGATTTCATCCATCGCATTCTCGAAAGGAAGGAAACCCCATGGCGCGCCCCCTCCGCTGGTATGACTACATCACCATCAACATCTTCTTCCTGGGCCTGACGGCCCTCTCGCAGACCAACGGCGTGGTGTTTCCGTTGCTCGTCCAGCAGTTCGTGGGCGAGGCGCAAAAAGGCACCTATTTCGGCACGATCCGCCTGTGGACGCTGATGGTGGCGCTCCTCACGCAGGCGTTGTGGGGGATGCTTTCCGATCACACCACCCTGCCGTGGGGGCGTCGGCGCCCCTACATCTTCGGCGGCACCCTGGTCGTCTTGCTCAGCATGATCGCCGTCGGCTTCTCCGCGGGCATGGCCGGCATGGCGGGCTTCACCTTCTTCTTCGCCGCGGCCATCCTGATGTCGGTGGCATCGAACGCGGGCCAGGCCGCCCAACAGGCGTTGATCCCCGACCTGGTGCCCGAAGGACTGCGCGGCCGCTTCTCGGGCGTCAAGGCGATCCTGGAGGTGCCGCTGCCGCTGATCCTGATCTCCTTCACCGCCGCGCGGCTGATCTCGGCCGGCAATCTGTGGGGCGGCCTGCTGACGACGATGGTGATCCTGGCGCTCAGCATGGGCATCGCCATGTTGATCCCGGAGCGGCCATTGGCCGAACGGCCGGAGCGACTCAACTGGATGCCCTTCCTCCGCCTGCTGCTGATGACCGCCCTCTTCACAGCCATCATCCTGGGCATGGGGGCCGCGGTGCGCTATCTGGCCGGCCTGCTCGACGGCGCGGCCTCGGTGCCGGCGCAGATCGCCGCAATGGGGGTGGCCGGGCTGGTGGCCATGGCGATCGCGGTCGCGGTCGGGGTCTGGTTCAGCGTGCAGGTGAGCATCGGCCGGACGGTCGCCCGCGCCAACCCGTCCTTCACCTGGTGGGTGATCAATCGGCTGGCGTTCCTGGTGGGGGTGATCAACCTGTCGGGGTTCGCGGTCTACTTCTTGCAGGGCCGGCTGGGATTGGAGCGGGAGAAGGCGGCCGGGCCGGCCGCGATCCTGATGATGATCGTCGGCGTGTGCATCCTGCTGGCGGCCCTGCCGAGCGGCTGGCTGGCCGACCGCTTCGGCCGCAAGCGACTGGTGGCGATCAGCGCGCTGATCGCGCTGGGGGGCACGCTCATTGCGCTGCTCGCGCCGAACCTGACCGTCCTCTTCGTGGGCGGCGCGATCATCGGCGTCGGCACGGGCTTCTTCTACGCGGCGAACTGGGCCCTGGGGACCGATCTGGTGCCCAAGGCCGAGGCCGCGCGCTACCTGGGCATCTCCAACCTGGCGGGCGCCGGCGCCGGCGCGGTGGGCGCCTACATCGGCGGCCCCATCGCCGACTACTTCACGGCCAACGTGCCGCAATCGCCCGGCCTGGGCTACGTGCTGCTTTTCGCCATCTACGGAGTGATGTTCCTGCTGTCCATTGCGGCCCTGCGCGGGATTCGCGACGAAGCCGGCGCGAATTGACAAAGTTGTGGCATGGAGTACAATGATCTTCACAGCGATGAGGCTCGCTGTGAACGCCGATGGCATCGGCTGATAGCCTCTATGGGTTTGCCCGTAGAGGCTTTTTGTTTGGTGGAGCAAGCTCATGACCGAACTGGCGAGGGTGGCCACAGCGGCCGCCCGCATCAAGGAGAACGTGGGGCGGGTCATCGTCGGCAAGGACGAGACCGTGGAGCTGTTGTTGGTGGCCCTGCTGTGCGAGGGCCATGTCCTGTTGGAAGATGTGCCCGGCATCGGCAAGACGACCCTGGCCAAGGCGTTGGCCAAATCGCTGGGCTGTACTTTCCAGCGCATCCAGTTCACGCCCGATCTATTGCCGGGCGACATCACGGGCGTCAGCGTGTTCGATCAACGCACGGCCACCTTCGAGTATCGGCCGGGGCCCCTCTTCGCGCAGATCATCCTGGCCGACGAGATCAACCGCGCCGGTCCGCGCACGCAAGCGGCCCTGTTGGAGGCGATGGAGGAACGCCAGGTGACGGTGGACGGCGTCACGCACCCCCTGCCGCGACCGTTCCTGGTGCTGGCGACGCAGAACCCGGTGGAGCTGGAGGGGACGTTCCCCCTGCCCGAAGCGCAGGTGGATCGCTTCCTGTTGCGCGTGGCCCTGGGCTATCCGGCCGAGGAGGAGGAGCGGACGATCCTGCGGCGTTTCCGGGAGAGCAACCCTCTGGCCGATCTCCAGCCGGTGGTAAGCGCCGATGAGATCGCCGACCTGCAACGGATCGTGCGGCGGGTGTTCGTCCACGAGGCCGTCGAGACCTATATCGTCCGGCTGGTGGCCGCCACCCGCAACCACGAGGCGATCCAGCTCGGCGCGAGCCCGCGCGGCGCGCTGGCGCTCTACCGCACCAGCCAGGCGCTGGCGGCCATGCGCGGCCGCAGCTACGTGGTGCCGGACGACGTCAAACGCCTGCTCGGCCCGGCCCTCGAACATCGGCTGATGGTCACCAGCCGCACCCGCGTGCGCGGCCGGAGCGCCGCGACCATCCTGCAGGAGATCGCCGGCCAGGTGGCGGTGCCGGTCGAAGAGAGCTGGTCGGTGGAAGGCGCCGCGGCATGACTCGCGCCCTGAACTGGTTGACCGTCTTGCTCTTCATCGCGGCGGTCTGGTTGCGCAATCCGCTCGTGTTCCTGTTGGCGGTGCTGCTGGGGCTGGTCGCCGGCATCACCGCGCTGTGGGACCGCTACGCCCTGGCCGAGGTCACCTATACCCGCCGCATCGCGACCCCGCGGCTGTTCGTCGGCGAAGAGACCGACCTGACGGTCGAGATCGTCAATGCCAAGCCGCTGCCGCTGGCGTGGCTGAAGGTGGAAGACGAGTGGCCGGGGCAGATTACGTTGACGAAGGGGCGCCTGGGCCATTCCTGGAAGCCGGGCCGACGCATCCTCTACAACATGGTGTCGCTCTGGTTCTACGAGCGGGTGCGCAAACAGTATCGGCTGCGGGCCGATCACCGCGGCGCGCTGGAGTTCGGCCCGGCCGAGCTGCAATCGGGGGACATGTTCGGCTTCCGCCAGCAGGTGCGCGAGCTCAAGGAGCCGGACTGGTTGATCGTCTATCCGAAGGTGGTGCCGGTGACGGCGCTCGGCCTGCCGGCCGCGCATCCCTTCGGTGATGCGAAGGCGCTCCGCCGGCTCAGCGAGGATCCGTTGCGCGTTGCGGGCGTGCGGCCCTATCAGGCCGGCGATAGCCCGCGCTTCATCCATTGGCGCGCCACTGCCCGCCGCGGAGAGCTGCAAACGAAGGTCTTCGATCCGGCCGCGGCGCACACCAGCGCACTCTTTCTCGATCTGCGCACGGTGCGCGACTCGCCCGGCATGATCCCGGATTACCTGGAGTATGCGATCAGCGCCACCGCATCGCTGGCCCGCTACCTGCTGGATGCGCGCGAGGCTGTGGGGCTGTACATCAACGGCTCGTGGCGCAACGCCGAGGCGCTTACCGTGCGCCTGCCGCCGGCGCGGCGGCCGGCGCATTGGCTCGACATCCTGGATGCGCTGGCGCGCGTCTTGGGTTATCCGACGTTGCCTCTGGAAGACCTGCTCTACCGGGAGCTGCGCGGCTTGCCTGTCGGCTCCACGGTGATCGCGATCTCGGCGACGGCCGGCGAGGCGCTCTATGCCGCGCTCCTCGATGCGCGCCGCGCCGGCCATCCGGTCGCGCTGGTCGCCATCGGAGAAGAAGCGCCGGCCGACCTGCCGGACGAGTTGCCGGCCTTCTGGATCGGCGGCCACGAAGCATACCGGCACCTGATGGAGTTGGATCTGCATGCGCTGGACACTGATTGAGCGGCCGTGGCACCTGGTAGATGACGGCATCCTGCCCTATGCGCTGGCGCTGATGCGCTCGCTGTGGGTGTGGGCATGGCTGCGTCTGATCAGCGTCCTGCCCGAAGCGGGCGATCATGGCCTGCTATCGTGGCCGGCCGTCTTCGGCCTGTTGGCGTGCAGCACGGCCATCGCCCAGATCGCGTCTTACGCCGGACAGGCCAACCGCCGTCACGCGTGGTCGGAGCGCTTCGGCCGGGCGCTGGTGGCGGCGAGCGGCCTGCTGGCGGTGGCGATGACGGTATATGCCGCGCCCGGCGTTCGGCCGTCCCTGGCCGATTGGCGCTGGTTGGCCGCGCCGCTGGACGATCCGCTGCGGAGCATCCCGACGCTCTTGATCGCCACCTGGCTGTGGTGGTGGGGCGTATTGGCCGGCCGCTACACGATCTTCTACGAAACGTATGCCAATAACTTCGCGTTGGGCATGGCCGGCTTGGGGCTTGCCGCGGCCCTCGGCCTGGCGTTCGGCCGGGCGCCGCTCGGCCTGTTGCTCGGTCCGGCCCTGTTGTTCGTGGCGATCAGCCTGATCACCCTGGCGGTGGCCAGTTTGCGGGCCGCGCGGCGCCACGAGCGAGAGCATTTCGATCCCACCTTCCGGGTGAGCCGCTACTGGCTGGCCACCATCGTGGGCGTGGTCGTCGTGTTGTTGGCCGCCGGGCTGTTGGTGGTGCAGCTCCTCACGCCCGATCTGGTGCGGCGCATCCTGGCCGCCCTGTCGCCGGCGCTCGATCTGCTGGCGCAGGCGCTGTGGTACGTGTTGATGGTGGTGGCGTGGGTCATCTTCACCGTGTTGAGCCCGCTGTACCGGCTGCTCAGCAATCGCCGCGAAGGGGACGGGGAAAGCTTCCGATTGCCCTCGCCGCCCGATCTGAGCGCGCAACTGAAGGATGTGGAGACCCATCCGGCGACCGTCTCGCCCGTCCTGTACCAGGCGCTTCGCATCGGCGGGGCCGTCCTGATCGCCGGGATCGTGATCCTGATCTTCGCGCTGGCGTTCAAGCGTTTTCGCTCCCTGCACGAAGAAGATGTGGTAGAAGTTCGGGATAGCGTGCTTTCGCTGGATCTGCTCAAGGCGCAGATCCAGGAGCTGTTCCGGCGCAGGAGGCCGGCGCCCCAGCCGCCGCCGTTCGTGGATGTGGCCGGCGACGAACCGGCTGCGCGCGTCCGGCGCACCTATCAGGCGCTGTTGGCCTGGGCCGCGGCGCAAGACCTGCCGCGCGCGCCCGGCATGACGCCCGAAGAGTATTTGCGTTTCCTCGCCGCGGTATTGCCCGATTGCGGCCGGGCGCTCGCGGCCCTCACCTCCGCGTATTTGCAGGCACGTTACAGCAGCGAGCCGATCCCCCTGGCCGTCGCCGACGAGGCCACGCGCGCCTGGGAGACGATTCGGCAGCGCGCGCAAGACGACCGCATCGAGTGACCGCCGCGCGCGAACGTGCGTCAACCGTCACATTCTCTAATCGAGTATTAATGAACAAAACCTGCCGTCCGCGCTATAATACGTCAGGTCGGTGGCAGCGACAATGAAGGCGTGTTCACGTGTTCACGCCATTCGTTGCGCGGCCTGCCACACACTGACATCGCGAGGAATGGGCGCATGATCGAAGTCAAGAACGTATCGAAGGCGTATGGCCCGGTCCAGGCGTTGCGCAATGTATCGTTGACGATCGCGCCGGGCGAGATCGTCGGATTGCTCGGGCCGAACGGCGCCGGCAAGACCACCCTTATCAAGATCCTCACCGGTTATCTCCAACCCGATAGCGGCCAGGTGCGCGTGGATGGGCTGGACGTATTGACGCACACGCAGGAAGTGCAAAGCCGCATCGGCTACCTGGCCGAGAACGCGCCGCTCTATGCCGAGCTGTCGGTGCAGAGCTACCTCAAGATGATGGCCGACCTGCGCCATGTGCCGCCATCCGAACAGCAGGCGCGCATCTCCGAGGCGGTCCGGGCGACCGGCCTGACCGATCACCTGACCCGACCGATCGGCGAGCTCAGCAAGGGCTATCGCCAGCGCGTGGGGCTGGCGCAAGCGATCCTCCACAAGCCCAAGCTGCTGATCCTGGATGAACCGACCGTCGGCCTCGACCCTACTCAGATCGTCGAGGTGCGCGGGTTGATCCGCCGGCTGGCGCAATCGAGCACGGTGCTCTTCTCCTCGCACATCCTCTCGGAGGTGGAGGCGGTATGCCAGCGCGCCATCATCCTGATGAACGGCCAGGTGAAGGCCGATGCCCGACTCGCCGACCTGGAGGTCACGGCGGACGCGATCCTGGTGTTGGGCCGGCCCACCGACGGCGCCGAGCGCGCGCTGCGCACCCTGAGCGGCGTGCGCGGCATCGAACACGGCCGCACGGCCGATGGCTATCCGCTCTATCGCGTCCTGGGCATGGGCGACGTGGACCTGTGCCCGGCGATCTACGACCTGGCCCGCAGCCGCGATTGGCCCCTGCGCGAGCTGCGACGCGACGTGCGGACGCTGGAATCGGTGTTCAATCAGTTGGCGACGAGTGCGTGAGGCGTGAAACGTCAAACGTAAGACGTGAAACGTAAAAGACGTTTGACGCATGACGGATAAGGGATAGCCTATGAAACAGATGCTCTCCATCACCCGCAAGGAGCTGGCGATCTATTTCGGTTCGCCGATGGCGCTGATTTTCATCGGCGCGTTTTTGGGCGTGACGCTTTTTGCCTTCTTCTGGGTAGATACTTTCTTCGCGCGCGGCATTGCGGATGTGCGGCCGTTGTTCCGCTGGATGCCGGTGTTCCTGATCTTTCTGGTGGCCGCGCTCACCATGCGGCAATGGAGCGAAGAGCAGCGCTCCGGCACGCTCGAAGTGCTGTTGACGCTGCCGGTGAGCAAGGCGCAATTGGTGTTCGGCAAGTTCCTGGCCGTGATGGCGCTGCTGGCGCTGGCGCTGGCGCTCACCATCCCGCTGCCGATCACCGTCTCGTTGATCGGCAACCTGGACTGGGGGCCGGTGATCGGCGGCTATCTGGCGGCGCTCCTGCTGGCGGCCGCCTACGCCGCCATCGGCCTCTTCATCTCCTCGCGCACCGATAACCAGATCGTGGCGCTGATCGCCACCGTGCTGGTGGCCGGCTTCTTCTATCTGCTCGGCGCCTCGGGCGTCACCGATTTCGTGGGCCGGACGCTGGGCAACCTGCTCCGCAGCCTGGGCACCGGCAGCCGCTTCGAGAGCATCGAGCGCGGGGTCATCGATCTGCGCGACCTGGCCTACTACCTGTCGCTGACCGGCATCTTCCTGACCCTCAATATCTTGTCGGTGGACGGCAAGCGGTGGAGCCGGGGCGTGGCGAGCGCGCTCTATCGGCGCCGCGTGGCGATCACCTCCGGCCTGGTCATCGCCAACCTGCTGGTGGTCAACCTGTGGCTCTATCCGCTGAACGCCCTGCGCCTCGACCTGACCGCCGGCCGCGAGTATAGCCTTTCGCGCACCACCAAGGAGCTGCTGGCGGGCCTTCAGGAGCCGTTGACGATCCGGGCCTACGTGAGCGAGAAGACCCATCCGCTCCTGGCGCCCCTGGTGCCCCAGCTCAGCGACATGTTGCGCGAATACGAGATCGCCGGCCGGGGCAAGGTCAGCGTCGAGGTGGTGGATCCGACCAAGGACCCCGACAAGGAGCTGGAAGCCAACCAGACCTACAACATCCAGCCGACCCCCTTCCAGGTGGCCGGCCGCTACGAGGCGTCGGTCATCAACAGCTACTTCGATGTGCTGGTGCGCTACGGCGACCAAAATACCGTGCTCAGCTTCCGCGATCTGATCGAAGTGCAGAGCCGCCGCGACGGCCAGCCCGATGTGCGCTTCCGCAACCTGGAGTACGACCTGACACGGGCGGTCAAGAAGGTGGTGTACGGCTTCCAGAGCATAGACAACGTCTTTGCTTCGTTGAGCGCGCCGGCCAAGCTGATCCTGGTGGTGACGCCGAACACATTGCCGGAGGGCCTGAAGGACGTGCCGGATACGGTCAAGAAGGTCGCGCAGGATCTGCAGGCCAAATCGGCGGGCAAGTTCAGCTTCGAGATCGTGGACCCGGACGCACCCAACGCGAGCATCAACCGGCAGAAGCTGGTCTCGACCTACAAGCTGCGGCCGATTGCGGCCTCTCTGTTCTCCTCGCAGTCGTACTACCTGGACATGCTCCTCCAGATCGGGGACAAGACGCAGGTGTTGGCGCCCGAGGGCGGGATCAGCGAAGCCAGCGTGCGCACCGCCATCGAGGCGGCGCTCAAACGCTCGACGACCGGCTTCCTGAAGGTGGTCGGCTGGTGGTCGCCCGCACCGCAGACCGTGCCGAACATCTTCGGCCAGATGCAACAGGACATCGCCACCTGGCAACGTGCGCGCCAACAACTGGGCGGCGACTACACCGTGCGCAGCGTAGACCTGTCCGGCGGCCAGGTGCCCCCCGATATAGATGTGCTCGTCATCATCGGGCCGCGCGATCTGGACGACCGGGCGCGCTTTGCGGTGGACCAGTACCTCATGCGCGGGGGTTCGGTGGTGATCGCGACCGGCAGCTTCGGCCTGACGGTAGATTCGCTCGGCCAGAACCTGGCGTTGAAGCCGATCGAAAACGGCCTGGCCGAACTGCTGGACAGCTACGGCATTCGCATCGAGAAGGCCATCGTGATGGATCCGCAGAACGAGCCGTTCCCGGTGCAGGTGGATCGGCAGGTAGGCAACACCATCGTGCGCGAGTATCAGGCGATCAACTACCCGTTCTTCGTGGACATCCGGCCCGACGGCATGGACAAATCGCACCCGATCGTCAGCCAGCTCGCTGCGGTCACCCTCAACTTTGCATCGCCGATCACGGTGGACGCCGGGAAGAACAAGGAGCGCCAGGTATCGGTGCTGCTGAAATCGTCGGCCAACTCGTGGTTGCGCACCAACCCCGACATCCAGCCGAACTTGCGGCAATATCCCGGCGTCGGGTTCCCGGTAGAGGGGGAGCGCGCGTCCCGGCCGCTGGCGGTAGCGGTGCGCGGGTCGTTCGAGAGCGCGTTCAAGGATAAGCCGGTGCCCGTGCCCACGCCGACCCCGACGGCCGGCCAGCAAGACCAGGGGACCGCGCCGACCCCCACGCCTACGCCGCAGGCCGGCAGCGTCATCGAATCGTCGCCCGACACGGCGCGGCTGGTGGTGATCGGCAGCAGCGACTTTCTGACCGATATCGTGTTCCAGATCTCGGCGAACATGTCGGGCGACCGCTATCTGAACAGCCTGAAATTGTTGCAGAACGCGGTGGACTGGTCGGTGGAGGATCTGGACCTGCTGGGCATTCGCGCGCGCGGCACGTCGGCGCGCGTGCTCAAGCCGATGGAGGCCGGCGATCAGACCGTGTGGGAGGTGCTGAACTACGGCATTGCGCTGATCTCGCTCATCGTGATCGGCGTGGTGTGGATGGTGCGGCGGCGCAATGAGCGGCCAATGGTGCTGACGCAGAGGTAAGGCGATGACTCGACTACAACAGATCCTGATCGGACTTCTTGTCGTGCAACTCATTCTGGTGGGCGTGGTGTTCGTCCTGCCCTCGTCGGGACAGGCGGCCGCGGCGCCGCTGCTCGGCGGCATCAAGGCCGAAGACATCACCTCTTTGACGATCCGCGATGATCGCGGCACAACCATCCGCCTGGCGAAGGCCGCGTCGGGCTGGGTGGTGGCCGACGCCGACGACTTCCCGGCCGATGCGACGAAGATCACGCCCATCACAGCGAAGCTGGCCGGGCTCAAGGCCGGCCGCTCGGTGGCACAAAACGAAGCCAATTACAAGCGTCTGCAGGTGGCCGACGACGCTTTCCAACGCAAAGTCGAGATCGGCACGGCAGGGGGCACCGGCTACACGCTCTACTTCGGCTCCAGCGCGGGCGGCCGGGCGACGCACGTGCGGGTGGCCGGCCAAAAGGATGTTTACATCGCGGCCGACCTGGCGCCCTTCGACCTGAACGCGGATGCGCCTTCCTGGATCAATGCGTCCTATCTGGAGGTTTCGTCGAGCGACGTCGTTTCGCTCACGCTGAAAAACGCCAACGGCGAATTCGTCTTCGCGAAGGATGCGCAGGGTCAGTGGACGATGCAGGGGGTCGGGCCGGGCGAGGTGTTCAGCACAAACAACTTCTCTACGGTGCTCACCTATGCGACGAGCATCCGCATGAAGCAGCCACTGGGCAAGAGCGAACAACCTTCCTATGGCATGGCGCAGCCGGCCGCGGTGGTGACCTTCAAGACGAAAAAGGACAATCAGGAGAAGACGTACACGCTCACCATCGGCGCCCGCGACACGACGGATAGCACTTACATCATCAAGTCGTCGGAGTCGTCGTATTATGTCAAGGTAAACGATTATTCGGTCAGCGAGCTGGTCACCCGCGGCCGAGCAAACTTCATCCTGCAACCGACCCCGACCCCGGCGGCAACGCCGACCGCCACGAAATAGCCGGGCGATGGATGTGCGCCGGATGATCGTGGAGCTGCTGCATGATCAGTGGTTCTGCGGTCATCCGGCATTGTCTTTGGTGAAGACGAGCAGAACGCTGAACCCTTCTTGGGGGAAGGTTGTACGAAGTGGTGAAAGGCGTCCACTACCAGCAGGTGGTCGGCGCTGTCGGAACGAAAGGGCAGATGGACGACGTTCCCGCGCAAAGCCAACACTCCTCTGCGTCGCGCCTGGCGCGCCATGCCCGCCGAGAGGTCGCAGATCACCACGTGCGCGCCCAGGGCGCTCAGGCCGCGCGAGTTGCGTCCTGTCCCGCCGCCGATATCTATGAGCCACTGTCCGGCTTCGACCCCCAATAAGTCCGCAAGCGGATCATGGGCCGGCCGGCCGATCAGCCGATCGTACCAGGGAGCGATGAAATCGAAGTGGTCGAAAGGTGGCTTCACCGGCCGGCCTCCTGCTGGGAATTTGAGATCTCACGCGTCATGGTGAACAGGCGCCGGCCTGTGATCTGCCGGAAGGTGGCGCCCTGGCTCACGGCCGTCAACACGGCCGGGATGTCGGTCACGACCGTGCCGGAGATGGCATCTACGCCGTAGTCGAACAATAACGGGCTCAACGGCGTGCTGGGGCCCAATACCAGCACATAAGCATCTGGCCGACAGAGGGCGATCAGGCCATCGAAGGTACCGTTGACCAGCGTCATGCCGGTGATGGCGACGACATCGGCCTGGGGGATGATCTTCGGCGCCATGTGCGCGGGCAGGTCGTCGGGTCCAGGGTTGAGCTCCAGGACCCAGCATTTCTCTGCCACCTCGCGTACTTTGGGCACGAAGGGGAAATGGCCCACGATGGCGACCCGTCGCCCCCTGCCGCGCGCGATGATCGCTTCTTCTGCATTGAGGTCAACGCAGCGCGCTTCGTCCACTTCCAAGAGGGCGTTGATGGCGGCAAAGCCCAGGCTTCGTTCCGTCAGGCTGTCGGAAAGGGCCAGTTCGGCCAGTGTTCGGGCGTCTCTGCCGATGAGGCGGCCGGCATCGCGCACTGCGGGCCGGCCATGTTCGAGGTCGTGCACGATCAGGGTGGCCGCCAGGCCGGCGCGCCGGCCCGCGGGTGTTTCGGCTACGACGACGGTCCAATGGGTGCCGATGCGGACGTCGGCGATGATGCCGTAGCGCGGGAGGGAAGCGAGCAGGCGAGGGATGCACGACACGGATACAGCCACGGAGGCCACGGATGAGGGGGGCGCGGAGGCCACGGATGGGCCCGACGCGGAGGGGGGCGCGGAGGCCACGGATGAGGGCGGCGCGGAGGGGGCTGTGGATGGGGAGGGCGTGGGTGAGTTGATGGATGGAGTTGACGCGACGGAGCCGGACGCGCTAGGAGCAGCCGATACTACGGAAAGGCCCGATGCGGTGCGGGTTACGGAGGGGGTAAAGGCAGAGGGCGTCGGAGGATGAGCAGCTCGTTCGACGCGAAGCCAATCGGGAATGAAGAGCCAGGTGTATTGAACCGGGTATTTGGCGGCCTGGCGAGAGGGAAAGACACGCCGCACCTGCAGGCGACGAGCACCGAAATTGATCAGCAGGCCGACTTTCAGTCCGGTGTGATTGAGATAGGTGATAACCTGGCCGAGATAGCGTTGGGGCAGGGCGGCAAAGGCTTTGATCTCGGTGATGACTTCTTCTTCGTAGACGAAGTCAGGGATGTAATAGCCGACAAGAACGCCGTTATCGAAGACTTCAAACATCTTTTGCGCTGCAAAGGCCAAGCCATCATGGAGGCTCTGCACCTCCATTCCATGTTGATAGACCTCTTCTTTGTGCCCCGGTCCAAGACGATTATGCACGGCCAATGCGGCGGCAATGATGCGCCGCGTTAGATCTTCATGCGGGCCGATGATTCTTTTGCCCATTGTAGACCTCCCGAATGTAGTTTGTTTTGGATCCGCCCGACACGGATGTGGCCACGGAGGCCACGGATGACCATGTTGCGATCGCTGTAACTGCTACCGCCCGACACGGAGGGCACGGAGGCCACGGATAACCATGCTGCGATTGCTGTGATTGCTGTCGCACGACACAGAGGACGCGGAGGCTACGGATAACTATGCTGCGATTACTGTAACTGCTGCTGCCCGACACGGAGGGCACGGATAACGGAGAAACACGCCCAGACGTAGTCCGCAGCCGCTGCGGCGCAATCCGTGGCCTTCGTGGCCGCCCTCCGTGTCGGGCTCATCCGCGGCCTCCGTGGCCACCCTCCGTGTCGGGCTCATCCGTGGCCTCCGTGGCTGGCATCCGTGTCGTGCACCAGGCTCAGCCCGATACGCCCTCGCTCCCGATCCACGCTGATCACCACCACTTCCACCACATCGCCTACGCTGACCACCTCGTGCGGATTGCGGACATACTTCCTGCCCATCTTGCTCACATGCACCAGGCCATCCTGCTTCACCCCGATATCCACGAACGCACCGAAGTCTACCACATTTCTGACCGTTCCGCGTAGAACCATGCCCTCGCGCAAGTCGTCTATGGTCAACACATCGCGACGAAGGACAACCGCCGGCAGATCATCGCGCGGATCTCGGCCAGGCCGCAACAAAGCAAGCACGATATCCTGGAGCGTCGGAACGCCGATGTTGAGCAGAGAAGCAAGAGAGGCCCATGCGTCCGTACTCCGTCCTGTGCGCAACGTGTCCCGTCCCTCATCGCAATCCAATCCGTTCTCCGCACACCACTTCCGCAGCCGTTCGGGCAAATCCTTCATCCGTAGATTCAGCCCGGCCAGCTCCAGCAACTGACGGGTCGCCTCATAGCTCTCCGGGTGGATGGTCGTGTTGTCGAGTGGATTGCGGCTTTCAGGCACGCGCAGAAAACCGGCCGCCTGCTCGAACGCCTTGGGTCCCAACCCCTTGACCTTTTTCAGCTCCGCGCGAGACGTGAACGGCCCATGCACATTGCGGTGCTCGACAATGGCCTGGGCCACCTTCTTGCTGATGCCCGCCACATAGCCCAACAGCGCGGCCGAAGCAGTGTTCACATCTACACCTACATAATTGACCACCGACTCGACCACCGCATCCAGTGCCGCTGCGAGCTTCTTCTGATCCACATCGTGCTGATAAAGGCCGACGCCGATGCTCTTGGGATCGATCTTGACCAACTCGGCCAGGGGATCCTGCAACCGCCGGGCAATGGAGACCGCGCCGCGCATGGAAACATCCAGATCGGGAAACTCTTCCCGCGCGATTTCGGACGCGGAATACACCGAAGCGCCCGCCTCGCTGACCATGACGTAGGCAAGATTTGCGGCCCTTTTGCCACCTCGACTTTGCGATGCGCCGGCCTCTCCCGAAGCCGGATGCGAGGAAGCCTCCTGGATCAATTCCGCTACCAGCGCCTCGGTCTCGCGGCTGGCGGTGCCGTTGCCGATCGCAATTACGCTGATTTCGTCCAATTCGATCAATCCGGTCAGAATTTGTTTAGCTTTCTCCCATTCGTTGCGCGGCTCATGCGGGTAAATGGTGGCAGTGTGCAACAACTTGCCCGTAGGATCCACGGTCGCCACCTTGCAACCGGTACGGTACCCCGGATCAATGCCCATCACGCTCCGTTCGCGCAAGGGCGGCTGCAGCAGCAAGTTGCGCAGATTGGCTGCAAAGACCTGTATCGCGTGATCATCGCTGAACTCGCTCAACTGGCCACTCATCTCGCGCTCCACCGAAGGCCGCAAGAGGCGCTCGTAGCCGTCCTCGATGGCCAATCGCACCTGGGCGGCCGCCGGACTCCCGGCGACCCGGATCCATGCCGCCGAGAGATCGGTGATGATCTGGCCGTCGGGCGTCTCGATGCTCACCTTCAGGCTGCCATCGGCCGCGCCGCGCTGGAGCGCCAGCCACTGGTGCGGCTGAATGACGCGCAACGCGACCCGAAAGTCGTGGTACACGCGATAGCGCCCTTCCTTGTCGGCTCCCTCTCCCGCGCGACGACTGACCACGAACCCCTCGGCCGCAAAGCGCCGCCGGACCAGATCGCGGGTCGCAAGATCATCGCTGACCTGCTCGGCGATGATGTCCCGCGCGCCGGCAAGGGCCGCTTCGACATCGGGCACCTGATCGGTGATGAAGCGCGCCGCCAACTGTTGCGGGTGCGCGGCGCCCATCCCCCTACTCGAATGCACATCGCCCCTACAAGCGGCCAACAATGCCTGAGCCAGCGGCTCCAATCCCCGTTCGCGCGCAAGTTGGGCCCGAGTCTGGCGTTTGGGCTTGTAGGGTCGGTAAAGGTCCTCCACCGCCTGCAACGTGACCGCCGCATCGAGCTGTGCAGCCAGCTCGTCGGTCAGCTTGCCTTGCGACGCGATCTCCGCCTTCACGCTCTCGCGACGCTCGGTCAGCTTGCGCAGATACTCCAGCCGGGCCGCAATCGCGCGCAGTTGCACCTCATCAAGACCGCCGGTGACCTCCTTGCGGTAGCGAGCAATGAAGGGGATGGTATTGCCTTCATCCAACAGGCGGATCGCCGCCTCGACCTGAGAAGCCGGGAGCTTCATCTCTCCGGCGATGATGTTGACAATCGGAGCTTTCACTTTCCTTCTCTCAACGAGCTTTGCCGAGGCGCGCCGATCGCCTCGCTGATTGAGACCAGAGATGTCTCTGTTCGCCCGAACAGCTTACAGCATCGAGGGCCCAAATGTCAATTTTGGGCTTTTTGATATATACTATTCAACATGAAGATCCAACTCCTTTACTTCGATGGTTGCCCGTCCTGGGAAACCGCGCTGCACAACCTGAAGGCGGCCTGCGCGCTGGAGGGCCTGCCGGCCGAGATCGAGCTGGTGGAGGTGCGCGACGATGACGACGCGGCCCGCCTGCGCTTTCTCGGCTCCCCCTCCATCGTCGTGGACGGCCAGGACCTGTGGCCCGAGACGCGCAAGGCATACTACATGAGCTGCCGGATGTACCGCACGCCGGAAGGGATGCGCGGCTGGCCCACGGTCGAGATGCTGCGCGAGCGACTGCGCGCCGCACGGCCAACCTGAGGGCCGCACACCAGGACACGAAGACACAGAGTCTCAGTAGATCACAGATTCAAGCTCAGAGGGGGTCTGTGACCCCCGACCGCCGGTCACAGACCGGCTTGGAGCA
>DAOTZV010000221.1:0-1950 GCA_034434235.1 Anaerolineae bacterium
TTCGCCGGCCGGCAGGTAGACCTGGCAACGGCCATCGGGACGGAAGACCGGCGCGACCAGGATGTCTTCGCCGAACATGTACTGGAGGTCGAGCCGCCGCGTCGTCGGATCGTCCTGGAACGCCAGCGCCAGCGGCCGGACGAGAGGGAGGCCGCTGCGCGCCGAGAGGACGGCCTGCGAGTAAATGTACGGCAACAAGCGATAGCGCGGTTTATCGGTGGTTGCAAGGTGAGCTCCGTATGACATCCATCATCCGTCGTCGCCGACGGCCGCGTTCAGATCATCCAGCAACTTCCGTTGCGCCGTCGGCCCCAAGCCGCGCGCGGCGGCCGCCTGGACGATCGGCTCCCAGTAGGGCACGGGGCTATCGCGCCACGGGATGCCGTACCGTTCGAACACCGCCTGCGTGGCCGGCCACGCCTGGGCCACCGCACTCACGGCCATCAGCCCGCTGATGGTCATGCCCGGCTCCGGCTCGATCTCGGTGATGACCGCGTTGCGCGCCGGCCGACGGGCCGACGCCGGAACGGCCTCGTCGGCCGGCGCCAGTCCGAGGAGCCGCGCCGCGTTGCGCCCCATGATGTCCTCGTACACCTCCGTCGGCAACCCCAGCGCCTCGATCTCGGCGATGAACGGCCGGAAATCGGGTGTCGTCTGCCGCCGCGGGTAGATCAACAGCGGATAGTCGGAGCCGTAGAGCAGCTTGCGGTGATCCACGCACTCAAGCGCGACCTTGAAGATCGCTGTGGTCGGAAAGAGGAGCGGCGACCCGGCCGTGTCGTACCAGACGTTGCGCAGGTTGCGTCGCACCTCGGGCATCAGCTCGTAGAAGAGCAGTCCGCCGCCCCAGTGCGCCAGGATCAGCTTGAGCTCCGGGTAGCGACACGCCAGGCGGTAGTAGTGCAAGAGGGGCGTCGTGCTCTTGCCCAGGTAGAAGTGGCCGATCTCCTCGCTGACGTGCAGGTTGATCGGCGCGTCGCGGCGGATGCACGCCTCGACCAGGCGCAGGAAGTCGGGATCGTCCAGGGTATAGCCCTGCCCGTAGGGGCCCAGCTCGCCGACGCCCGCCATCCCCGCGTCCAGACAGCGCGCCAGCTCATCGAGCGCCTTGCGGCCGGCCTTCGGCTGCACGACGGCGAACGCGCAGATGCGATCGGGCCAGCGACGCAAGAGGGCCAGCGCCTGGTCGTTGCGCTCGACGCACGCTTCGTGGCGCTGGCGGTACTCGCCCATCAACATCACCCGGTCTATGCCGGCCCGATCCATATCTTCGATCATCCGCTCCGGCGTGGCCCAACCCTGTACGCTGTGGTTGGCCGCGTCCCCGGCCACCAGCAGGCCCCAATACGGCTCCTGTTCGGCGAAGGTCGCCAAGTCGGCCGCCATCTCGGGCGGGGTGAAATGGACGTGAGCATCTATGCGCATGATTCTACCGCGCAAAGCGCACGCATACGGGCATCGGCACGGTGACGGCGTGGCCGGTCGGCGCGAGCCGGCCGGTTTCGGCGTCCGCGCGGAAGACGACTACGTTGTCGCTGTTCTGATTCGCCGCGACCAGGAACGCGCCGGTCGGATCCAGGGCAAAATGGCGGGGGAAGGCGCCCTGCGTCGGCTCATGGCCGACCGGCGTCAGCTTGCCGGTGACCGCATTCACCGCGAAGATGGTGATGCTATCGTGCCCGCGGTTCGACATGTAAACGAAGCGCCCGGACGGAGCAACCGTCACCTCGGCCGGATAGTTCGTCCCCGTCCACCCCTCCGGCAGGGTAGAGACGACCTGTATCGGCTCCAACCGTCCCCGTTCGCTATCCCAGGAGAAGATCGTCAGGGTCGAGTTCAGCTCGCCGGTGACGTAGACCCACCGACCGGTGGGGTGGAACGCGATGTGTCGCGGCCCGGCACCCGGGGTGAACGCAACAAATGGCGGATCGGCCGGCACCAGGCGCTTTC
>DAOTZV010000222.1:0-5660 GCA_034434235.1 Anaerolineae bacterium
CGCAACGGCGGTTCGCCGATCGGCAACGTGCGCAAATGCCACTTCTGCCTGCACCGCGTGGCCCGCGGCGAGGAGCCGGCCTGCGTGCTGACCTGCATGCCGCGCGCCCGCATCTTCGGTGACCTGAACGATCCCGAGAGCGAGATCGCGCGGCTGGTGGCCGAGCGGCGGCATTTCCGGATCAAAGAGGAACTGGGGACCGAGCCGAACGTGTACTATCTGTTGTAGGGAGAGCCGACATGAAACAACGATCGCTTGTCATCGCCTACTGGGCGACCCTCATCCTCCTGGCCCTGCTGGGCCTGTGGGCCATCTACCTGCGGGCGGTCGTCGGTCTGCGGGTCACCAATCTGACCAGCCTGGTGCCGTGGGGCCTGTGGGTGGCGTTCTACATCTACTTCATCGGCCTGTCGGCCGGCGCGTTCCTGGTCTCCACCATGATCTATGTCTTTGGCCTGCATCGCTTCGAGGCCATCGGCCGCATGGCGCTCTTCACCGCGTTCGTGGCGCTGGTCACCGGCCTGGGCTTCATCCTGCTCGACCTGGGCCATCTGGAGCGTTTCTGGACGGTGTTCATCAACCGCAGCCCGACCTCGGTGCTGGAGTGGGAGATCCACTTCTACACCCTCTACGCGGTGATCCTGTTGGCCGAGCTGTGGCTGCTGATGCGCCGCGACCTGATCCGCGTCGGCCAGGAGCCGGGGCTGCGCGGCCGGCTGTGTCGGCTGTTGGCGCTGCGGAGCACAGACCTGTCGGATGCGAGCGCCGCGGCCGATCTGCGCATGGTGCGCATCCTGGGCACGATCGGCGTGCCGGTGGCGATCGCGGTGCACGGCGGCACGGGCGCGATCTTCGCAGTGGTGAAGGCGCGGCCCTACTGGTACACCGGCCTCTTCCCGCTCATCTTCCTGGTGTCGGCGCTGGCCTCCGGCAGCGCGCTGTTGACCTTCCTCACCGCCTTCTTCGCGCGGCGCAAGGACGCCGAACACGCAGAAATGACGTTGGCCCTGGGCAAGTTGACGGTCGGCTTTCTGGCGGTTGATCTGATCTTTCTGATGAGCGAGATGCTGGTCGGCTGGTATGGCGGCATCCCGGATCATGTCGCGACCTATCGGGCCATGATGTTCGGGCCGTTCTGGTACGTCTTTTGGATCGGCCAGTTGGGGTTGGGCGCGCTCGTGCCGCTCATCCTGATCCTGAACCGGCGCACCGGCCGCTCGGTGGCCTGGGTCGGGTTGGCCGGCGCCCTCATCGTGGCCGGCATCTTCGGGGTGCGCCTGAACATCGTCATCCCGCCCTTGACCGTGCCGCTCCAGCCCGGCATTGACACCGCCTACCCGCTGGGCCGTGTCTCCAGCTTCGCGCTGGAGGGCCTAGGCCTGATGGCCTTCCGCCTGGGGTTGCTCCTCTTCACCGTAGCCGTGGCGGTGCTGCTGGCGGGACTGGTCCGTCTGCCCAGAGCAGTCCCGCTACGGGCTGCGGCTGCGCTGTCGGCCGCAACTGTCTTCACCGCGCTCGTCCTGATCAACCTGCGCCTGGCCGACCTGGCGCCGGCCACACAGGCGAACCTGCTCGGCCCGACGAGCCGCGTCAGCGCGTTGCCGCTCCTGTTTGGCGGCGCAGTCCGCAGCAGCGATCCGTCCTTTTACTCGCCCAGCATGTGGGAATGGCTGACCTCGTTGGGTGTGTTGGCCCTGGCAGCCATCGCATTCAGCCTGGGATGGCTCTGGTTGCCGTTGGAAAGGTTGCCCGAGCCGCCCGCGCCCCAGCCGCGACACTTTTCCGGCTTTAGTCCAGCCCGAGGTAGCGAACGATGAGCACGACCCGCCTTACCCGCCGTGATTTCTTCAAGTTGGCTGCTGCCGCAGCCGGCCTGGCCGCGACGACGCACTATCTCGCGCCGCGCTCCGGCGGCGCGGCCGCCCTGGCCCCGACCAATCGCGTCTGGATCCCCACCTGCTGCAATATGTGCGGCGGCCAGACCGGCATCCGCGTGCGCGTCGACGACGGCCGCGTCGCCAAGATCGAGCCTAACCCCGACAATCCCATCGGCGTCGCCAACATCTCGACCGACTTCTGGAACTGGAAGAACACCGACGGCGCGGCCATGTGCCCCAAGGGGAACGCCGGCGTCATGACCCTTTACGATCCCGACCGCGTCAAGCAGCCGTTGAAGCGGACCAACCCCGCCAAGGGGCCGGGCGAAGACCCAAGATGGGTGGCGATCTCGTGGGAGGAGGCGCTGAGCACCATCGCCGGCAAGCTCAAGCAGCTTCGCGACGCCGGCGAGGCGCACAAGCTGATCTGGTTCAGCGAGGATCACTCTTTCGTGGATCCGCAGATGGACTTCTGCGCGCTGTACGGCACGCCCAACTATTACAATCACTCCAACCTGTGCGACGTCAGCCGCAAGGCCAGCTTCGGCCTGGTCATGGGCGACGGCCGGCCCCTGGGCGACTTTGCCAACGCGCGCTACATCCTGCTCTTCGGCTGGAACCCGCTCAGCGCGACCAAGTGGTCACACCTGCCGCGCATCTTCACCCGCGCCATCGAGCGGGGCGCCAAGCTGGTGGTGGTGGATCCCTACCTCAGCCAGACCGCGGCCCGCGCGCACGAATGGATCCCCCTCCGCCCCGCCACCGACGGCGCGCTGGCCCTGGCCCTGGCCCATTTGCTCATCAAGTGGGATCTGATCGATCACGAGTTCATCGAGAAGTGGACGGTCGGGTTCGACGAATTCGCCCGGTTCGTGGCCGACAAGACGCCGGAGTGGGCCGAGCAGATCACCGACGTGCCGGCCTCGACGATCCGCCGCATTGCCCGCGAGCTGGGGACCCTCAAGCCCGCGGTGGTGGACGTCTGGAGCGGCCCTGGCCAGCAATCCAACGCGGTGCAGGGCGGCAAGGCCATCGCTCTGCTCAACGTCCTGATCGGTTCGGTGGACCGCCCCGGCACGCTGATCAACCCCGAACGCCATGGTCCGGCCCGCCAGGTGCCCAAAGTCGCTCCCATCGCTCAGCCGCGGCTGGACGGGCACGGCGTCCGGTACCCGCTCTCGCACAGCTCCGGCATCTACACCGAAGTGTTGAGCGGGATGCTGGACGGCTCGTTGCCCTATCAGCCGCGCGTGGGCATGGTCATCTTCCAGAACCTGGTGTTGTCGGTGCCCGGCACCTTCAACGTGGTCGAAGCGCTCAAAAAGCTGGAGTTCCTGGTGGTGGTAGATACCCACCTGAGCGAGACCGCGCAACTGGCCGACATCGTCATCCCCGGCACGACCTATCTGGAACGCTACGACCTGACGACCAATTGGGTCACCTGGTCGAGCGTCAGCCTGCGACAGCCGGTCGTGAAGCCGATCTTCGGCCAGCTTGCGGAATACGAGTTCGTCGTGGAGCTGGGCCGGCGCCTGGGGCTGAGGGACGCGGACGGCAAGGAGTTTTTCCGCCTCAGCCCGCACGCGCGCATCGACCCGCAGGCGCCGCAGGTCACCATTGACGACCTCACGGCCTGGTACGAAGATTACCTGTCGCTGGAGCTGGAGCGCGGCGGCCCCAAGATGACGTTGGCGGAGCTCAAGCGGCAGCCCGGCGCCTGCTGGGTGGACCCCACGGGCACGCGCTACGAGAAGTTCAAGGATCCGGTCAAACTGCCGGAGGGCGCTCAGGCCCACACCGGCTACGCCCTCATCCGCAGTGCGGACGGCAAGGCGCTCCTGGGCTATCGCGCCCCGGCCGGACAGACTTTCGGCCCGGACGGCAAGCCGTTGCCTCCCCCGGCCGATGCCGCAGCAGACGACAAAGTGCAACAGGTGATCCTCGGGGCGAACGGCGCGCTGTGGGGCTATGTGGATGCGCGGGGCACGCTCAGGGACGCGAAAGACAAAGCCATCGGCTTGCTGCGGGACGGCAAGCTGGTGAAGGGCTGGAACACGGCCTCGCGCTGCTGCGAATTCGTCGCCCAGGGGGTGGCCGGCAAGAAGGATGCCAGGGGCAACCCCGTTGATCCGCTGCCGGCCTACCGGCCCAGAGAATGGTTCCCGGACGACCAGTTCCCGCTTTACCTCATCAACTGGAAAGAGGCGTCGCACACCCACTCGCGGACGTTCAACAACCCCTGGCTGATGGAGCTCCAGGGGTGGAACATGCTCGCCATCAATGCCGCGACCGCGGCCCGGTTGGGCATTCGCGACGGCGACGAGGTCTGGGTGGAATCGCCCTACGGCAAGGCGAAGGCGTTGGCTCGCGTCACCGAAGGGATCCATCCCGAGGTCGTCGGCTGGCAGCACGGCTTCGGCCATTGGGGGCTGGGCCATATCGCCAAAGGCAAGGGGACGGCCGACGGCCAGTTCAATAAGACGATCTCCGATCCGTTGAGCGGCATGGCGCTGCACAAAGAAGTTTGCGTCAGGGTGTATCGAGCATGAGCGATGTGGTGACCGCTGTGGCCCGCGCCGCCCTCTATGGCCTTCTATCGGCGGTGTTCGGCGCGCCGCCGTCGGCCGGGTTGCTGACCAACCTGGCCGCGGCCTTGCCCGCCGATTTGTTGGCGGAATCCGGCCTGGGAGCCGCCAACAACGCGGATGACCGGCCGACCGGCGATGAACTGGCGGTCGCGTTCACCCGCCTGATGGTCGGCCCCGGCAAGGGTTACGTGCCGCCGTATGGCTCCGTCTACCTGGACCCGTCTGCAACCGGCAGCCGACCGCAGCTCTGGGGGCCTTCGACGGCGGCGGCGCTGGAGCTGTATCGCGCGGCGGGGTTGGAACCGGCTGCCGGGCAGATACCCGACCATCTGGCGCTCGAGCTGAAATTCATGCAATTCCTGTGCGAGCGGGAAGCCGCGGCCGCGCGCCAGGACGATCAGGCGGCCGTCGCCCGGTGGCGGCGCCGACAGGCCGACTTCCTGCACGACCATCTCGGTCGGTGGGCGCCGGCCTGGGCCGCCGCGGCCGGCCCCGCCGCGGGGCATCCGTTCTATGCGACCATGGTCCGCGTGCTGGTGCAATTTCTGGAAGACGAACAGACCGAATATCAGACCCGAACCGATAGCAAGGAGTGATCCCATGCGCTTCGTGGTCATCGCAGCGATGATCGTGATTCCTCTGCTCCTGTTGGGCAGCCTGGGTTGGTCGCTGGCGGCCGGCGTGGCCGAACGGCCCATCGGCCCCGACCTCGCCGCGTCGCAACTATCTGCCGGCGACGTGGCGCGCGGGGCCGCGTTGTACCAGTCGAAGTGCTTCGGCTGCCACACGCCGGATGCCAGGTTGGGCCCGTCGCACGCCTCGCCGGACTTCAAGGTGCGCTATGCCAGCGAGGAGACCCTGCGGGCCGTGATCCGCGGCGGCCGCGCGCCGATGCCGGCGTTCAGCGAGCAGGTTCTCAGCGACCAGGACTTGTCCGACATCATCGCCTATATTCGGACGCTGAAGTAGCAATGTCCACGCTCACAGAGCTGCTCGCCACGACCACGGCCATGCACCGCCACCTGTGCCCGCGGCAGGTGTTGGGGGTGCGCATGGGGCTGTATGCCGGCGAACTGCTCGGCCTGGCCCTGCCGCAGAGCGACAAGCGCCTCTACACCATCGTCGAGACGGACGGCTGCGCGGCCGACGGCATCGCGGTGGCCACCAACTGCTGGGTGGGCCGGCGCACCCTGCG
>DAOTZV010000223.1:0-2112 GCA_034434235.1 Anaerolineae bacterium
GGGGAGAGGTGACTCACAGGGCCGGGGGAGAGGTGACTCGTAGGGCCGGGGGAAAAGTGACCCGCAGGGCCGGGGGAAAGGCGACCTAACGCTTCAGTCTCTTCCGCACTTTAACAACCATCGTCCTGCGCACGTGCCATCTACCGACGCGGGCGCAGGACGAGCCATAGCTGATCATATATCTTCGATCCACCCTCAGGATACTACCAAGGAGGAAACCATGAACACCTTTCGCGTCCATCAACTGCACATCTGCTGCGAGGTGCAGACGCCGATCCGGCTCAACGAGCACAAGGGCTCGGCCATCCGCGGGGCGCTCTTCTACGCGCTGCGCGGCTCGCCCAACCCGCGCGCGGCGTGGAGCGGCTTCTGCGCCAATAAGGCCGCGCCAGGGTGCCTGCACTGCCAGGTGAACGCGGTCTGCCCGGTGATGCGGCTGGTCTCGACCCTGGACGAGACGGGCACGCACGGCCACCAGGCCCCGCGGCCCTATATCATCAACCCACCCCTGGACGACGGCCGCACGGTCTACGCGGCCGGCGAGCCCTTCATCTTCGACCTGCTGCTCGTGGGCGACGCGGCCGACCTGTTCCCCTATGTGGTGCTGGCGCTCGACCGCCTGGCCTACGAGGGGATCGGCGGCCGGGTGGAGGGCGCCAGCGGCCGGCCCCCGCGCCGCGGCACGGCCCGCGTGGCGCGCATTGATGCGGTCCATCCGCTCACCGGCGAATCAAGCCCGGTGCTGCGGCCCAACAGCCGCACGGTCAACGTGCCGTCGCTGCCGGTGACGCACGCCGACGTGCTGGCCGTGGCCGAACGCCTGCCCGAGGCGGGCGACCTGACCATCCACTTCATCACGCCCATGCGCCTGGTGGACCAGGAGCAACTGGTCAAGGTGCCCTACTTCCGGCCGTTCTTCCACCGCCTGATCGAGCGCATCAAGAGCCTGGCCGACAACTTCGGCGGCGGCCCGGTGCCCTACGAGATCCGGGAGCTGCGCGACCTGGCCGAGGGGGTGGCGCTGGTCGAGAACCACACGCGCTGGCTCGACCTGAAGGGCTATAGCACCCGGCTGGGCCGCGAGCAGGTGATCGGCGGGCTGGTGGGCCGGGCCACCTACCGCGCGGCCGACTGGACGCCGTTCCGGCCGTGGCTGGTGTGGGGCACCATCCTGCACGCGGGCAAGAACGCGGTGAAGGGCGATGGCTGGTTCGGCCTCGAGGCGGGGGATGTGCGGATCGGCATGCCGGGCGTGGGGACGTGAAACGTGAGAACGTGAGAACGTGAGGACGTGAGAACGTGAGAACGTTATCGGGGAGAGTGGGACATGGGCATCGTTCAACATCTGGTGGTGGAGCAGTTCGGCCGGCATGTGGGCAAGCACCAGGAGCGGCTGCAGGTCACGGAGATCAAGACGGGCGAGACGGTGATCGAGGCGCCGCTGTTGCACCTGGAGGATGTGCTGATCGCCAGCCGGGGCGTCAGCATCTCGGCCGATGCCATTGCGGCGTGCACCGAGCGGGGGATCCCGATCAATTTCCTGGACGGCTACGGCAATCCGTTCGCGTCGTTGTACAGCGCCGGCTTGACCGGCACCGTGTTGACCCGCCGCGCGCAGCTCGGGGCGTTCAACGACGGCCGGGGTCGGGCCGTGGCCGCGGCGTTCTGCATCGGCAAGCTGCGCAATCAGGCCAACCTGTTGCGCTATATGGCGAAGTATCGCAAGGAGGCCGCGCCGGCGGTCTACGAGGAGCTGCGTCGCCTGGCGGCCGAGGTGCTGGATCACGTCACGGAGATCGAGCGGCTGGCCGGTGCCACGGTGGACGAGGTGCGCTTCGAGCTCCTCTCGGCCGAGGGCCGCGGCGCGCAGCGCTATTGGGAGGGGATCCGCCTGCTGCTGCGGGAGGATTACGACTGGCCCGGCCGGCGCACGCAGGGCGCGACCGATCCGATCAACGCGTGCCTGAACTACGGCTACGGCATCCTCTACGGCCAGGTGGAGCGGGCGCTGGTGCTGGCGGGGCTCGATCCGTATGCCGGCTTCCTGCACGTGGATCGTTCGGGCAAGCCGAGCCTGGTGCTGGACCTGATCGAAGAGTTCCGCACCGCGGC
>DAOTZV010000224.1:0-46326 GCA_034434235.1 Anaerolineae bacterium
GGCCAGACGGGGGTCGCAGACCCCCTGCGAGCGAGAGAAAAGGTGGCGCAAGACGCCATCTTCCTGGAACTGCTTCCAGCCGGTCTGTGACCGGCGTCGTCGGCCTGAACATCTCGTCTCGGGCGGCCAGACGGGGGTCGCAGACCCCCTGCGAGCGAGAGAAAAGGTGGCGCAAGACGCCATCTTCCTGGAACTGCTTCCAGCCGGTCTGTGACCGGCGTCGTCGGCCTGAACATCTCGTCTCAGGCGGCCAAGACGGGGGTCGCAGACCCCCTGCGAGCGAGAGAATGTCGTCTCAGGCGGCCAGACGGGGGTCGCAGACCCCCTGCGAGCGAGAGAAAACGTCGCACAGACGCTATCTTCCTGTTAGCTTGATGCCTATGCGGTAGCGGCCCGCGGCCGCCAGCCCGCTTCAGCGGGCGTGGCCTGGGTAGCACGGGCACTTCATGCCCGTGCGCCGTTCGCCGGCCACGCCAGCTCGCCGGAGGGCCGTTTTCGTCCCGGGCCGTTAGCTTGATGCCCATGGGCCGCGCGCCCGTGCCGCCGAAGTCAGGGTGTCTACCCCATGTCGGGACAGCTCCGATTATAGCCGGCCGGCCGGGCCTGTCAACAATCGAAACAGGGTAACGCGATATCCTGGAATCATCCTGTACTCAATCCGACGGTTGAATGCGCAATGACGGCATTAACCAGTTGTAAAGCGACCCACGTCATGCTATAATTTTCAGCGTTGCACATTTTCATCGCGTGTTGTGCGCCGATCAGCGCATGGATAACTGGAGAGAAACACACAACAACATGACGATCTATCTCGATCACTCTGCGACGACGCCGGTAGACCCTCGCGTGGTGGCCGCGATGGCGCCGTTCTGGACGGAGCTCTACGGCAATCCGTCGAGCATCTATGGCCTGGGCCGGCGCGCGGCCGCCGCGCTGGAGGACGCGCGCCGACGCATCGGCCGCATCCTCAACTGCGGGCCGGCCGAGATCGTCTTCACCGGTTGCGGCACCGAGAGCGACAACCTGGCGCTGCGCGGGGTGGCGTTGGCCGCCGCGGCCCGCGGCAAGCGCCACCTCGTCACCACGCCCATCGAACATCACGCGGTCCTGCATACCGCCAACGACCTGGCCGAACACTTCGACTGCGAAGTGACCCTGGTGCCGGTGGACCGCTACGGCCTGGTGGACCCCGACGCCGTGGCGGCCGCCATCCGGCCGGATACCGCGCTGGTCAGCGTCATGATGGCCAACAACGAGGTCGGCACGATCCAGCCGATCGCCGAGATCGCCGCGCGCGTCCGAGAGCGCGGGGTGCCCTTTCACACCGACGCCGTCCAGGCGGGAGGCCATCTGCCGCTCGACGTGGAGGCGTTGCAGGTAGATCTGTTGTCCCTTTCGGCCCACAAGTTCTATGGCCCCAAGGGGGTCGGATTGCTCTATGTCCGCCGCGGGGTGCGCCTGTTGCCGGTGCAGACGGGCGGCGGCCAGGAGCGCGGCCGGCGCTCGGGCACCGAGAACGTGCCCTACATCGTGGGCATGGCGACCGCGCTGGAGCTGGCCCAGGCCGAGCGCGACGCGGAAGCGCGACGGCTGAACCTGCTGCGCGACCGCCTGATTCAGGGCCTGATGGCGCGCATCCCCGACCTGATCCTGACCGGCCATCCGACGCAGCGCCTCCCCGGCCACGTGAGCCTCATCGTGCCGGGCGCCGAGGCCGAGGCGTTGCTCATCGCGCTCGACATGGCCGGCATCGCGGCGTCGTCCGGCTCGGCATGCGCCACCGGATCGCCCACCCCCAGCCACGTGCTCACCGCGATGGGCTACACCCCCCAGGAGGCGATGAGCGCGCTGCGCCTGACGTTGGGCCGGGCCAACAGCGAGGCCGACGTGGATTACGTGATCGAGAAGCTGGCCGAGATCGTGCCGCGCGTGCGCGGCCGACGCTGAGGGGCGCGCCGATGGGCGAAAAAGTGGTGGTCGCCATGAGCGGCGGCGTGGACAGCTCCGTCGCGGCCGCGCTGCTGGTCGAACAGGGCTACGACGTCGTCGGCGTGATGATGCGCCTGTGGGCCGAAGCGCTCCCCGCGGCCACGTTGCGCGCGCCTGCGGCCGGCGGAGATGGACCGGAGGCGCCGTCGCAGACCAACAAGTGTTGCTCGGCCGAGGCGGTCTACGACGCGCAGTGGGTAGCCGACCGGCTGGGCATCCCGTTCTATGTCATCAACGTCGAGCAGCCGTTCAAGGCGCAGGTGGTGGATTTCTTCGTGGCCGAATATGCGGCCGGCCGCACGCCCAACCCGTGTCTGGTCTGCAACCGCAAGATCCGCTTCGGCTATCTGCTCGATTATGCGCGCCGGCTGGGCGCGCGCTACCTGGCCACCGGCCACTACGCGCGCATCCGCCGCGACGAACAGGGCCGCTTCCAGCTCTGGCGCGGGGCCGATCGCAACAAGGATCAATCGTATGTGTTGAGCGTGCTCGGCCAGGACGATCTGGCGCACGCCCTCTTTCCGGTCGGCGAATATACCAAGCCCCAGGTGCGCCGGCTGGCGGCCGAACGCGGCCTGCCGACCGCCTCGCGCGCCGAGAGCCAGGACCTGTGCTTCGTCGCGGACGGCGATTATCGGGGTTTTCTGATGCGCCAGGCGCCCGACATCGCGCGGCCCGGCCCCATCCTGGATCGCGACGGGCGGGTGTTGGGCACGCACCGCGGCCTGCCCTTCTACACCATCGGCCAGCGCAGCGGCCTGGGCGTGGCCGCGGCCCGGCCCCTCTACGTGCTGGAGCTGGACCGGGAGCGCAACGCGTTGATCGTCGGCACGGCCGATCAGCTCGGCAAATGTCAGTTGCGCACCGGGCCGGCCTGGTGGGTGGCCGGCGCGCCGCCCTCCGGCCCGTTCGAGGCCGAGGTGCAGATCCGCTATCGGGCCACGCCGGCCCCGGCCATCGTGACGCCGACCGCGGACGGCGGCGCCATCGTCCGTTTCGCCGCGGCGCTGCGCGACATCACGCCGGGACAGGCGGCCGTGTTCTATAGCGGCGACATCTGCCTGGGCGGCGGCGTGATCGTCGAGGCAGGCTTGTAGGGCGAACTTAAGTTCGCCCTACTGGCACCGCAATCATTGTAAGGCGAACTTAAGTTCGCCCTACAGTACGATGGGATGGAGGCGGTCGAAGATGGATCTGCTCACAACTCTCCTGGACCTGCTGCTCTGGCCGGCGCTGTGGTTGAGCGCGCTCATGGGCGCCGCGTGCGGCCTGCTCTTCCACCTGTGGCGGGGCGGCGGCTGGCGACGCCTCGGGCTCGACCTGGTCGCCGGCGCGCTCGGCTTCGGCGTGGGCCAGCTCGCGGCCGACCTGTTCGGCAACATCCGCTTCATGATCGGCGAGGTACAGGTGATCCCCGGCCTGGTGGCCGCGCTGGCGGCCCTGTTGATCACCCGACGCCTGGTTGTTGCGCGTCCGGCCGCTTTGTGATACACTGTATTTGTCTGGAGGTTGTCTTATGTCTGCTTTGACCGCTGTCCGCGACGTCGCGATCATCATCCTGGCCCTTTCGTCAATCGCCGTGATGATTCTATTGGCCATCCTGATCTTCCAGGTCATCCGCCTGATCCGGATGTTGCGCAACGAAGTGTTGCCGATGCTGGAAGCCACCCAGGAGACCTTGGGCACGGTGCGCGGCACGGTGACTTTCATGGGCGACCATGTGGTGCAGCCGGTCGTCAAAGTATCGAGCTATGCTCACGGAGTCAAGTCGGCGCTGAAAGCGATCTTCGACGGAAAACCTGCAGACAAACGTCCATAACTCTAGAGAAAGGAGATTCTTCTGATGAAGGGAGTCATTTTGTTCTTGCTGGGGATCGTGCTGGGGGCGGCCGTCGGAGGGTTGACGGCTCTGTTGCTGACGCCTTACTCGGGCGATGAACTGCGCCGGCAGCTCAGCGAGCGCAGCGGCGAACTGGGCGGCCAGTTCGAGCAGCTCAGCGAACGCGGCCGCATCGTGCTGCAAGAAAACGTGAAGAAAGCCCAAGAAGCCATCCAGGAAGCGCAAGCCCGGCTGAGCCAGATCGCGCCGTCGGCGTAATGTCCTTTGGGCATCCGTCTTGCGGCGACGCGTGATCGCTTTGGGTTGGCGGTGACGCGTCGCCGCTTTTTCTCCCCTTACGCGCCGGTGTACAGATTCCGCAGCGCCATCGGGAAATGCTCGATGAAATCGCGCGCCACGGCGCCGGCCGGGCCCAACGTGCGCTGCGCCAACAGGCCGGCATGGCCGTGGAGATACGCGCCAACCACCGCCGCCTCATAGGCCGGCACCCCCTGCGCCAACAGCGCCACGATCGCACCCGCCAACACGTCGCCGCTGCCGGCCGTGGCCAACCACGGCAACGCAAAGGGCAAGACGGCCGTGCGGCCGGCCGGCTCCGCGATCACCGTATGCGCGCCCTTCAAGATGACGATGTGGCCCCACGCGGCCGCATAGCGCTGCGCGGTCTCGATGCGCGCGCGGTTGATCGCCTCGGCCGTCGTTCCCACCAGCCGGGCCATCTCCCCCGGATGGGGTGTCAGGATGGCGCGCGGGGGCAACCGCGCCGGCCAGTCGGGCTCGCCGGCCAGGATGTTCAGCGCATCGGCATCCACGACGATCCGGCCCTGCCACTTCTCCCGATCCAGGCCATCCGGGCCGAAGAGCCCCGCGATGAATGCCCGCGCGTCCGGGGCGGTCGTCAGGCCGGGGCCCACCAGGAGCGCATCATAGCGGGCCAGGGCCGAGAGGATCTCGGGAAGGCTGGCGGCCGTGTGAACGCCGGCGACTCCGGGCAGCGGCAACCAGGTGATCTCGGGCAGCGCGCCGGCCAAAATCGCCTGCACGGCCGCCGGCACCGCCAGCGTCACCAGGCCGGCGCCGGCGCGCATGGCGGCCATGGCGCTCAGATGGGCCGCGCCGATGTAGTTGAGCGAGCCGGCAACGATCAGCGCCCGGCCGAAGGTGCCCTTGTGCGCATCGCTCGGCCGCCTGGGCAACCAGGCGTAAAGGCGGGCGCCCTCGACCAGCTCCGTGGTGAGGGTCCGGCCCAGCTCGGCCGGAATGCCGATGTCGTTCACGATCAGCAGCCCGCAATGGCCCGCGCCCGGGTACTGGAAATGGCCCCACTTGGCGAACCCGAAGGTGACCGTCAGATCGGCCCGCAGGGTGTGCGGATCGAGCGCGCCGGTGTCGCAGTTGAGGCCGCTCGGACAGTCCACAGCGACGATTGTCGGCTCCGGCCAGATCTGCGGAAGCGGGCCTTCTTCGCCTTCGTCTTCCTCCTCCCATTCTTCTTCGTCCCCCTCTTCGTCTTCCGGCTCTTCAGGCCGATCCTCCGGTTGGCCCTCCTCTTCTTCCGCTTCCTCGAGCTCCTCGTCGTATTCGTCCTCCGACGGCGATGTCTCTGAGTGCAACTTGTGTTGAAGCGACGTCCCGAACGAGATGGCCTCCAGGATCGGAAAACGCGACGGGCCCACGTCGAAGTCACCGCCTTCTTCTATGGCCGGAGAGCGCCGCGCCTCCAGCTCGGCCCGGACGGTGTCCAGGATCTGCGCCAGCTTGCCTTCGATGGGCCGCGCGACGCCGGTTCCCAACAAGGCGTCTATCACCAGAGAGGTTTGCCGCAGCTCGGCCCGCAGTTTCTCGCCATCGGGATCGTTATCGGCATACAAGATCGTGATCCCGCGGCGTTTGCGCCGGAACCAGCGAAAGTTCTCATCCTCCTTGGTGTCGCGCTTCCAGATGTACAGGGTGATCGGATGGCCGTATTCCATCAAGTGGCGGGCGGCCACCAGCCCATCGCCGCCGTTGTTGCCCGGGCCCACCAACACCAGGACGGGCGCTCCGGGATGGCGCAGCAGGACAAACCCCTCGCACACGTTCGCCACCGCCAGGCCGGCCTGTTCCATCATCTGGGCATAGGAGTGGCCGCTCGCGTCGGTTTGTTGCTCGATCTGTCGCATTTGGGCGACGTTCACGATTTTCATGTGATCCTCACCTTTCTTTCGGTGCGCTCCTCGTCGGATCCGCCGCCTTGCGGCTGGGGGCCATGCGCGCCCAGCGTCCGGCCAGCAATCCCATGCCGGCGATGATCGGCACCAGGAGCGCCAGGTAGATCGCGCGCAGGGCCACGGAGGGAGATCCTCCGATCGGATCGAGCGGATGGCGCAGGACGCCCGTTCGCTCGACCAGGAAGAAGACCGCCAGGCCCAGGAGCAGGTTGGCGGCCGCGGCAAAACGCCGGCCGTCGAGCAGCCGATCGGCGGCGATGACGACCAGGCCCACGGCGATCACCTGCAACGTCATGGTGACGCGCGGCTCGCCCCAGGCCACCCACGGCCCCCACGTCAGCCGGGTGGCCGGCATGCTCACCAGGAAGTGCGCGGTCCAATAGAGCCACCCGCTCCACAGGAACGCCTTGCTCCAGCGCAGGAACCTCGCGTCGGGCCGCAGAAGATAGGCTGCGGCCGCCACTCCTGCGGCCCAAAAGCCGATCATGCCGGCGCGGCTCAACGCGCCGTGCAGATAGACCAGCTTGATGACCGGCCCCAGGGTCTTCTCTTGGGGCATCCACAACAAGATGAGGCCGGCGAGCAGCGCGCACAGGCCATACCAAAACCAGAAACGACGATGGAGATCGGACATACCCTGCCGTGCATTCGTTGGGATGATTTCTCTCATCATAACTGAGAATGGGCCGGACGGCAAGCCGACCACCGTCGCGTGCGCGGCTTGGCGCACGGCCGCGGTCGTGGTATCATGCGCCCAGATAGAGAGAGCGGCGACACGTCGCCGCAGTCCAAAAGAAAGGGATGGGTTGGCCGATGGTGTGGCTCTTGCTGGTCGGGGCCGGGCTGCTTGCCTGGACGGTGACCTGGCGTGCGTTCCGAAGCGGCCGGCTGCGTGCCCCATGGCATCGGGATGTGGCGGCATTGCTGGCGCTGGCTTTGGCCACGTTGGGCTGCTTCTGGCGCGTGGCGGCCGGACAGAACTGGATGCCCGCAGACGGCGGCGACCTGGTCTCGTTCCTGTTCCCGATCTACCGCTTTGCTGCGGCCACGTTGGCCTCCGGCGACTGGCCGCTGTGGAATCCCCACCTGTACGCCGGCGCGCCGCATGTCGGCGACATCCAGGCGGGCTTCCTGTATCCTCCTCATCTCGCCCTCTTTCTGTTGCGGCCCGATTTCCCCTATGTCGCGCTCCAATGGCTCAGCATGGCGCACATCTGGTTTGCCGGCGCGGGCATGTACTTCTTCCTGGTCCGCGGGCAGAGGGTGCGGCGCATCGCGGGACTGGCCGGCGCGTTGATCTTCATGTTCTCCGACGGCTTTTTCGTCCATTTCGGCAATCTGAACTACAACGCGGTGATGAGCTGGCTGCCGTGGGTGTTTTGGGCCTACACGGGGAACCGGCAAGCCGGCCGGCCCGCGGCCTGGGATGCGCCGACGATGGCACGCGCCGCAACGCGCGGCGCGCGGGCCGGCGTGCTGTTGGCGGTCGGATCGCTGGCGGGGCACATCCAGGCGACCCTGTTCATCGCGCTGGCGCTGACGTTCTACAGCGTGCTCTGGCTCTTCCTGCATCGGGAAGAACCGGCCCCCGGCCCGCGCATCGCCGCGATGGCGCTGCGCCTGGTCGCGTGTGGGCTGGTTGCCTTCCTGTTGGCCGCGCCCGTCCTCTTGCCCGCGGTCGAGCTGTCGGGCCGCACCGCGCGCGCGGCCTGGAACTATCAGCAGACGGCCGGCTACTCCCTTTCGCCGGCGCAATGGATCGGCTGGCTGATCCCGGGCTTCTTCGGCCGCGGGCCGCAATTCCACTGGGGATTGTGGCCGCGCGTCGAAGCGGGGTATGTGGGCATCTTGCCGCTGGTCCTGGCCGGACTGGCGATTGCGCTGCGGCGCGAGCGTCGCATCTGGCTGTGGGCCGGGGTGGCGCTGGCGAGCTTCGTGCTCGCGCTCGGCATCTACGCGATTCCGCACGGCTGGTTGACGCTGGTGCCGCCGTTCGGCCAGCTGCGCGCGCCCGGCCGGCTGGTGATGGTGACCGGCTTCGCGCTGGCGATGCTTGCCGCGTTGGGACTGGACGCCGGCCTGGAGCCCCTCGACGACCGGACGGCCGCCACCTGGACGGCGGTCCGCCGCGCGCTGGGCCGCATCACGGCCGCGGTCTGGGCGATCGCGGTGCCGCTCGGCTATCTGGCGCTGCTCCTGACGCAGGATCGGCCGGCGGACATGGTCGCCCACATCTCGGTGACGCTGATCGCGCTCATGTCGTTCGCCGGCCTGTTGGCCGCCAGCCTGCTCTGGGTGATCGCCCGGCGCAACGGTTGGGCCCGGCCCACTACGTTGGGTTGGCTCGCGGCGGGGCTGATCTTCCTCGACCTGACAAGCCTCGCCGCGTATCAGGACCTGGGGAACCAGGATCCCAGCCTGAGCTATCGGCAGGAGCGCATCGTCGGCTTTCTGCAGGGGCAGGGGGGCCCCTTCCGCATTGATACCAGGACGGCGATCCAGCAGGAATGGCAGCCCGATACGGCGCTCCTGTACGGCCTGGAGGACATAGACGGCATCGCGAACCCGTTGCTCCTGGCCGATGTGGGCCGCTATTGGGACAACCTGGGCTCGCGCTCGACGCCCCTCTATGACCTGCTGAACATCCGCTACGTCATTGCGCGCAAGGACGCGCCCCTGGACTGGAGCAAGTTCGCGCTGGCCTTCGACGGCGATGCCCGACTCAACGTCTATGAAAACAAAAACGCGCTGCCGCGCGCCTTCTTCGTCCCCCGGGTGCAGGTGGCGGCCGATCACGAAGCGGCCTGGGCGGCCATTCATGCGGCGGGCTTCGATCCGCGTGTAACCGCGGTGATCGAAGCCGCGTCCAATGTTCAGGTGGGGGGCAGGGGCCAGGTCGTGGAGATCCGGCCCGGGCCGAACCGCCTGGCGTTGCAGGTGATGGCGGACGGCCCGGCCTTCCTGGTCATCAGCCAGGTCTGGTATCCGGGCTGGGAGGTATGGCTCGACGGCCGGCCCGCGGCCCCGCCTCTGCGAACGGATTACCTTTTCCAGGGCGTCGCGGTGCCGGAAGGCGTGCACCGGATCGAGCTGCGCTTCGCGCCCTTCTGGTGGCGCGTGGGCTGGTGGCTTTTTGCCGTCGGCCTGTCCGCGCTGATTCTCGGCGCACTGGCGGCCTGGAGGACCCGACGCAAAGAACAAAGAAGCAATGAGGTGAACCATGTTGATCGAAGCACCGATCCATGTCAATGAGGCCAATCTGCCGCGCGTGCTTGCCGCGCGGCTGCCGGTCATGCTGGTCTTCTGGCAAAACGATTGCGCGGCGTGCGAACGACTGGCGCCGGCGCTGGAGCGGCTGGCGCGGCGCTATGCGGGCCGCGGCCTGGTGGTCAAGGTCAACGTGGCCGACGAACCCGGTTTGGCCCGCCGTTTTCGGATCGACCGGCTGCCGACGGTGATTCTGTTCAATCGGGAGGGCCAGGAAACGGCGCGCGCGGTGGGCGCGGGGCCGGAAGAAGGATGGGCGGCGTGGCTGGACTATCTGACGGGCAACCGCAAGGAACGGCCGACGCTGCCGTCGGGGCCGAGCGCGCCATTGTATCGGGAGACGCCGCCTTCGCCGGCCGATGAAGCGGCGCCTCCGCGGGCATCGGCGGCCGCGACCGGTGCGGGCGCCGCGACCCGGCCGATCACCGTGACCGATGCCTCGTTCGATCAGTTGATTCGCACGAGCCGCGTGCCGGTGCTCATAGATTTCTGGGCGCCCTGGTGCGGGCCGTGCAAGATGATCGCGCCGGCGGTGGAGGCGCTGGCGCGCGAATTCGTCGGCCGCGCGGTGGTGGGCAAGCTCAACGTGGACGAAAATCCGGAGGTCGCCGGCCGCTTCGGGATCATGAGCATCCCTACCCTGTTGATCTTCAAGAACGGCCGGGTGGTGGATCAGATCGTAGGGGCTTATCCGGCGCCGGAGCTGCGCAAGCGGTTGATGCGGCAGTTATAACCATATGGGCGAACTCAAGTTCGCCATACTTGTAGGGCGAACTTAAGTTCGCCTTACTTGTAGGACGAACTGAAGTTCGCCCTACAGGATGAGCGCGTAGGGAATCGAACCCTAAACCCGCGGCTTAAAAGGCCGCTGCTCTGCCTATTGAGCTACGCGCCCGACGGACAAGAGTATACCACAAGATACGCGACGCGCCAAACTCAGTAGATCACAGATTCAAGCTCAGAGGGGGTCTGTGACCCCCGACCGCCGGTCACAGACCGGCTTGGAGCAGCAAAATTGCGATCTACTGAAACTAAGCGAGCTTTACCGCGTAGCCGGGCGCAACCGCCTGCAACAGGCGCCGGGGGATGCCGTTCGCCTGGGCGATCTGCGCGTAGATCGCAGCGCTGGGCCGGGCCGTGCGGCTGCCGGTCTCCGGGTCCAGGGCATAGAGGCCGAACTTGAGCGCCCAGGCCGCGGTCCACTCGAAGTTGTCCACCAGCGTCCAATGGTAATAGCCCCGCACATCCACCCCCTCCTGGATGGCCCGCCAGGTTTCGAGCAGATGCGTGGCGATGAAACGGCCGCGCACGTCGTCGTCGGCATCGGGCACGCCGTTCTCGGTGATGTAGATCGGCTTGCCGTAGCCGGCCAACGCCTTCAGCGACAGGTATAGCCCCTGCGGGTCAATGATGCCATACGGTTGGCCGTCGGGGTTGGGGTCGCTGAACTCGGCCCGCGGATCGAAGAAGGTGCGCGCCAGGAAGGACGTCGGCCGGTTCGCCGCGAACGCGGTCAGGATGGTGGTGTAGTAGTTCAGGCCGATGTAGTCGCACGTATCTATCAGATAAGTCACCTTCTGGCCGTAGCCGATGAGGGGCGTGAGCCGGCCCTCGGTGATGGCGGCCAGGGTCGAGTTGTTGGCGATCTGGTTCATGTTGGCCGCGGCCCAGCGGTCGGCGGCGCTGGTGGGATCGGCGGGCAGGTGGAGCCGCATGTGATGCGCCAGGCCCACGCGCGCGGCCGCCTGAAGGCGGTGGATCGTGCGATAGGCGCGGCCGTGCGCCAGCAACATGTTGCGGAGGACGTTGATCGTGCGGCGCAGGCTCTTGACGCCCGGCGGGAAGACGCCGTCGAAATAGCCGCTGGCGGCGTACACGATCGGCTCGTTGACCGTGCACCAAAGGGTCACCTGGTCGCCCAGCGCCTCTACCACGCGGCCGGTGAAGCGGCTGAAGAAATCGGCCACCAGCGGGTTCTCCCAGCCGCCGATCTCGGCCAACCAGAGCGGATCGGTGAAGTGGTGGAGGGTCACCATCGGCTCCAGGCCGCGCGCGCGCAACAGGCGCACCATCTCGGCGTATTTGCGCAGCGCGGTCTGGTCGAAGAGGCCGGGCTCGGGCTCGATGCGGCTCCATTCGACCGAGAGGCGCAGGCTGTTCAGGCCCAGCTCGGCCGCGCGATCGAAGTCGGCGGCCGCGACTTCCAGGTTCCACCAATCGGTGGCCTTGCCGCTGCGCTGGTTGGCGTGGATGCGCCCCGGCTGCTGTTCCCAGGCGGCCCACTGGTTGTTGCGGTTATGGCCCTCGTTTTGGTGCGCCGCGGTGGCCACGCCCCACAGGAAGCCGGCGGGCATGCGATAGATCAGGCTCTCGTCGCTCATCTCGTCCGCCTTTCTCAGCCGGTCTCCAACGGCGTTTCGTCCACGGCCGGCGCCTCTTCGCGCCGGCCGAACGCCACCAGCTCCACGCCCGCCTCGCGCAGGAACGCCACGGCATTCTCGTCCGGGTAATCGCCGGCATAGACCACGCGGCGCAGGCCCGCGTTGATGATCATCTTCGCGCAGGTCAGGCATGGCTGATGGGTCACGTAGATCGTGCCGCCGGCCACGCTGACGCCGTGCAACGCGGCCTGGATGATGGCGTTCTGCTCGGCGTGCAGGGTGCGCACGCAATGGCCGGCCACCATCAGATGGCCGACATCGTCGCAGTGCGGCAGGCCGGCCGGCGCGCCGTTGTAGCCGGTCGTCAGGATGCGCTTGTCCTTGACGATGATCGCGCCCACGCGTGCCCGATCGCACGTACTGCGCTTCGCCACCTGAAACGTAATCCCCATGAAATACTCATCCCACGACGGCCGACTGTGTACCATACCTACTCACCCCGTGCCGAACTGCCGATCCCCCGCATCGCCCAGGCCGGGCACGATGTAGCCGATCTCGTTCAGGCGCTCGTCCACGGCCGCCAGGTGGATGGCCACGTCCGGGTGTGCGGTATGGAGTCGGCTGATTCCTTCGGGCGCGCCGATGATGCCGACATATTTGATGCGTTGCGCGCCCCACTTCTTCAGGATGTCCACCGTCGCCACGGCCGTGCCGCCGGTGGCCAACATCGGATCGAGGATCAGGCACACCTGCACCGTCGGCGCGACGGGCAGCTTGTTGTAGTACTCGACCGGCCGCAAGGTGCGCTCATCGCGGAACAGGCCGATATGCCACACCTCGGCTCCGGGCATCATCTCCCAGATTCCCTCGACCATGCCCAGCCCGGCGCGCAGCACCGGCACCAGGCCGATGGTCTCGGTGAGCTGCTGACAACGGGCCACCCCCATAGGGGTTTCGACCAGCACGGGCGTCAGGCCCAGATCGGCCGTGGCCTCGTAGGCCAAAAGGATCGAGATCTCCCGGATCAGTTCTCGAAACTTCTTCGGTTCGGTGCGCTTGTTGCGCAAGATGGAGAGCTTATGTTGGATGAGCGGATGGCCGGAGACGAATACGTTATCTGGCAGCATAGGCGAGGTTCCCTTCTATGTCGTTCAGGGGATATGAAAAACGGGTCAGACCGCTCGCCTGCGAGCCGCCTGGCCCGTTCTGATAGATGCAACCGACGCGATCGCCGATGATTCGTTTCACGATCTGCACCCACATCCGATCTGTCCTACTGCAAATCTTCTTCGGCCCTCGTCATCAACCCGCGCTTGATCAGCTTTTCGACCTCGACCTGGCATTGGACGCACAGGGTCGCGTCCGGTCGCACCTCCAGGCGCTCGGTCGGGATCTCCTTGCCGCAGCGTTCGCAGATGCCGTATTTCCCCTTTTCGATCAGGCGCAGAGCGGCTTCGATGCCTTCTTTTTTGCGCTCGAGTTGGCTGAGGAGCGCGACGTTTTTCTCGCGCTCGATGAGATCGGGATCGCCTTCTTCTGCGTCTACATCCACTTCGGTCTTCAGCGCCTCGCGCAAGCGTTCCAGCTCGCCGATCAAACGGGCGCGTTCCTCCAGCAATTTGCGGCGCTCCCGATGGATGATCTGTTCTCGCGTCGCCATGTCTCAGACTCCTGGCCCCTACATGTGATCTACTGCTATCGTCCGGCTGGGGTTGGCTCGCCCGCGGCCGAAGTTGGCCTGTTATACCACAAGTCGCGGCGTTCGTCAACCGTGCGGACTGAGCAGCGCATTAAAAACAAATCGGCAGCCCCATCAGGCCGCCGACCGATCTGAAGCGATTGCCCCCGTTTCGCCCGTCGGGCGTATTCCACGACAATCGCCGGAGCTCCTCGAGGAGGACTCGAACCTCCAACCTTGCGGTTAACAGCCGCTTGCTCTGCCAATTGAGCTATCGAGGATTGCTTTTACAGCTTCTATTATACTCAATCCGGCCGATTCGTCAAGTCACGCCAGGTAGTCCCGCAGCTTGCGGCTGCGAATCGGATGGCGCAACTTGCGCAACGCTTTGGCTTCGATCTGGCGAATGCGTTCGCGCGTGACGCCGAACTCCTGGCCGACCTCTTCCAGGGTGCGGGCCATGCCGTCCTTCAAGCCAAAGCGCATCTCCAACACCCGCCGCTCCCGCTCGGTCAGGCCGCTCAGGATCTCGTTCATCTGCTCTTTGAGCAGGTGACGGCTGGCCTGGTCGGCCGGGCCGGGCAGGCTATCGTCTTCGATGAAATCGCCCAGCGAGCTGTTCTCCTCGCTGCCCACCGGCGTCTCCAGCGACATCGGCTCCTGGGCGATGCGCATGATGCGCCGCACCTTGCTCGCCGCGGCCTGGAGCCGACGATTGAGCGCCGGATCGAGCGGCTGCCCCAACAGGAACGCCTCTTCGATCGCCCGCTTGTCCTCCGGCGCCAGCAGATCCATCTCCAGAGCCACCTCTTCGGGGGTCGGCTCGCGGCCCAGCTCTTGCATCAGCCGGCGCTGCACGCGGATCTGCTTGTTGATGCTCTCCACCATGTGCACGGGAATGCGGATCGTGCGCGCCTGATCGGCGATGGCGCGGCTGATGGCCTGGCGGATCCACCAGGTGGCATAGGTGCTGAACTTGTAGCCCAACGTGGGGTCGAACTTCTCGACCGCGCGCAACAGGCCGAGGTTGCCCTCCTGGATCAGGTCGAGGAACGACATGCCCCGGCCGACGTAGCGCTTGGCAACGCTGACGACCAGCCGCAGGTTGGCCTGCGTCAGGCGCTGTTCGGCCTGGCGGCCGCGCTGTTGGATCTGGCGCAACGTCTGGCGGGTCTCCTCGTCCAGATCGGGCTCCTCCTGGAGCCGACGGGCGGCCTCTTTGCCCTCGCGGATGGCCGTTGCCAGCGCTACTTCGTCTTCGCCGGTGAGCAACGCCGTGCGGCCGATCTCGTGCAGATACATCCGAACCGGATCGCTGCTGAAGGTGGGATCGTCCCAGTCCTCGATGACCTGCTCGAGCGGCTGGCTGGCCTCCCATTCGATCTCCTGTTCCAGCTTTTCGTCTCGCTCGATGAACGGCGCGAACTCGTCCTCTTCGGCGGGCGGCAGCGGCAAGGCCTCGGCAATGCCGTCCGGGCCGACCGCGATGCGCACCTCGACCAGGTCCTCGGCGTCGAGCTCCTCTTCCAGGTCTTCTTCGCGCAGTTCATCGTCGAGCTCTTCGTCCGGTTCAGCTTCGAGGGGTTTTTCCCGTATCGGCTTTGCCGAAGACGCGGCTCGCGAAGAACGGGTAGTCCGGCGTTGTCGCTCAGGGCTCATGGCAATCTGTCCTCAACAGAAACCCCTTCACAACTCATCCTGGGCCGTTCGCGGCGGCCGCGCTCCTGACCTCTCGAGAGGCCTGAGCCAGCGCGCCGGCCATGGTACGTGAATTCAGCAGCTTCTGCAACTGTCCGATTTGCACCGAACAGGATGTGATCAATTCCTGAAACGGCCGGAGCTGATCTCGCTGGCCGCTCTCCTCCAACTCGCCGATCAGATAGCGGAGCTGCGCCACCTGTTGGCGCAGGCTATCCTGCCGCAGCCGCAACACCAGGTCGCCCATGTCCTTCAGCAGCTTTTCATCGGTCAGGTCGGGATGACGCCGAATCTGGGCCAGCGCCTCCTGGCAGCGAGGCCAGAGCGCCTCCGGCACAAGACTCGCGAGGTCATCCGTTGTTCCGGCCAGCACGACGGCCAGGTTGGCCTGCAAAGCCGCGAGGACGGCCCGATTCTCGGTATCGCTGAAGTCCTCCGGGCTGAGGGGCGACACGCGCAACTCGATGAGCTGCGCATCCAATGCGGCCCACAGGTCGGGCCGGCCGAGCAGATAGCCGAGCAGCAACATCTCGCGGCGCCGGCTGGCCGACGCGCGATCCAGCACCGGCTTGAGCGCCGCGGCCGGCCGGGCAGACGGATCGGCTTCGGCGGTCGGCCGGGCCGGTTGATCGGCCCCCGCGGCCGGCGTCTCGTCGCTGCGCCGGCGCGCCTCGGCCGCGGCCGGCCGACGCAACACCTGTTCGGCCACCAGTCGCTCGTCGGCCTGCACCAGCCGCGCCAGCCGCTGGATGTAGTGATCGCGTTCGACGGCGTTGCCGATCTCGCGAATGAGGGGCGCCATGCGCTCGACCGCGTTCGCCTTGCCGCGCGCGGTGGTCAGGTCTTCCTCCTGGCCGACGCGCGCCAGGTAATAATCCACGATCGGCTGCGCCTCGGCGATCACCCGACGCCAGCGCTCCACATCGGCGCGGGCCAGCTCGTCGGGATCGAGGCCGTCGGGCAGCGCCGCGATGCGCAATTGCGCCTTGAGCCGGCTCTCCTGGCGTACCAGGCCGGTCGGGCCGACGGTGGGTTGCCACACCCGTTCCATGGCCTGGCGGGCGGCTTCCAGGCCCCGCATGGTCGCATGAGCGCCGGCCGCATCGGGATCGAGCGCCAGGGTCAGGTTGCTGGAATAGCGCCTGAGCAGGCGCATCTGCGCGTCGGTGAGCGCGGTGCCCATGCCGGCCACGACGTTGGCCACCCCCACCTGGTGCGACATCAACACGTCCATGTACCCTTCGACGAGCACGGCCAGGTCGGCCTCGCGAATGGCCTTTTTGGCCATGTCCAGGCCGTATAACAGGCCGCCCTTGTCGAAGATCGGCGTCTGGGGCGAGTTGATGTATTTCGGCTGCGGCCGCTCGGGGTCTTCGCGCAACACGCGGGCGCCGAAGCCGACGGCCCGGCCCTGCACATCGCGGATCGGGATCATCAGCCGCCCCCGGAAACGATCGTAGTAGCCGCTTCCGTCCTCGCGGCGGATGATCAGGCCGGCCTCTTCCAGCTCGGCCGGCGTGTAGCCCTTGGCCAACAGGCGATCCTTCAGCGCGTCCCAGCTATCGAGCGAGTAGCCGAGCTGCCAGTTTTCCCACGTCTGGCGGACGAAGCCGCGGCGCTCCAGATAGGCGCGGGCAATGGCCGCCTCTTCCGAGCGGACGAGCAGGTAGTGATAATAAGTTGCGGCCTCGGCCACGATCTGGCGCAGCCGTTCGAGCTTCTGTTCGTCGGCCGGAGCGGCGCCCGCCCGCGGCTGCAACTCGACGCCGGCCCGTGCGGCCAGGAGCGCCAGCGCCTCGCCGAAGTCCAGGTTCTCCCGCTTCATGATGAAGGAGAAGACATCGCCCCCGGTGCCACATGCGCCGAAACAGTGCCACGACTGGTTTTCCGGGAAAACCACAAAGGAGGGGGTCTTCTCGCTGTGAAACGGACAAAGCCCCTTGTAGTTTCGCCCCGACTTCTTCAGCGGGACATATTGAGAGACCACCTCGACGATGTCGAGGCGTTCCTTCACTTCGTCTATCACGCTCATGGATCGTCTGATCTCTCGAGCACACGCGCAGTGAACGATGGAGGGCTGCCTGGCCGTTTCGCCGCTGATGCTTGCCGGGTACATCCCACGGACAGAGACATTATACAGAAGGCGGGACAGGGTGTCAATTAACGGCTATGGCCGCTGCATCTCCGCCTGGAGCAAGCGGCCCGCGCGGTCGCCGCGATCGCTGACGTAGAGGATGCCCCGGTTGCGGTCCACCGCCAGGCCGAAGATGGGCGCCGCGCCGCGCGTCGTCGCCACGGCCGCCGGCTCCCACGCGTCCGGGCGCAGGTCGTAGGCCAGCACGCCGGTGCTGTCGCCGATCAGCAGGCGCTCGCGGGTCGGGTCGAGCGCCAGCGCCGCCGCGGCCGTCAGGGGACGGTCGAGAGTGGCCGGGATGATCCGGTCCACGCGGCCCGTGGCGGCGTCCAGGATGGCGATCTGGCGGTAGCGCGGAGCCAGCAGATAGAGCACGTATACCTTGCCGGCCGCGTCGTCGGCGACGAGCCCCTGTGGGTGTCCCAGGCCGCCGAGCGATGTCACGCCGAGCAGCGCGCCGGTGGCCATGTCCAGCCGGGCAACGCCGTCGCCGCCGCTGAGCGCAACGAAGACGCGGCCGTGCGCGGGGAGGGTCGCCAGCGCATAGGGCCCCGGCCCCACAGGCGCCACCGCCACGCGCGCGAGGTCGCCGGCCGCGAGCACGTGCACCGTCCCTTCCTGCGTATCGGCTGCGAAGAGCAGATCGCCGGCCAGGGCCAATCCGCCGGGCTGGGCGAAGCCGCCCGCGATGGCCAGCGGCTCCAACGTGCGGCCGTCGAACGCCAGGATCGCGGCCCGGCCAACGCTGGCCACATAAACGCGACGATGCGCGGAATCCACCGCGAGGCCGGCCGGCTCACGGCCCACCAGCGCCTGCGCCAGCACCTGTTGTCCGGCCGGATCATAGCGCACGAGCGCGTCCCGGGTCAACGCGTAGAGGTCGCCCGTAGATTCGTCCACCGCCAACGCCTGCACGCCGGTCAGCGGCCAACCGGCCGCGGCTGCGACGAGCGCCCGGCCGGCCGATCTGGCCGCGGTCGGACCGGCGGAGGCCTCGATCAACGGCAGGTGCAGGCGATAGCGGCGGGTAGGCGTCGCAGTGGTGGTGGGGGTATTGGGTATTGGGTATTGGGTATTGGTCGGCGTCGGCGTTAATGTTGGCCTCGCTGTCGGCGTTGTCGTCTTCGTGACTGTGGCCGTCGGCCTTGGCGTATTCGTGGCTGTGGCCGTCGGCGTTGAGGTTGGCCTCGTCGTCGGCGTTGGCGTATTCGTGGCCATCGGCGTTAACGTCTTCGTGGCCGTAGCCGTCGGCGTCTTCGTTGGTGTTGGTGTGGCCGTCGGCGTCGGTGTATTCGTTACCGTCGGCGTATTCGTGGCTGTCGGCGTTAACGTCTTCGTCGCCGTGGCCGTCGGCGTCGGTGTATTCGTTATATTCGTTGGCGTATTCGTTGCCATTGGCGTGGGCGTATTCGTTGTCACCGGCCGGGGATAGTTATCCTCGATGATCGTGACGGTATCGTCCCCGCCGTTGCTCACATAGACGCGCGCCGCGGCCTCATCCACCGCGATCCCTTCCCCGGCCCCCCGGCCGACCGGCACCCATGCGAGCCATAACGTGGTGTCTTCATCGTAGATGTGGAGTTGCTGGTCGTCCGCGCACACCACGAACAGATGCCCCGAACGCGAGTTCACCGCCACCTGATACGGCGTGCAATTCAGCGGCATGTCTTTGATCACGCGATCGGTCGTCAGGTCAATGATCGTCACGCTGCGGCCGTCCCGGTTGGCGGTGTAGAGCCGGCTGCGCACGGGATCGAACGCGATGCCATACGGCCCGCCGCCGGTCGCGATCTTCTTTTGCAGCGCGCCGGTCGCCAGATCGTGCACGCTCACGGTGGCGCCCAGGTGATTCGTCACATAGAAACGGCCGCGGCTCCGGTCGAGCGCGATGAACGAAGGATGTCCGTCGCCGCTCACGGTGGCGATCGCTGCGCCGGTCGGCCCGTAGAACAGGGTGATCGTATTGCTGTCGAAGTTCGCCGCGTAGACGATGCCCGTGGCGCTGTCCACCGCCACGCCGTCCGGCTGTCGGCCGACCCCAATGCGGACCGCCGGCACATCGGAATCCACGTTCACCCGGCTGACATCGTCGGTGAACTTGTTGGCCACATAGAGCAGGCCACGGCCGGCATCGAACGCCGCGCCGTTGCCGCCGGCCGCGGCGCCGAGGCCGATCGTACGCACCACAGCGCCGGCAACCCCGTCCAGGACAGCAACGGTTGAACTGCGGTGATGGGCGACGTACACCAGGCCGGTTCGGCCATCCACTGCCAGGCCGTGCGGTTCCTGCCCCACAGCCACCGTGAACACCGGCCGCGCTACCGGAGTGATCGTGGGAGTGTTAGGGATTGGGGATTGGGTATTGGTTGCCGTGGGCGTCGCCGTCGGCGTGAGCGTAGACGTTGGCATCGGCGTATCCGTCGCCGTGGATGTCGGCGTGGGCGTATTCGTTGCATTCGTCGGTGTATTCGTTGACGTTGGCGTCGGCGTGTCGGTAGCCGTCGGCGTCGGTGTATTCTTTGACGTTGGCGTCGGAGTGTCGGTAGCCGTCGGCGTAAGAGTGGGCGTAGACGTCGCCGTCGCGGTGGGCGTATCCGTCGCCATGGATATCGGCGTGGGCGTATTCGTTGCCGCCGGCGTGGGCGTATCCGTCGGCGTCGCCGTCGGCGTCGGCGTATCCGTCGCCGTGGATATCGGCGTGGGCGTATTCGTTGCATTCGTTGGTGTATTCGTTGACGTTGGCGTCGGCGTCGCCGTCGGCGTATTCGTTGCATTCGTTGACGTATTCGTTGGCATTGGCGCGTAGACCGTCACCGGCGCGACGCCCGAGAGCGGCGCGATGGTCGTGTTGCTCGCGCCGGCCTGCACATTGCTCGCGAACGTGCCGGCCCACGAAGCCGCGATGGCCCGAAAGGAAATCGAAAGCCGGCTCGACGCATAGGGATTCGACTTGTCTATGCCCAGGACGGCCGGGTAAACCGCATGAAGGGAATTGTCGCCCTCGACCCAGTTCCAGGCGCTCCAGACGCCGGTCGGATCGGAGAGCTCGAACGACGCCACGCCGTTCAACTCGGGCCAGATCTGCCAGTAATCCTGAAAAGCCCGACGCATGTAATCGGCGCGATTCTGTTCGTCAATGACCGGATAGCGCCAGTCTACCCGCTGGCCCAATGCATAGCCGTTTTCGCTGAGGAACACGGGCACATAGGGCCGACCCCAGGCCGCCAACACCTGAAGCTCCGGCACGTAGCTATCTATCGTTATGCGCGAATCCACAACCGTGCCGTTATGGATATTGATCTCGGGCGGATAGTTGCCCGGATACGCATGAGAAGCCCACATGTCGAACGCCCAACGGCTGTTGGGCACCGTGCGAAACATCTCGCTGATGAACGTAGTCGCGGGGATATCGCCCCCCGGCGACATCGGCGCGTTGAGGATGACGATGCGCGGATCGCCGCCGGTCATCGTGCGGATGGCGCCGGCGGTCTGCTCCAGGAACTGGCCGTACTCGGTCGGGTTCGCGGCGCCGCTCCATTCCAGATTGAGATTCGGCTCGTTCCAGATCTGCAAATAGAGGGTATGGCCGTCGCGTCGCGGCAACCTGGAGGCCACCCGCGCGAACGCCTGGGCGATGCTGTTGTAATTGCCGGGCCAATCGGCGGGGGGCTTCACCCAGCCCGAACCGTTCCGCTCGCCCTGGAGGCGAATGACCGGCCGCAATCCCCGATCGTAGGCCGCGTTGACGAAATCGGTCCAACAGGGCAGCGGATCGTTGCTGAAGACATTGATGCCGTAGAAGAGCTGCTTGGCAAAGCCATGATAGCCCATCAGATAGCGCGTGTGGTCCAGTTGCCACTGGATGTAGCCGATGTCGCAGCGCTCCTGCACCATCGTATTGATGCCGTAAAAAGAGTCCCCGCGCCGCGCCGGCACGGTGAGGCCGCTCCAGGTGAGATTGCGGCCCGAGACGGCCGGCTCAGTGCGGGCGATCTCGATGCCGTTCCACAAGATGCGCGCCGAGCCGGACAGATAGCTGAAGCCGGCCGGCAGCACATGCGTCAACCAGACGCCGGTAGCCGCCACATCGCCCGCGTTGACCAGCGCATCCTGATAGGTCACGATGCCTCCCCCCGGCACCGAAGCGGGGCTGACACCGGCCGTCAGGCTTACCTCGGGCCACGGCGCAGCCGGCGCGGCCAAATCGAGCCCGGCCGCGGCCGGCGTCCATCCCGGCCCCAGGGATGTCATCAATCCAATAACGATCAAGATCAACGCGCACGCTCGACCGATACGTGAAACCCTCATGAATTGCTCCGATTCGTCATTTCGCATCTGATATAATAGACGACAAAAACCAGGCGGGGAAATGGCCGAAGGCAGAAGAAGGACGAAGTTGAAATTATAAGGAGTTAAAGGAGTTCGAACGCCAGCGATTGAAATCGCGGCCAACGGGCCGCGGGCCGGGCGTCCCTCTCCAGGGACGCCCTCGCACGTGCCGCGATGGTCGGCGCAGGCCGACCTCGCGGCAACGCGCCCCTTCGCCCCGAATTCATTCGGCGGCCACTCACAACCCCATCATGAACTCATAGATCCGATCATTCATGCCGGGCAACGTCTCATGGCCGAAATCGGGATAGATCGCCAGCGACTTGGCCGCGGTGATCTTGTTGTAGGCCGCGAACTGGCTCGACGGCGGACAGATCGTATCCATCAAGCCCATCGCCCACAACACCTCCCCGCGGATGCGGCCGGCCAGAAACTGGATGTCCACATAGCCGAGCTTCTCGAAGATCGCGTCCTCCTGCTCGTGGCGCGGATCGAAGAGGCGGAAATAGTCCTTGAGCTCCTGATAGGCGTCCTTGGCCTGATCCATCTCCCAGACCCGCCGATAATCGCTGAGGAACGGATAGACCGGCGCGGCCCGCTTGATGCGCGGCTCGAGCGCGGCGCACGCCACCGTAAGCGCGCCGCCCTGGCTGCCGCCCGTCGCGCCCACCCGCTCGGGATCCACGTCCGGCATCTCCATCACGATCTTCGCCAACTGCGCGGTATCCAGGAAGATCTGGCGGAAGAGAAGCTTTTCAGGCCGGCCGGCAAGCGCATCGCTCAGGCCGCGGACGATGTGCCCGCGCAACGTATTGCCGGTGACATCGCCTACATCCTGCGAGAGGCCGCCCTGGCCGCGACAGTCCAGCGCGGCCACGGTGCACCCGCGCGCCACGTGGCCCAGCTTGTCGGCCCAATCGCCCGAATTCCCCGAATAGCCGTGGAAGATCAGCAGGGCCGGATGCGGCGAGGCGGCATGTTTCGGCCGGAGCAGCTTGGCATGCACGCGCGCGCCGCCGACGCCGGTGAAGTACAAATGGAAACATTCGGCGAACGGAACCTGAAACTCCGCCGGCACCAGCGTCACCTGGGGGTCAATGCTGTGCATCTCGGCCAACGCGCGATCCCAGTATTCATCGAAATCGGCCGGCCGGGGGTTGATGCCCTGATAGGTGACCAGTTTTTCGAAAGGGAAATCGAATGTGAGCGGCATTGAAGTATCCTTTCCAGAACGATATGGCAGTTCTTGATGGTCCTCCGTACCCTGTGCGTTGAATGCTCAAACGCCAGATTACGGGGTAAACTCAGTTGGTAGTATCAGTAGATCACAGATTCAAGCTCAGAGGGGGTCTGTGACCCCCGACCGCCGGTCACAGACCGGCTTGGAGCAGCAAACTCAGTTGGTAGTATACTGGATCTTGGATGAAAAGCAGAAACCAGGTACCCGTAGTACAGAGTACAAGGAGGGGCAATGGCGGGCCGCGATGTCACCCGGCGCAACGTCCGGTTGCTGTGGGCGCTCCTGTTCGTCGCGCTGATCTACCTGGGCCTGTTGATCGGCCTCCGCACGCTCACGGGCGACCGACTGTGGGACGGCAGCATCGGCGTGGTGTTGGGGCTCTTCATCTGCTCGCGGCCGGCCGGACACGCCGTTGACCTGCTCTTCGCCCAACGCGGTGCGCTTCGGCGCCTCACGCGAGAGCCGTCCGGCATCGGTTGGCTGGCGCTGAACCTGCTCGTGCTGTTCGCCGGCTGGGTCGTCATCGTGATCGGTGCCATGCGCTTCGCAAGTCCGGCATAATGTGATACACTGTGCATCCGCGCACCGACGCGCGCCACACCCTTTCGATCACAAACGGAGCAACCCATGAACAAGCGTATCGTTCTGATCGGCGCAGGAAGCGCCCAGTTCGGCTACGGCACGATCGGGGACATCCTGCAGAGCAAGGTCCTGGAGGGCAGCCACATCGTGCTGCACGACATCAACCCCACGACCCTCGGCGCCGTCGCCGAGACCGGCCGCGCGTTCATCGCCGAGCACGGCCTGCCGTTCACCCTCTCGGCCACCACCGATCGCCGGGAGGCGTTCCAGGGCGCCGACTTCCTCATCATCTCGATCGAGGTGGGCAACCGCTTCGAGCTGTGGGAACAGGACTGGCGCATCCCCCAGCAATACGGCATCCGCCAGGTGTACGGCGAGAACGGCGGCCCGGGCGGCCTCTTCCACTCGCTGCGCATCATCCCGCCCATCCTGGAGATCTGCGCCGACGCCGCCCAGATCTGCCCCGAAGCCACCATCTTCAACTTCAGCAACCCGATGAGCCGCATCTGCACCACCGTGCACCGGGCCTTTCCCCAGCTCAAGTTCATCGGCCTGTGCCACGAGATCGGCTCGCTGCGCACCTTCCTGCCGCCCATGTTGGGCGTGCCCTACGAGGCGCTGGAGCTGCGGGCCGGCGGCCTGAACCATTTCAGCGTGTTGCTGTCGGCCAGGTACAAGGAAAGCGGGAAAGACGCCTATCCCGACATCCGCGCCCGGGCGCCGCTCCTCTTCGGCAACCTGCCCTCCATGGATGTCGTGCGCAAATACTTCAAGGAAACCGGCCGGTGGCCCCAGGCCGAAGACTTCGCGTCCGGCAACTTCCCGACCGAAGCGTGGCCCGAACGCCGCGTGTTCCAGGTGATCCTGGAGAAGTTCGGCCTGTTGCCGATCACCAGCGACAGCCACTTCGGCGAATATATCCCCTGGGCCTACGACGTGACCGACCATCGCGGCATCCTCGACTTCTACCGCTTCTACAAGGAATATCTCTCGACCGTCCAGCCGCAGATCGAGCTGCGCCTGCGCGAGCGGGTCGTCCCGATCATCGAAGGGATCATCACCGACGCGGGGTACGAGGAAGAGGCGGTCAACATCCCCAACCAGGGCCTGATCGCCGACCTGCCGGAGTGGATCGTCGTGGAGGTCCCGGCGATCGTCAAGGCCGATGGCGTGCACGGCGTGCCGCTGGGCAAGCTGCCGAACGGCTTCGCCGGCCTGCTGATGAACCAGGTGGCCGTCCATGACCTGACCGCCGAAGCGGTGCTCCGCAAGTCGAAGGCCGCCGCGCTCCAGGCGCTCCTGGTGGATCCGGTCGTCAATCAGTACCGGGGCCTCGAGGAGCTGCTCGACACCATGATCGCCTATCAGCGACCGTGGCTGGACTATCTCCAGTAAAGGCCCGGCCATGATCCGTTTCCGGCTGCTCGTCGCCCTTGGATTTGCGCTCCTGATCGCCTGCATGGCCCTCGCCGCGCGAGCAGCCGGACCGGCCGATCCGCCGGCCGGGGTTCCCGCCGCGCCGCCCGCGGCCGCAACCGTTTCGGCCGACCTGCTCTCGTCGGCCGCGGCCGGCCGCATCCACCCCGCCCTGCGCCGGGCGCTGGCCACCGCCCGGCCCGACGATGAGCTGCCCATCATCGTCGAGTGGGCGGCCGCAGCCGAGCCGACCGCCGGGATCGCCCTCGCAGCCGACCGGCCCACCCGGCGCCGACAGGTCGTCGCGGCGCTGCAAGCCGGCCGCGCGCGGGAAGCCGTCGCGCTGCGCGGCGCGTTGGCGGCAGCCGTCGCGGCCGGCCGCGCGCGCGACGTGCGCGCCTTCTGGATTGCGCCGGTGATCGCCCTGCGCGGCCGGCCCGACCTGATCGCCGAACTGGCCGGCCGCGATGATGTGGCCATGGTGCGGCTCGACGCGGAGATCCGCCTCCCGGAGTCCGCGTTCGCGCCGGCCGGCGCGCCGTCGGCCGACGGGGCCGCCCCCTGGAACCTGGCCCTGGTCCGGGCCGACCTGGCCGCCGCCGCGCTGGGGCTCGACGGCACCGGGGTGGTCGTCGCCAATCTGGACACGGGCGTGGACTGGCAACATCCGGCCCTTCTGACGCACTACCGCGGCTACCGCGACCGGGGGCCGGCCGTCCATGTCGGCAACTGGCACGTCTCCACGAACGAGCCGTATTTTTACCCGGGCGACGGCCACGGACACGGCACGCACACGATGGGCACCATCGTCGGCGACGACGCCGCGGGACATCGCGTGGGGGTGGCGCCCGGCGCGCGCTGGATCGCGGTCAAGCTCTTCACCAACGGCGGGACCACCTACGAGAGCTGGATCCACGATGCCTTCGAGTGGATCATGGCGCCGGAGGGCGACCCCGACCTGGCGCCCGACGTGGTCAACAACTCGTGGGGCGACGAGGAGAGCGCGAACGCCCTCTTCCGGGCCGATGTCCGCGCGCTGCGCGACGCCGACATCCTGCCGGTCTTCGCCGCAGGCAATTCCGGGCCGCGGCCGGGCTCGATCAATAGCCCCGCCAGCTACCCCGAAGCGTTGGCGGTCGCCGCGGTGGACGCGGAGATGCGCGTGGCGGCCTTTTCCAGCCGCGGCCCCAGTCCGTGGGGCGATCTCAAGCCCGAAGTCGCCGCGCCGGGCGTGCAGGTGGTCTCGGCCTTTCCGGGCGGCGGCTGGGCCAGCGGCACGGGCACCAGCATGGCCGCGCCCCATGTGACCGGCCTGGCCGCCCTGCTCCGGCAGGCGCTACCCACCATCTCGGCCGATCGGCTCGCCGGCCTGATCCAGGAGACCGCCCGGCCGCTGGGCGAGGAGATCCCCAACAACGACACCGGCTGGGGGCTGGCCGATGCCTACGCCGCGGGATTGCGCGTCACCGCGCATGGCGAGGTGGCCGGCCGGGTGCAGCGGGCCGACGGCGCCGGCATCCCCCGCGCGCAGCTCACCCTGACCCCGCATGCGGCCGGCCAGATGACGGTCTTCGCCGCGGCCGACGCCGGCGGCGCGTTCACCGTCGCGTTGCGCCCCGGCCTCTACGACGTGACCGGCCGGGCGTTCGGCTTTGCCGATGGCGTCGCGGCCGGCGTCCAGGTGACGGAAGGCCGCCGCGCGGAGATCACCCTGACCCTGGCGGCGTTGCCGGCCGGCTCGATCTTCGGCCGCGTGACCGACCAGACGACCGCCGCCCCCCTCTCGGCCACGATCACCGTGGCCGCCGCGCCCGTCCAGGCGCAATCCGATCCCACCACCGGCCTCTACAGCCTGGCGCTGCCGGAAGGGACCTGGACGTTGCGCTTCGCCGCGGATGCACATCGCATCGTGCGCCGGACGGTGACGGTGACCGCCTCGGCCGGGCAGGCGCTCGACGTCGCCCTGCCGCCGGCGCCGCGCATCCTGCTGGTGGATAGCGGGCCGTGGTATTACGACAGTCGGATCGGCTATTTCAGCGATGCGCTCGAGGCGCTCGACTATCCCGCCCGGCTCTGGCCGATCCGCAATCCGGCCGACAAGCCCGGCCAGGAAGGCGCGGCGCCCGACGCCGATCTGCTGGCGCAGCACGACATCGTCATCTGGTCGGCGCCGCTCGATTCGCCGGGACTGGTCGCCGCGGGCAATGCGCTGCGCACCTACACGGTTTCCGGCGGCCGGGTGTTGTTGAGCGGGCAAGACATAGCCTACTTCGACGGCGGCGGCTCCGCCTTCGATCCGCCCCAGAGCTACTTCTTCGATGAGTGGGGTTTGCGCTTCGAGGCCGAAGGAGATCTGACGCCCCTGATCGGCGCGGCCGACGGCCCGCTGGCGGGCATCACCGTGACCTTCAACACCGCGGACAGCGCGCGCAATCAGCTCCACCCCGATCAGGTGCGCATCCGCGACCCGTTGCGCGCGCGGCCGCTCGCCACGGGGCAAGGGGGCGAGATCGGCGCCGCGCTGGTGAACATCTGTCGCCCCTACGGGATGCCGTCGCGGGCGGCATGGCTCGGCTTCGGCCTGGAAGGGGTCGGCCCGCGCGAAACGCGCATTGCCATCCTGGAACGCCTCCTGGAATGGTTCGCGACGCCCCCGCCGCCCTACGGCCTGCACATGAGCCTCCCGACCGAACTGCTCATCGGCCCGGCCGGCCAGGTCGTCACCGCGACCCTGTACATCACCAACACCGGCATCCTCTCCGACACATTCGACCTGAGCATCGCCGGCGGCCCCTGGCCGGCCGCCCTCCTGCCCCCTACCACCCCCCAGCCCCCAGCCCCCAGCCCCCAGCTTCCAGCCCCCAGCCCCCAGCTTCCAGCCCCCATCTCCCTGGGCAGTTGCGCGGCCGCGACGGTGATGGTCCAGATCGCCATCCCGGCCGACGCCGCGGTCAACGCCCGGGCCGCGTACACGATCACCGCGCGCAGCCGGGGCGACCCGGCGCTCGTCCAGACGGCCGCGCTGGCGGCCAAGACGCCGGCCCCGGTCCTGTTCGTGGACGACGAGCGGTGGTATCACCATCACGACCGTTACACCGCCGCGCTGGACGCGCTGGGCGTGAGCTACGACGTGTTCGACACCGGGGGCGGCAACTGGGGTCCGCCGACCGACACGCTGAAGAACTACGCCCTCGCGGTGTGGACCACCGGCTACGACTGGTATCGGCCCCTTGCGCCGGAAGACGAGCGCCGGCTCTCCGCCTTCCTCGACGCCGGCGGCCGGCTGCTGCTGACGGGGCAAGACATCCTGGACGTGGCCGGGCTCGACGATTTCGTGCGCGGCCGGCTGGGCGTGGCCGATGCCACGTTGAGCGTGACCACGACCGAAGTGTTGGGCCTGCCGGCGGGGCCGCTGGGCCACGATCTGGGGCCGTGGCGGCTGCTCTACCCCTTTACCAACTGGAGCGACGCAGTCGTCCCCGCCCGCGGCGCGCAGGGCCTGCTCATGGACGAACACCGATTGATCGCGGGGGTGGCGAATTCCGCGGCCCGCTGGCGCACGGCCTTCTTCCCCTTCCCGCTGGAGACGCTCGACGATGCGGCCCGCCAAAAGCTCCTCGGCCGGACCTTGCTCTGGCTCAGCCCGCTGGGCGAGAGCCGGCTCGAAGCGCCGTCCTTTGCAGCCGAAGGGAGCCGCATCCCGATCACCCTCACGTTGGGTCTGGCGGCCGACGCGCCCCGGTCGGGCCTGCGCGGCCGCCTGCCGATCCCGTCGGGGATGGCCGTGGCGCCGGACAGCGTGCGCGGGCCGTGGCGCCTGGAGGCCGATGAGGGGGCGCTCGTGTGGGCCGGCGCGCTCGCGCCCGGCGCGACATTAACCCTGACCGCCGATCTGATACTGCCGGCTCCGTTGCCCGACGCCGCGCGCGTGCCGCTGCGCGCCCATCTCTACGCGGGCAACGGCCTGACCGTCACCGCGGACGCGGACGTGTTCGTGGATGTGCCCTGGCTGGTCGTGCAGGAAGAGGCGACGCCCGGCCTCTTGTGGCCCGGCGAGACCGCGCACTATACGATCACCGTGCGGAACATCGGCCTGTTGCCGACCACCGCGCGGTTGACCGACACGTTGCCGGCCGAGATCAGGCCGGTCGCCGGCAGCGCGTGGGCCTCGCGCGGCGCGGTGACGGCCACCTCGTCACGGGTGCGCTGGTCGGATGTGCTCGCGCCGGGCGAACAGGCGCAGGTGGGCTTCAGCGGGACGCTCGCGGCCCTGCCCGTGGCCGCAGAGACCGCCGATCGCGTAGAGGTGACAGACGACCGCGGCCGGCGGATCATCGCCTGGGCCGCGGTGCGGGCGCCGGCGCGGACGTATCTGCCGGTGGTGTGGAGATAGGGCGGAGGAGCGCTATTCGCCCCACAAGATGCGGCCGCAGTTTTCGCAGTAGACCAGCTCATCGCCCTCGCGCGCTGCGGCGATGCGGCCCGGCGAGACGGCCACCAGGCACGCGCTGCACGTGTCGTCGTCGAGCCGGGCCACGGCGCGACCGGCCCGCCGCGGCCGCAGGGCATCATAGACGCGCAAGAGATCGGCCGGCAATCTGCTCCGCATGGCCGCCTGGCGCGCGCGTTCTGCGGCCAGGCGCTCGGCCAGCCGCGCCTGTTCCTGGCGCAACTCGACTTGGGCGGCCTCCCATGCGGCCGTGCGCTGCGTCAGCTCGGCCTGCGCCTGCGCGTGCGCCTCGGTGGCCGCTTCGAGCGCGATCAACGCCTCCAGCAGCGCGTCTTCCGCCTGGGCCAACTGCCGGCGCTGTTGGCCCACGTCCTTCTCGGCATCCTCCAGCTCCTTCGGATTGCGCACGCGGCCGCTGTACAGGCGCTGTTCGGCCTGCGCCAGGCGGTCGGCGATCTGTTGTTGGGTGCGCTCGCATTGGGCGTGTGCGCGCCGACAGCGTTCCAGTTCGGCCGCGGTGGCCGCGACCCGGGCGCGCGCCTGGGCCAATGCGGCCGGTTCCTTCAACGCTTCGGCCACCTCCGCGGCGCGGCCGCGCAACGCATCAATGGCCAGATCAATCTCGTTGAGCTGGGCCAGCAGAACGACAGGTCGCATTCGATCGCTCCCCCGTACCATGATAGAGTGAACGCGAGTATATCATGGAGGGCGGAGAGATGTCCATTCGCGCGCGCAAGACGCCAAGCGAGCCGTGGCTTCGGCGTGAAGGCTCTGCTCGGGGTTACGCTGGCGGCAATCCCCGCGGGTTCTCGTCGAACGGCACAACATCGCTCGTCTCGGCCAACCAACGGAGGAGACGCTGCTCCAACTGCGCCTGCAGCCCGGCGTATGCCGACAGGCCGTAGAGGTTGTGCAGTTCGGTCGGATCGGCCTTCAGGTCGTACAGCTCGCTATCGCCCGCCGGCCGGTAGATCAGCTTGGCGTCGGCGGTGCGCAGCATGATGGCCCGGCCCACGCTGTCGGGATAGGCCTGCTGGACGTAGCCCTTGGGATAGTAGATACTTAAATTGTTGCGCGCGAACTGATCGCGGCGGGGATCGCCCTCGAAGCAGTGCGGCTCGTGGCGGGCATAGCCGCCCTCGGCGAAGACCGCCCGGTCGGGGTCGCCCCCGGCCCCGCGCAGTTGCGGCGTCAGGTCACGGCTGAAATGCGTGTGCCGCGCCTCGACTCCGGCCAGAGCCATGACCGTGGCGAACAGATCTTGCAGCTCGACCGGTTCGTTGACGACGTGGCCCGCCGCGCCGCCGGGGACGCGCGCCACCAGGGGAACGCGCGTCAGGATGTCTTCCATGGCGTTCGGCCACTTCTCCACCAGGCCGTAATCGCCGGCCCAGTCGCCGTGATCCGAGAAGAAGAAGACCGCAGTCTCATCCTCCAGTCCACTCTCGGCCAGCGCGTCGAGCAACAGCCCCAACAAATAATCTATGAAACCGGTCATCCCCAGGTAGATGGCGTTGATGCGCCGGAAATCGGCCTCGCTCAACAGCTCCAGATGTCGCGTCTCACGAATCAGGCGGTAGTACTCAGGTTTGCGCGGCAGGTCGGCGGGACGCAGCGGCGGGAGAGCCATCGGGTCTATCTGCGTATGCCACGGCTCGGGCGCGCTGTACATCGGATGCGGGAAGAGGAGCGGCAGATAGAGGACGAACGGCCCCTTCGGCCGCGAGCGCAAGAATTCGATGCCCGCCATCACGTTGGCGTAGTCGGTGTGTTCCTCCAACGGGCCGGCATACGGTTCGCACAGGAAGCTGTAGAAGCGGGGATCGCCGGCCGGATAGACGGGTGGACCAAACGCCCGCCGTCCGCACATGCGCGCCTCCGTCACGCTGTCGGCGAAGCACTCGGCCGCCAGCAGATCGTTCTTGCCGTACCAGCGCACGTCGTAGCCGGCCTGCTTCAGGTAGCGCAACAGGTTCGGCTCGTGCGGCCGCAGCAGATGCCACAGGGTGCGATGTCCGCTCACGTGCGGATACCAGCCGGTCATCAAGCTGCAGCGGGAGGGAGAACAGACGGTATTCTGCACGTGGCACTGGTCGAAACGCGTGCCTTGCCGCGCCAGGGCATCTATGTTCGGAGTCTGCGCCAGGGGATGGCCGTAGCATCCCACGCTTTCGGCGCGCAGCTCGTCGGGCATGAAGAAGATGAAGTTCATTTTTCACTCACCACGATGCCGGAGATCATGTAACGTTGGCCGACAAAGAACAGCATGATGGGCGGCAACGCCACGAGTATCGAGACGGCCATGATCAGATTCCACGGGCTGGCGCCGAAGCTGGAGCGGAAGGTCGCCAGGCCGAGGGGCAAGGTATAGAGCTTCGTCGAATTGAGATAGATCAACGGGCCGATCAGGTCTTGCCAGGCGTTCTGGAAGACCAGGATCGAAGCGGTGGCGATCACCGGCATCGAGAGGGGCATCAGGATGCGCAGGTAGATGTCGAAGTAATGGCAGCCGTCGAGCCGGGCGGCCTCGAAAATGTCTTCCGGGATGCTGCGGAAAAACTGGCGGAAGAGGAAGATCAGGAACGCGCTGCCGCCCAGGTGCGGGATGATCAGCGGGTAGTAGGTGTTGATCCAACCCAAGTTCTTGAACAGCACGAACTGCGGGATCATCGTAACCGTGTAGGGCAACATCATGGTGGAAAGCACCACCATGAAGATGAACTCGCGGCCGGGCGCGCGCAGTCGGGCGAAGGCATAGCCGGTGATCGAGGCGGCCAACACCTGCAACACGACCCGGCTGATCGCGATGAAAAGGCTGTTCAGGTAGTAGCGATCGAACGGCAAAAAGGTGAACCCCTCGTAAAAGTTCGTCCACACCCACGGCTTGGGAATCAGGTCGGGCGGAAACTGCATGACCTGTTGGAGGGTCGAGAACGCGGCCGAGAACATCCAGGCGGTCGGCATCAAGACCCACAGCAGGCCGGGCACCAGCACCAGGAAGCCGACGATCTTCGTCAGGTTGCGTCGGGCCTGCTTGCCCAGGTAGAGAGAACGCGTGGCGGCAGTCATCGTTCAGCGCCCTCCTGCGTAATAGACCCAGCGGCCGGACGTCCGGAGGATGATCAACGTCAGGATCATGATCACCACGAACAAGATCCATGCTTGCGCCGACGCCAACCCAAGCCGGAAATAGCTGAAGGCATTGGAATAGAGGTACAGGTTGTAGAAGTAAGACGCGTAGTTCGGCCCGCCCTGGGTCATCACGTAGATGCGGGCAAAGACCTGGAGCGCGCCGATCGTGCCCACCAGCAGGTTGAAGAGGATCACCGGGCTGATCATGGGGAGCGTAACGGTGAAGTAACGACGGAAGGCGCCGGCGCCGTCAATCTCGGCCGCCTCGTACAGCTCCGGCGGAACGCTCTGCAACGCGGCCAGGAAGATGATGACGCCCGAGCCCATGCCCCACAGCGCGGAGATGATCACCGCGGGCATGACCCACGTCTCGCTGCCCAGCCAGTTCGGCCCTTTGAGACCGGTCGCCAGATAGATGATGTAATTCAGCAGGCCGAAATCGGGATTGAAGATCCAGATCCAAACCAGGCCGGTCACCACCTCCGGCAACACGGCCGGCAGGTAGTAGATCGTGCGTATGACGCGCATGGCCGGCACGGCCAGGTTGAGCATGGCGGCCAGGAAGAGCGAGATCGCCAGGTTGAGCGGCACGAAGACCAGCGCGTAGGTGAAGGTCACGCGGATGGACTTCCAGAAGACCGGATCGCCCCACAGCGTGATGAAGTTCTTCACGCCGATCCACTCTGGCGGTTGGATGGCGTTGTACTGTGTAAACGAGAAGACGAAGGAAGCCACCATGGGGCCGAGGGTGAAGATGAAAAAGGCCAGGAGCCATGGCGCCACGAAGATATAGAACCAGATGGCCTCTTGGGTCGCCAGCGAGAAGCGCGCTTTCCGTCGGGCGCGCACGCCCAGGAAGCGCATGTCGCTCGTCGTTCCGTCTGCGACGGTCATAGCTTACTCCTGTTTTTCCGGCGCCGCCCAGATCGGGCTCGACCAGGCGCGCTGGCCGTTGCGCTGCTCCACGCGCACGCGGTAGCACGCCTCCCGTTCCAGCGGCGCATCGTCCACGAAATCAAAGGCGGCCGTGTACGCCGCCTCCGGCTGGGCGCGATGCAATTTCGCCTTGTATGCCATGTGATAATAGGTGTCGTCCCGCTCGCACTCGGCGGGGGTCAGGCCGCGCAGCGCCTGAAGCCGCGCCACGCACTCATCCCGATACCAGATCACCCGGCTGCGCGCCATGAAATTGGCCACCGGGCCGACCTCGGTGTGACCGTTGAGGCGCAGATGCAGCGTATCGGCCCCATCGGCCTCGAACTCGAACACGAGTGCGTTCTGCCACGCCGCGTCCACGGCCGCAGGGTCGGTGCACAGCGCGAAGGTTGCCCGGTCGTGCGCCAGCGCGACCGGGCCCTGGCCCGGCGTGCGCCAACACGGCACGCTGCGCAGGAAGCGGCCGCCGCTCAAGATCAGCTCGCCTTCCCACGCGTGTTGGCCCACCTCCAGTTCATCGGCGGCCGGGCCCCAGCCGACCTCCAGGCGGAGGAGGAAACGGCTCCGCACGCCAGGCCGGGGCGGTTCCCACGCGGCCTGATGATTGTGCGTCGCGATCACGCGCTCGTCGCGCAGCACCTCGATGCGGTCGAGGGCGTCCAGGCCGGTCACGGCCACGTGCACCTGCCGCGGCCCCGCGGCCAGCAGACGGCTGCCCATCTCCGCGCCGTTCACGGTGAAGTCGAGCGCGATCCGGTCGCCGGTGACGCCATAGACGCGCCGCGCCTTGAACGCCGCCCACAGGTCGTCGCGCGTCAACGCCGGGGCCAGGGCGGCCATCAGCCCATGGCCGTACATGCCCGAGAGCAGATGGCTGCCGAAGCTGTCGGTCGAGGCAATGGCGCCGACGTGCAGCCCGGCCAGGAGCGCGTCGCGATAGGTTCCGCCCGTCACGGCCGGCCCCATGTGGCGGTTGCGCCACATCCCCACCCACCCCTCGTCGGTCTCCGAGCAGCCGTGCACCGAGAAGATCTCGACGAACGGCGAGCGCGCCTCGTCGTGAACCGACCAGTCCTTGCCGCGCATGCCGACACGATAAGCGGTGTGGTGTGGGATGGCGAGGGCGTCGTGGGGGGCCAGGCAGGCGTAGAGCTCGCGCAGCGTGTTCACGCGATAAACCGACGCGCCTTCCGTCCGGTAGATGACATTATGGTCGCCGCTCGTGCTGTCGCCCTGCCACTCGTAGCCGGGGAAGGTGACGAACGCGCCTTCGTCGTTATGGCGTCGCGTTGCATCTTGCACGGCCGCCCACTCGCGGGCGATCCGCTCGGCCGGCTTCCATGCTTCCAGGCGAAAGCCGTACTTGCCCGGCGGGTTCAGCTCCGGCTTGTAGCGGAAGAGATGCGGCGTGTAATAGGCGAACGACAGGAAGTCGAGGTGGCTGCGCGCCTCCCGGCACACCCGATCCAGGTCCACCTCGGTCTCGTCCAACACGTACAGGTTGTGGTGCGTCTCGCCCCAGTAGATGTGGTGGGTCATCGGCGGCTGTCCCCCGCAAGGTCATCCTCTCTCCTGGGCTGCGCCTTGCCGGCCCAGGAGAGAGAGGGTGAGGTCGGCGCGGCACCGGGGGGCTAGGCGCCGATCAACGACTTGAACTTCGCCTGGACGGCCTTCATGCCGTCCGGCACGGTCGCCTCGCCGTTCTTCATCGGCGCGGTGGTCTGGTTCCAGGCGGTGTTGAGCTCGGGGAAGCGGTCGAGCGTCTTGCCCGGGGCCGGGAAGCCGCCCGCGAAGCCGCCGGTCATCACCTTCTTCAGATCGTCACGCGTCATGGCGAAGTTCTCGGCCTTCATGATGCTATCGTAGAAGATGTCGTACAGATCTTTCTTGGCCGGGAAGAATCCGGTGCTCTCTGCGTACAACTTAGCGCCGTTTTCCAGCGCAACGTATTTCAGAAACTTGAAGCCCGCATCGGGGTTCCTGGACTTTGCGCCAAGCATCCAGGAGTCATTGTAGAGCGGACAGGTGTTCAGGCCGGCCGGGCCATAAGGCAGCGGCGCAATGCCCCACTTCCAGGTCGGCTTCGTCTTCATGATGTCGCCGAAGCGCCAGGAACCGTCAACATACATGCCGATGCGACCGCTCAAGAAGCTCCAGCCCACGGCTTGATTGAGGGCGTCGGTATCGGACGGCCGCGGAGCCACCTTCAGCTTGTGGGTCAGATCGATCAGCCACTGCATCGCCGTGATGCCCTTCGGATCTTCGTAGTAGACCTCGGTGACCTTGCCGGTCTTGTACGCTTCGGTCTTGTCCGGACCGCCTTTATTGTTGAACGGATCGATGCCATAGGACCAATAGAGCTGCGTACCCAGTTGTCCTTCCCAATAGTAGCCGCCCCATTGCGCCTTCTTGGGGTCATCCAGGTCTTTGGCGATCTTGGTGGCCGCTTCGACAAACGCCGCGTGCGTCCAGGATTTGTCGGCCCAATCTGTCGTCAAAGTTTTGGCGCCCGCTTTGTCGAACAGGTCTTTGTTATAGAAGACGACGACCGGCTGGTGCGCCAGCGGCAATGCCCAGAGCTTGCCATCGCGTGTGACCGAATCGAGGGCGGCTTTCTCCAACACCGAAAGGTCAACGCCCTGCCCTTTGATGTAATCATCCAGGGGCAAAATCGCCTTATTGGCATAAAAAGTCGCAAAGCCGGCCGCGTAGTTCGCCGAGATCTCCGGCGGCGTGCCCGCGGCGTACATCGCCAGCAGCTTGGCGTTGTAGTCGCCCCATGGCACGCCCACCATCTCCACCTTGATGTTCGGATTGAGCTTCTGGAATTCCTCGACCGTCTGCTCGCCCCACTTGATGAGCGTGGGCTGGATGTCGGTGCGCACCAGATACGTGATCGTCACCGGGGCGGCCTGAGCCGGCGCCTTGGTCGGTTCCGGGGCCTTGGTGGGCTCAGCTTTGGCGGCTGGTTGGGCAGGTTGAGGTGCGGGGGTCGGTTGCGCACAGGCGGCCAGAACCACGCTCGTACCCGTCAGAACAGATGCTTTGAGAAAATTACGTCGTGACAGCTTCATACGCCTTCCTCCTTGGGGTGAGTACTTGGGGAACCTGATTCCTTCGACTATAATCTATAGTGTAGCATAGGATGGACGTCTTGTCTGGGTTTTTCGGCCGAATACCGGTCGAAAACCGGACAGAGCACTGATCCTCGAGCGACAAATGATGAACAGCAGCGATCGTTTTTTTCACGACCTGCGCAGCGCGTTGAACCATCTATACGACCCCGAATATCTGGCCAAGAGTCCGCTGATCCATCTGTTCGGATTACAGGCCAGGTACGATAGGGCGGCGGCGCTCCAACAATGTCTGATCAAGGCCATCGAAACGTTGCGCCCCCGGCCGGGCGATCTGTTGGCCGAGCACAATCAGCAGGCCTATGATCTCCTGCTCTACCGCTACATCCAGCGCCTGACGCAAGAGGAGATGGCGCATCAGTTCGGGATCAGCGAGCGCCAATTGCGCCGCGATCAGAACCGCGCTGTGCAGCTGCTGGCGGCTCGTCTGTGGGAACAGTATGGATTGGAGCAGAAGCTTGCCACGGCCAACAACCTCGCTCACGTCGAACAAAGCAAAGTTGCGGGAGGCGAGTCCTTTGAGTGGCTTGTACAAGACCCGACCGAGTGCCTCACCGATCCCAACCAGACGTTCGTCACGGTGATCGAGTTGATACAACCTTTGGTCGAACGCTATGGTGTCCGCCTGGACTGGTCGGCGCCGGCCGACCTGCCCCCGCTTTCCGTTCACCCGATTGCTTTCCGCCAGATTGTGATCGCCTTGCTCGGTCACGCGCTGCAGTGTGCCGCCAGGGGATGGTGCGCCGTGCGCATCAGCGAGAAAGCAAACGTCCTGACGTTCGAGATCACGGCGCAATGGCCGAACGATGGCCGGGCGCTGGCGTCCGCCGACCTGAAAGAAGTCGAAGATCTGATCGAGCTGTTTCGCGGTCATCTGATCTGCTCTCTGGGCCAAAACGTCCTCGACTATCGGATCGCTCTGCCCATTTGCAACCGCTGGCCGGTGCTCCTCATTGATGACAACCCCGATATCTTTCAGCTCTTCCAGCGATACGTCGCGGGGACGCGCTATCAGGTGATCTCCGCTCAGGAGCCCGGCCGCGCACTCGATCTGTTGGAAACCCACTCGCCTCGCATGATCGTGCTGGATGTTATGATGCCGCACATGGACGGGTGGGAACTATTGGGCAAGCTGCGCCGACATCCTCTGGCCGGCCGCTTGCCCATCGTCGTCTGCACGATCATGAACCAACCCGAGCTGGCCTATGCACTCGGTGCCAACGCGTTTTTGCGCAAGCCGGTAACGCAGACGGCATTTCTGGAGACATTGGAGCGCCTGGCCGCTTCCACTCAGTCGGGAGCGAGCTGAACGCCTGGATCAAGGAAGAAAGCCATGCCTCAACCCAACATCATCCTTTGCACCTGCGACCAACTGCGCGCGTTCGAAGTGGGCTGCTACGGCAACCCGGTCATCCGCACGCCGCATCTCGATCGACTGGCGGCCGAAGGCGTGCGCTTCGAGACGGCCGTTACCAACTATCCTGTCTGTATGGCTGCCCGTTCGGTATTGCTCTCCGGCCAGTATAACCGGACGTGCACCGGGGGGGTCGGGAACGTCGCCTTGCCCCAGGACGACGGCCGGATCTATTTCCCGCAATATCCGTATGCCGGTCGGCCACATCTCAAGGATGAAACACTGCCCGAAGTCCTGCATCGTCATGGCTACTATACGGCGGTTATCGGCAAATGGCACATTCACTCCTGGCCGCACGAGATCGGCTTCGACTACTACCTGATCCCGCGCATGAACCATGCGCACACCGGCCAATCGTTCACCGAGAACGGCGGGCCGGAGTTCGTGCCCCCCGGCTACAGCGTGGACTTCGAGTGCGAGCGCGTCGAAGCCTTCTTGCGACAGCAGACGCAGGCCGACCGCCCCTTCTTTCTCTATTACAACATCTCGCCGCCGCACTGTCCGATGAGCGATGCGCCGGAAAAGTACACGACCATGTACCGCCCGGAGGAGATCCCCATCCGGCCCAATGTGGACCTGTCCAGGCGGCTGCCCGACCAGGATCACTGGTTCAAGGTCTATCGCTGGGATTACCGCTATTACAACTTCCACCTGCCCTACACCGAGGAGCTGCCGGCCGATTTCACGCTCCAGCGCGTGATCGCCGAATACTACGGCATGACGACGTGGGTGGATGATGCGGTGGGCCGGATGCTGGCGGCGCTGGAAGCGAATGGCTTGGCGGAGAATACAATCGTGGTCTTCACCTCCGATCACGGCGACTACCTGGGAAGCCACGGCCGGGTGCAGAAAGGGGATCTGCACGAGGAATCGGTGCGGATTCCGCTCATCATTCGCGCTCCCTCGTCTGCGGCGCCGGAGGCGGGCCGGGCAGAAGGCGCCGTTGCGAGCCTGGTTGATCTTGCGCCAACGCTGCTCGACCTGGCCGGCGCGGAGATCCCGGCGCATATGGCCGGCCGTAGCCTGGCGCCCGCGCTGCGCGGCGAGCCGCCGGCCGAGGCCGCTGCCTTCATCGAGACCGGCCGCGGAGTGGGCATCCGCACGCGCACGCACCTCTATGGACTGCCGTTCATCCCGGGGACCCGGCAACTGGCCGCCACGCCGTACATGTTCTTCGACCTGGCCGCCGACCCGTATCAGTTGCGCAATCTGGCGGGGACAGAAGAACAAGCGGACACAGCGGCCGATCTCGACCGCCGGCTGCGCGCGTGGGATGCCCGTACCCCCTGGATGGCCGGCCAGAGTTGATCTTTTTGGTCAGGTCGGCGATATTGGACGCGGCGAGCCGACCTATGCGCCGGGCGCCCTCGCGTTCGGGTGCAAGCCGATCACGCAGACGGCATTGCCGCAGGTGTTGGAGCGCCCGGCAGCTTCTCTCGAGTCAAGATCGAGCTGATAGCCTGGATACAGGCGATCAGCTCGCGCGGGGTGAGGCCGTTGCGCCGGGAAACGCTGAGCAGATCGGATACCACGACCCCGCCCAACGGATCGAGCGAGGAAATGACCAGGACCGGGATCTGTCGAATGGTCGGGTCTTTTTCTTTCTCGCGCAAGACTTGAAAGCCGTCCATTTCCGGCATGATCAGATCGAGCAAGACGATGTCGGGCTTGCGTGTTCGCATCAAGGCGAGCGCCTGCGGCCCATTGAGGGCGCGCAGGATGCGCGTCTCGCCGTCGGCGGCCAACATGCGCGCAAAGAGCTGCAGTGCTTCGGGGTTGTCATCCACCAGCAGGATAGTCCTCGGCGCCGGCTTCACTTCATCGATCGCGGCCAACAAAATCTCCTGCGAGATGGGCTTGACCAGATAACGGAGGACACCCAGGTTGCGGGCGGCTTCGCGTTCGCCTGGGATCCAACAGACGAGCATCGGTGTATCGAAGGGAATGCCCCCGGCCGCCCGGATCTCCGCGATGACCGCCTGAGGATCGGGTGTATTGATGACGACCGCGGTTGCCGGCGAGCGGTGCGACTCAGCGATCAAGTCGGGGACGGAGTGGACGGCGACAATTTCACTGCCCTCGGCGAAACGTGCAAATAACTCCCGAAGCTGACACGCTTCTTCCATCACGATATAGCGAGGGGTTACGATCGGAACCGGCGCGGCCGAAGGCCGTGTTCGCGGCTCGTAAGTCTGATAGGGATTGATCCAACGCACGGCGCCGGGAGGGGGCGCGGCTTCGGCCTGCGGCTCCAATGGCAGGCGTAGATAGAACGTGGTGCCGCGACCGACTTCGCTTTCCAGCCAGATCCGGCCATCGTGCATCTCCACAAAACGCTTGCTGATGCTGAGGCCCAGCCCGCTGCCTTCGATCGTGTCGGACGAGCTTGTGGCAAGACGCTGAAATGGCTCGAAGATCCGCTGTTGATCCTTAAGGGGAATTCCCCGGCCGGTATCGGCCACGCTGATCATGGCATGGCCGTCCTCGCGCCAGGCGCGCAAAACCACGCCGCCCTGGTCGGTAAAACGGCCCGCGTTGCTCAGGAGATTGAGCACCACCTCGCGTATCCGCAGGCGGTCACAGAAGACGATGAGCGGGTCGGCGGGCAATTCCAGCCGCAGGTAAAGCCCTTTCGATTCGAACAGGACCTGCACGGCGTCCCGCGCCTCGACCAGCAGATCGCCCAGGTTGACCCACTCGCGCGCCAGCACCAGTTTGCCCCTCTCGGCCTGGCTTAACGCCAGCACATCGTTGACCAGGCCGGCCAGGTGTTGGCTGTTGCGCTGGATCGCTCGAATATCGGCCAGAAGCTGATCGGGCAACCGCACGCCGTATATCTTGGGGGACTTGAGGATCACTTCGCTGAAACCGATGATCATGTTCAACGGCGTGCGCAGTTCATGGCTGACATTGGCGACGAACTCTTCTTTGATCCGCCGTGCGTCTTCGGCCATTTGCGTCATCACCCGGAGGCGGTCCGAGAGTCGCGCCAGCTCGCGGTTGGCCTGGATCAGGTCCTCCTGCGTCTGAAGGAACTGCAATCGCTGCTCTCGAAAGGCGGCCCGGTCGGCCTCCGAGCGGGCGTAGCATTCCAGCGAGCGCCGCGTGCTGGCGAGCAGCGTGTAGGCCGTCGTCCAGCCGAGCAGAGCGACGCACAGGGTGGCCGGGATGAGATAGGGCACGGCTGCTTCCGGGAAGCCCAGCCACGCGCCGCCCCCCACGCCGGCCGCCGTCAGCGCGCAGGCCGCAGCCGTCAGCGCCACGCTGGCGGAGCTGGCGCCGATCAGCGGGAGCGCGACCCACAGGATCAGCACGGCTGGCTCGGCCAGCAGCGTTGCGGCCAGGCCGATCACCGCCCACCAGCCCACCAGAAAGGCAACCTGACCGAGCCATCCCGGCCGCGACGGCAGGCGCAGCGCCGCGAACGTGACCACGGCCAACGCCAGCCCGGCGGGCATCGCCTGCGCTGCCAACTCCGAGCGGGCCATGCCGACAAGCAGCAGCCAGATCCACGTGGCGACCGCGGCGACCAGCAACGTGCGGCGAGTGGCCTGCGCCATCAGGTCGCGCGCCGAGACGACGACAAAGAGGGTTTCTTCATCCGGCGGGCCGGATAACGCATGCGCCATCCTCCATGCCCTCCTGTCTTCTTGTGGTGTGTCGTCTTCTATTATACCGCCTCCAGCAATAGCACGCAGCAACCGATTGACCGTGGCGCGCGGATGTTTGCTGCGACGCCATCGCCGATGGCCCACAAGCGGTCAGCCGACAGGCATCCGGCCGCAAAAATCCAGGCGACGACGCGCTGCGCTGCGGTCGGCGCCCTCGGCGGAGGCGGGGATGGGGAGGGAGCCGCTGCCGACCGCGCCGCGCTGCTCTTCGTCAATGCGCGGCGCACACCGTCCCCAGAGCAGCGCGTTGCGGTCGCGCGGGGCACGCGCCGGCAGAGGCCATTTCAGCATGATCACACCCCCGCGCTCGTGACGCGCGGGAAAGCCGAAATCCATCATCAGGAGCCCTCTTCGTCCCGGCGGCGCATGTCCACGTCCACCCGATGCACACCCGCGGGCGCTAATCCGCTGACGACCTCGCGCGCGATCCGGACGGCCTGTCCCTGCCGGGTGATCGGCGCCTCGGCGCCGTCCAGCGCAACGCGGCGGATCGCGTACGCGCCGTAATCGAGGCCGGCCGGGTTGTGGTAGACGATCTCCAGGTCACGGCCGGCAAACTGCGTGCGGACGGCCGCTTCGCCCCGGCCATCGAACTGCGCCGCGACCAGCTTCGGGGCCAGGACCAGGTCGCCCAGGTCGCCCCGCACGCCGAAGACCTCGTTCAGCAGCGTGAGCAGGTACCAGCTCGCCGAGCCGGTGAGCCACGGGTACATGCCGCGGCCGCGCTCGCTGATGTATTCCGGCAGGCCGGGGTACATGCGCGCCGTTGGGAAGTCGGTGCAGTGTTGGTAGATCCCGCTCAGTACCTTGTGCCCTTCCCGCACCAGCCCGCGGCGGTAGAGCGCGTTGGCGTACATCACCGCCATGTGGCTGAACATGGCGCCGTTTTCCTTGTGGCCGAACGCGAAGCCGAAGCAGCGGCCGAGGTTGAGCAGGACCTGGCCGAAGTCGGTGTTGAGCCGGTAGCCGCCCAGCCGCGGCTCGTACAGGTAGCGATCGGCCGCGGCCACGATCGCGCGCGCCTGGTCGTCGGTGGCGATGCCGGCCATCAGCGTGAAGACCTGGCCGGTGAGGGTCATGCGGACGCCGTGCGGGCCCTCCCCCTCGACGCGACGGCCGTCGTCGTCGTAGTAGCCGTTGAACCAGCCGTGGCCGGCGCGGTCGGTCACCCATTCGTGCCGGCGCAGGTGTGCCGTCAGCCAGTCGGCCTTGGCGGCCAGATCGCGGCTCAGTTCGGCCAGGCCAACCCTGACCCTGTCGCCGGAGATGGCGTGCGCGCACGTCGCGAAGTAGGCGTGCAGCCGACCGCGGCGGGCGGCCACGTCGGCATAATCCACCGGCGCGGCCAGCGTGTCGAGCAGCGGCAGCAGCTCGGCGGCCAGCTCCACCTCGGCTACGCCCAGCCGCTCCAGCGCCAACACCAGCTTGCTCAGGTCGGCCAGGTTGCCCGCGTAGAGCGCGGTAAACGCGACGCTCTCTCCGCGCTCGCGGGCCATGTCCATGCCGTCGTTCCAGTCCGCGCCTTCCAGCAGGATGTTGCCGGCCGCGCCGGCGTTGAAGAACGCCGTCAGGTGCTGCACCAGCAGGTGTTCCAGGATCGTGCCGCGGTAGATCTGGCCGCCGGCCGTGCGCAGGAGCGTGCCTTGCTCCGGCGCCCAGGCTTCGTCTCTCGCCCGGCAACGGTTGATGTGCAGGTCCTTGAAGTAGACCTGCTCCTGCAACAGGAAGCCCAGGTCGCCGCTGCGGTCAATGTACAGCCGCGTGGTCAGGTAGGGCCACGCGCCGTGGTCCATCCAGACCCGCGGGATGTTGTTGCGGTCGGCCAGGAACTCGCCGGGCCGGCTGCCGATGATGGTCGCGTTGCTGCCGTCCATCCGCACGCCGGCAAAGCTGTTGAACAGCAGGTCGCGCACCGGCTCCGGCTCCAGCATCAGCAGCGCCAGGCAATCCTGCCAGAGGTCGCGCCAGCCGCGGCCGCCGCGGCCGTAGTCGTGGTAGGGCAGGAAGGAGTTGCCGAAGAGCCGGCGCAGATACGGCTGCACGGTCACCCATTTCAGCCAGCGGTCGAAGTCGGGGGCGGCCGTCTTGAAGGCCAGCGGCGCGACCATGGCCTGCCAGTGGTTGCGCGTGTGGTCAAGCCACTCGGCGAAACGGGCCGCGCTGCCGTAGCGCCGGGTCAGTTCATCTGGCGTAGCAGCGCCATCGGCCAACACTGCCAGGATCAGCACGTAGGTGCGCGACTCGCCCGGCGCCAACGTGACATCGGCGAAGCGCAGCGCGCCGATAGCCTCGTAGCCGTCCACGGCCGCGCCCGCGGCCACGCCGTCGACGCCCGGCTGCACCACCGCGGCCGGCCATTCCAGGTTGCCGCCCTCGCCGATGAAATCCTCCACCACGGGGAAGAAGCCGGTCGGCGGCGCGCCGTCCCCTTCCGCGCCCAGCACCGCATAGGTCACGGTGTTGGGCCGATGGCCGCGCTCGTCGAAGGTGAGGGTCGGCCGTACGACCACGCCGTGGCGGACGGTCCGGATGCGGTGCAGCAGCGAGGTGACGTGCCGGTGGTCGCGCAGGTTGTCGGCCGAGCGGCCGTAGATGGGGATCGCCGCGGTGGGCGTGAACGTCAGCGGCGTGCCCCCGATGTTGGTCAGCGTCACCTGCATCAGCTCCACCTGGTCATCGCCCGCAGGCACGAAGTTGGTGATCTCGGCCGCCAGGCCCAGCCGCGCGTTGCGCCGCGTGACCTTGTGCCAGAGCAGCCCGGCTTCCAGCGTGACCGTCTCCGGGCTATCCTCCGCGAACGTCTCCGCGACCTGCGGCGCCGAGTTGCCCGTGGCCGACCACGGCCCGTGCCCCGCGATGGTCACCCAGAAGTTGCGCGCGGAACGCGTGTTGTGCAGATCCTCGACGGAGACCGGCAGGGTCAGGAAGGTGTTCTGGCCGGTCTTGGTGTCGCCGTGGAGCGTCGGCGTGACGGCCGACATCATGCCCGCCTCGTTGACCAGCGGAAAGTAAAGGTAGTTGGTTTTGTGCGGCGCATCCAGGCGAAACGTGCCGTCATCGCCGATGAAGCGCCAGCCGGTTATCATGTTTTCTGTCATCGTCCTGCCTTTCGGTCACTATGTTCCAATTCGGGCTAGATGCCCATGCCGGTCGCGGCGCCATCCACGAAAATGTAGGGCGAAATTAATTTCGCCCTACGTCTCGATTGTCAGAGCAGATCCAATTCGATACGTCTGATCTTGCCTTCGCGCACCAGCGCGGCATACGGCGCGGGGATCACGTCGCCCGTCAGGCTGACCTGGGAGCCATCGGCCAGGTGCAAGGTCGCGGCGGTCACCTGCGCGGGCGCTGTGATGGGACGTCCCTTGCGGTATGTGACCGTACATTGCCCCAGGAAGGTGAAGGTCAGCGTGCCGTCCGGTCGGAACAGCCAATCGGGCAACGTCGGCCGGAAGGCCAGGCAGAGCTCGCCCTCGCGCATGAAGAAGGGGCGGGGTCCGGCCGTCATATAGGTCCACATGGTGAGAAACTCGACCGTGGCGCCCGTGAGCCGCGCGACGAAGCCGCGGCCGTGGAGCGACGCGTCGGGATGCGCGCTGCTGACGATGAAGGAGCAGTTCTCCAGCGGGCTGCGGCCGTAGACCTGCGGGTCGAAGAACGGCGCCAGGCCACGCCGCATGTCGGCGAAGAACTCCTCGTGCAGCCCGGCGCGCAGCACCTCCAGCAGGTACTTGTAGGCCATGTGCATGAAGATGGCCTCGTTCTCCAGCCAGCCCGGCGTGAAGGCGCGCACGCGGCCGATCTCCGGCGAGCAGGCCGCCAGGGGCGCGTTGGTCTTGTACATGCCCAGCGGCCGGTCGTACAGCGCGCTTTCCTTGACCGCCCGGTAAAGCGCGCGGGCCTCGTTCACGTCCTTGCGGGTCTTCAGGGCATGGACCGGCCCTTCCAGGAACGCGGGCAAGGGGCTCGACGCGAAGCGCTTCACGCGCACCCGGGGCCGACCGCGTTCGTCGGTCAGCGGCCGGCCGGCGGCGTCGGCCAGGATCTCGTAGTCCTGGACTTCGTAGGTGAAGTAGGTCGGCGGCACACCGTCGCTCAGCGCCTCGGCCCTGGCGATGCCCGCCGCGACCTTATCGCGGAACGCCTGCAGGATCGGCGCCAGCGTGGCCAGGTCAATCGTCTCCGTGCGGCCGTCGAAGCCCAGGCGGACGCGGGCCCGGTAGGCCTCGCGCGCGCCGGCCACGGCATCCCAATAGCGGAAATCGCGCGCGTCATCGAACGCCGCATGATAGGCGGTGAGCTGCGCGATCACCTGCCGTAGCAGATCGGCCTGCTCGATGGGGAGGGTGACACCTACCCCCCGATCCCCTCCCTGCGCGGCAACACCTACCCCCCGACCCCCTCCCTGCGCGGCGACACCTACCCCCCGTCCCCCTCCCTGCAAGGGAGGGGGCGCTTCATCTCCCCCTCTCCTTGTAGGAGAGGGGGGTTGGGGGGTGAGGTCGCCCCTCGCCGGAGAGGGGGGTGGGGGGGTGAGGTCGCCCTTCGCCGGAGAGGGGGGCTGGGGGGCGAGGTTCTCCAGCAGGAAATCCAGCAGCCGCAGCAGCTCGTACGTCTCGGACATGGATGAACCGAACAGCCCGGGCAGGCCGTTGAGCGCGTCGCACCAGCCCGGCTTGCCCGCCTCCATCTCGATCCCCATGCCCAGCGGATCGAGGGTGGCGAACTTGATCAGCGCCAGCCCCACCAGCTTGCTGAAGACGGTCGTCCGGAAGACCTCGCCCTGGCCGTGCGCGGTGCGCATCAGGTTGCGCGCGGCCGTGCG